>NZ_SPQM01000112.1 GCF_004570345.1 Blastococcus sp. CT_GayMR20 | reverse complement strand
GTAGTCGGCCTTGGTGCGGTCCATGCCGGCCTGGGAGAGTTCGGCACCCCGGAAGAAGTTGCCACCGCCCATGACGACGGCGATCTGCGTGCCCTTGGCGGCGACCTCGGCGAGCTGCTCGGCGATCCCTCGCACGATCGTGGCGTCGACGCCCACCTTGCCGCCGCCGAACGTCTCGCCCGACAGCTTGAGGAGCACGCGGTGGTAGCCGCTGCCGTCGGCGGGCTGGAACGCGGTGGGGGCGGACAACGGTGGGGTGGTGTCGGTCAAGGCGTCATCCCTCGCTCGAAATCGGTCACTCGGATCCTGCCGGAACGACGAGCGGCCCCGCTCCCCGGGACGGGGAACGGGGCCGCTCGCATCGTGCGTCAGCCTCAGGCCTGGCCGACCTCGAAGCGGGCGAACCGCTCGACGGTCAGGCCGGCCTCGTCGACGATCTGCTTCACCGTGCGCTTGGGCTCGGTGATCGACGGCTGCTCCAGCAGGACGAAGTCCTTGTAGTAGGAGTTGACGCGTCCCTCGACGATCTTGCTGATCGCCTGCTCGGGCTTGCCCTCCTCCTTCGCCGTCTGCTCGGCCACCCGACGCTCGGTCTCGACCGCCTCGGCCGGGACCTCCTCGCGGGTGAGGAAGCGGGGACGCGCGGCGGCGATGTGCATCGCCAGGCTGCGCGCGGCCTCCTCGGTCCCACCGGAGTACTGCACCGCGACACCGATGGCCGGGGGCAGGTCGGTGGCCCGCTTGTGCAGGTACGTGGCGGTCGTGCCCTCGAAGACGGCGAACCGGCTGAGGACGAGCTTCTCGCCGATGCGGGCGGACTCGCCCTCGACGATCGCGGCGACGGTCTGGCCGTCGACCTCGGTGGCCAGCAGCGCCTCGGCGTCGGCCGGCTTGCTCTGGAGGGCAATGTCGAGCAGCCGGTCGGCGAGCTTCACGAAGTCGGCGTTCTTGGCAACGAAGTCGGTCTCGCAGTCGAGCTCGAGCAGCGCGCCGTCCTTGCTGACGACGATGCCGTTGGTCGTGGAGCGCTCGAGGCGCTTGCCGACGTCCTTGGCGCCCTTGACGCGCAGGAACTCGACGGCCTTGTCGTAGTCGCCGTCGGCCTCGGTCAGGGCCTTCTTGCAGTCCATCATGCCGGCGCCGGTGGCGTCGCGGAGACGCTTGACGTCGGCTGCGGTGAACTCAGCCATGTCACTTCCTCTGGGTCTGGGGTGGTGCGAGGGAACTGCTACTCAGGAACGGGTGCGGACGTGCCGGGACGCCGTCCCCGCTGCGGGCGGGGACGGCGCCGGGCATCAGCCGTTCTGGGCGCCCTGGGTGCCGGTGCTCGTGTCGCCGGTGGCGGGGACGCCCGCGGTGGGGGCGACCTCGTTCGCGGTGGCCGTGGGCGGCTCGGCCGGGGTCTCCGGCAGCGGGGTTGCGGTGGCGTCCGCGGCCGGCGCGGCCGAGGCGTCCCCACCGGTCAGGAGCTCGCGCTCCCAGTCGGCCAGGGGCTCGTCGCCACCGATGACCGGCTCCGCGGCCTCGCCGCGGCCGGCGTCGGCCTGCGCGGCCGAGCGGGCCATGAGGCCCTCGGCGACCGCGTCGGCGATGACGCGCGTCAGCACCGTGATGCTGCGGATCGCGTCGTCGTTGCCCGGGATCTTGTAGTCGACCTCGTCGGGGTCGCAGTTGGTGTCCAGGATCGCGACGACCGGGATGTTCAGCTTGCGCGCCTCGCCGACGGCGATGTGCTCCTTCTTGGTGTCCACGATCCAGATGGCGCTGGGCACCTTCTGCATGTCGCGGATACCGCCGAGGCTGCGCTCGAGCTTGGCCTTCTCGCGGCTGAGGACCAGCTGCTCCTTCTTGGAGAGGCTGACCAGCGCGCCGGTCTGCTCGAGGTCCTCGAGCTCCTTGAGGCGCTGCAGGCGCTTGTGCACGGTCTGGAAGTTGGTGAGCATGCCGCCCAGCCAGCGCTGGTTGACGTAGGGCATGCCCACGCGCGTGGCCTGCTCGGCGACGACTTCCTGCGCCTGACGCTTGGTGCCGACGAACAGGATCGAGCCGCCGTGGGCGACCGTCTGCTTGACGAACTCGTAGGCGTTGTCGATGTACCCCAGCGTCTGCTGCAGGTCGATGATGTAGATGCCGTTGCGCTCGGTGAAGATGAAGCGCTTCATCTTCGGGTTCCAGCGACGGGTCTGATGCCCGAAGTGGACGCCGCTGTCGAGCAGCTGCTTCATGCTGACGACTGCCATTGCAGCCTCTCTGATCTGCGCGCGACCGGTGGGCCGCGCTCCTCGGTTGTGACGCGGACACCGGGTGGTGCGCCGCCCTGGCGTCCAGCGGCGCCACGCACCCGGCGGTTGCCCGCTGGGACCGAGGTGGCGACTGCCCCGCGTTGGCGGGTGGAGGACGCGCGAAGTCGACCCGTCGGAACGGGCCGCACCGGACAGCATACGCGAGGATCGGGGCCGGTTTCCCCAGCCGTCCGGCCGTCCACAGATCCGCTCCGCCGGTCCTCCCAGGCGCCGTCCCACCCGAGGGTCGGGTCATGCGTGCCCGCTACCTGCTCCCTGTGCTCGTCGTCCTCGCCGCAGCCCTCGCGCCTGCCGCGGCCGGCGCCGAGACCTCCCCTGCCCCGGCTCCGGTTCCCTGGGTCGCGCCGATGGACGGCCGCCTGACGGTGACCCGGCCCTTCGACCGCCTCCCCCATCCGTTCGCCGCCGGACACCGCGGCGTCGACCTGCGCGGGACGCCGTGGAGCCCGGTCCTGGCCGCCGGTGACGGGGTGGTCGTGTTCGCCGGGATGGTCGCCGGCCGGCCGGTGGTGAGCATCGACCATCCGAACGGCCTGCGGACGACGTACGAGCCGGTCGATCCGTCGGTCGGCGCCGGCGCACGGGTGACCGGCGGATCGCCCATCGGCATGCTGGTCGGCGGTCACCTCGGGTGCCCCGTCGAGGCCTGCCTGCACTGGGGCGCCCGCCGGGAGGAGGTCTACCTCGACCCGCTCACGCTGCTGCGGCCGCCGCGGGTCCGCCTGCTGCCGCCGGGCTGACCCGACGAGCTGCGCTTCACTACCCTGCCTCGCATGGCGGCGGTGGATGCGACCGCGCCGCGCTGGCCCGATGTCCCGGCCGGGCGTGGGCACTACGAGAGCTTCTACCTGCGCGCGGTCTCCCCCAGCGAGCCGCGGGGCGTGTGGATCCGCTACACGGTCTCGCAGCCGCCGGGCGGCCGGCCGACCGGCCAGCTGTGGTTCACCTGGTTCGACCGCGACCGGCCCGGTCCCCGAGCCGTGCGCGTCGAGACCGGAGAGCCCGCCAGCGGGGACGGCGGCTGGATCCGGCTGGGCGACAGCACGTTCGGCGCCGCCGCCATCGCCGGGTCGATCGGCTCTCCCGGCCTTGCCGCGAACTGGTCGCTCCATCACCGCTCGGACCAGGCGCCGCTGCGGCACCTGCCCCGGAGCTGGATGTACACCGCGCGGCTGCCCCGCACGAAGCTGGTCTCGCCCAGCCCGACGACGGTCTTCGACGGCACGCTGACGCTCGACGGCGAGACCGTCGACGTCGCCGGCTGGCCGGGGATGATCGGCCACAACTGGGGCGAGCAGCACGCGCAGCAGTGGATCTGGCTCTCCGGTCTGGCGTTCGAGGGCACCGGCGCGGACACCTGGCTCGACGTGGCGATCGGCCGGATCCGCATCGGCCCCGTGACCACGCCCTGGGTCGCGAACGGTGCGATCAGCCTGGACGGGGAGCGGCTGGCGCTCGGCGGCCTCGGTCGGCGCGTGGGCGTGACCGCGGCCGACGACGGTTGCGTGCTGCGACTGCCCGGTGCCGCCTGCACCGTCAGCGCGTCGGTCTCCGCGCCGCCCGACGCGTTCGTGACGTGGGACTACGCCGGCCCCGACGGCGGGGAGCACCGGGTGCGCAACTGCTCGGTCGCCGATCTGGCGGTGCGCGTCGAGCGACCCGACCGGTCGCTGCGCGAGCTCACTGCTCCGGGGCGGGCCACGTACGAGTGGGGCCGCCCATGAGGCTCACGCGATGTCGGCGAGCTTGGTGCGCAGGTGGAGCACGGCCTTGGTGTGCAGCTGGCAGATGCGGCTCTCGGTGACCCCGAGGACGCGGCCGATGTCGGCGAGGGTGAGCCCCTCGAAGTAGTAGAGGCTGACGACGACCTTCTCGCGCTCGGGCAGCTGCTCGACGGCGCGGGCCAGCAGCTGCCGGGCCTCGCCGTGCTCGGCCATGGCCTGCGGGTCCAGCGCCGTCGAGTCCTGCAGGGTGTCGCCGAGACGCGGCGAGCCACCCTCGTCATCGCTGAGCAGTTCGTCGAGCGCGACCACGTTGACCAGGGAGAGCTGACCGAGGAACTTGCGGACCTCCTCGACGTCCATGTCCAGGACCTCGGCGACCTCCTCCTCGGTCGGGGTGCGCTGGAACTTCGCCTCGAGGTCGGCGACGGCCCGCTCGAATGCCCGGGCCTTCATGCGGACAGACCGCGGGATCCAGTCGGTGTTGCGGAGCTCGTCGATGATCGCGCCCCGGATGCGGGACATGGCGTAGCTCTCGAACTTCACCTCCCGGGTCGGCTCGAAGCGGGTGATCGCGTCGATGAGGCCGAACGTGCCGTAGGAGATGAGGTCGGCCTGCTCGACATGGGCGGGCAGACCGCTGCCGACCCGGCCGGCGACGTACTTGACCAGCGGCGCGTAGTGCAGGATCAGCCGGTCGCGGAGGCCGGGATCACGGTTGGCGACGTAGTCGGCCCACAGCTCGGCGAGGAGTGCGTCGGCGTCCTCGGGTGCGTCGTCGTACTCGTCGAGCCGGTGGATGGTGGCCTCAGGCACGGTCGCCCTCCTCGGTGCTCGTGCTGGTCGTCGTTCGCTGGTCCTGCCCCGTCACGGCTGTCGCCACCCTCTCAGCACGCAGCTCTCCGCTCACGCGCGGGGATGCGCCTGGGCATGGACCGCACGGAGCCGCTCGACCGTCACGTGCGTGTAGATCTGGGTCGTCGCGAGGCTAGCGTGGCCGAGCAGTTCCTGGACGGAGCGCAGGTCCGCGCCGCCCTCGAGCACGTGCGTGGCCGCCGAGTGACGGAGACCGTGCGGGCCGATGTCCGGTGCGCCGGGCGTACTCGCGACGGCGGCGTGCACGGTCCGCCGGGCCTCCCGGGCGTCGAGCCGCCTGCCTCGGGCACCCAGCAGCAGCGCCGGTCCCGAGTCGGGCGTGGCCAGTGCCGGTCGGCCGCGGGTGAGCCAGGCGTCGAGAGCCTGCTCCGCCGGGGCGCCGTAGGGCACGCTGCGCTCCTTGCGGCCCTTGCCCAGCACGCGGAGCAGGCGGCGGCCGCGGTCCACGTCGTCGACGTCGAGCCCGACGAGTTCGCTGACCCGGATGCCGCTGGCGTACAGCAGCTCGAGCACCACGGCGTCGCGGAGGCCCACCGGCTCCTCCGCGCCCGCGGTGGACTCGACGACCGCGCGGGCCTGCTCGGGTGCGAGGACGTCGGGCAGCGTCCGGCGGGCCTTCGGGCTCACCAGGCGCAGGCCGACGTCCTCGGGGGTGAGCCCGGTGCGGCGCAGCCAGGCGGTGAACGAGCGGGCCGAGGCCGCGTGGCGCGCGGTGGTCGCCCGGCTGTGGCCGCGGGTGCGCCCCTGGGCGAGCCAGCTGCGCAGCACCGCGAGGTCGAGCTCGTCGACCTGGACCCCGCCCCGCCGCGCCAGGTGCTCGAGCAGCCCGACCGCATCGGTCACGTAGCCGCGGACGGTGTGCTCGGACAGGTCCCGCTGGGTCCGCAGGTGGTCCTCGTACCCGTCGAGGGCCTCGGCCAGGGCAGGCGGCAGCGCCGCGCGCGCGGCGGCCGTCCCCGTGGTCACCTCGGAACCGTCCGACGGCGTCCGGGAAGCGTCAAGCCGCCGCGCCGGGGTCGCGCCCTCGCTTCGGTGGCGGCGTGAGCCGCCAGCCGGTGCCGGTCCACTGCACGAGGTCGGCCAGTTCCAGCGCGGGCAACACCCGCAGGACGTCGAGGACGTCGCAGCCGGCGATGGTCGCGAGCCGCTCGGGACCGACGCCGATGCGCACCGGACAGGCGTCGAGAACGCGCGCGGCGAGGTCGGACAGCCCGTCCCGGGCCCCGCCCGGCCGTTCCGGCGGAGCGGCCAGGTCGGTGCCGATCCCGCCGACCGCCTCGATGACGTGTGCCGCCGATGCGACCAGGGTCGCCCCTTCCTCGCGGTCGCGCAGCAGCTCGTGGCACCCGACCGACATCGCCGACGTCACCGGGCCGGGAACGACGAGGACCTCCCGGCCGAGCCTGCGGGCCCGCTTGGCGGTCGCCTGCGCGCCCGATCGTGCGGCCGCCTCGACGACCACCGTTCCGCGGGTGAGGGCCGCGATCAGCCGGTTCCGCACCAGGAAGCGGTGCCGCAGGGGTGCGCAGCCGGGCGGCCACTCGCTGACGAGCAGGCCGGTCTCGGCGATCCGGGTGAACAGCGCGCCGTGCGAGGCCGGATAGGGCCGGTCGACACCGCACGCGAGCACCGCGACGGTGGGCGCCTCGGCGGCGAGCGCTCCGCGGTGCGCGGCGGCGTCGATGCCGAACGCACCGCCGGAGACCACCGTCCAGCCCCGCTCCCCCAACTGGTGGCCGAGCTCGCCCGCGACGTGCTCGCCGTACGCGGTCGACGCGCGGGAGCCCACGATCGCCACCGACCGTTCGACCAGCTCGTCCAGCCGCGCGGGCCCGCGTACCCACAGCGCCACCGGCGGCACGGGGGCGAGTGTCCGGTCGGACTGTCGCTCGGGGTCCATGGGCTCGTCGGCCACCGCGACGGTGAGTGCGTGCAGCGGCAGGGCCGGCCACTCAGGGTCCTCAGGCACGACGAGCCGCGCGCCGCACCTCTCGGCTCGGAGCAGGTCCGCGAGGCTCTCGTCCTGCGCAGCCCGCGCACCCACCACCGCCCGGAGCCGCTCCGGCGCCGATCCCGACCGCATCGTGCGCACCGCCTCCAGCGGACCGACGTCGTCCACGTAACGCCAGAAGTCCACGGTGCCGGGTTCGCAGACGCGGCTGAGCCAGGCGCGGGCCCGTCGAACCGCGGGGTGTACCTCCCCCGGCACGGCCTGCGCTCCCGCCCCCTCCTCGAGGTCCTCGTCGAGCGTCATGCGACGGCCCGCTGCAGGCGCATGCCCAGGGCCTCGGCGATCTCGTCGCTGCCGGGGACGGGCCGGCCGGCGAGGTCGGCCAGGGTCCACGCCACCCGGAGGACCCGGTCGAACCCCCGGACGGACAGCGCTCCGCGCTCCAGGGCCCGCTCCGCCAGCTGCAGCGACTGTCGCGGTATCGCCCACCGCTCCCGCAGCAGCCGGCCCGGCACCTGGCTGTTCACCGAGAGGCCGGTGCCGGCCAGCCGCTCGGCGGCGGTCGTCCGCGCGGCGAGGACGCGACGGGCGACGTCCGCAGTCGGCTCCGGGGTGCCCATGCCGTCGAGCCAGGCGGCCCGGGTGACCGGCGGAAGGTCCACCCGGAGGTCGATGCGGTCCAGCAGCGGTCCCGACAGCCGTGACTGGTACCGGCGCCGTTCCAGCGGGCTGCAGGTGCAGGCCGTGTCCCCTGCGGCGCTCGCGCAGGGGCACGGGTTGGCCGCGAGCACCAGCTGCGCCCGGCAGGGGAAGGTGGCGGAGCCGGACGCCCGCTGGATCGTGACCTGTCCCCGCTCCAGCGGCTGCCGGAGCGTGTCGAGGACCGCCCGCGGGAACTCGGGTGCCTCGTCGAGGAACAGCACTCCCCGGTGAGCCCGGCAGAGCGCGCCCGGCCGGATCTGGCCCGATCCGCCACCGATGAGGGCGGCCATCGAGGCCGAGTGGTGCGGCGCCTCGAACGTCGGCCGCGTGACCAGCGGGGCACTGGGCGCCAGGGTCCCCGCGACCGAGTGGATGGCGCTCACCTCGAGTGCCGCCTGCTCGTCCAGGGGCGGGAGCAGACCGGGCAGCCGCTCGGCCAGCATGGTCTTGCCGGCGCCCGGCGGACCGGTCAGGAACACGTGGTGCCCGCCGGCGGCCGCCACCTCGACCGCCCGCCGGCCGGCCGCCTGGCCGACGACGTCCGCGAGATCGGGTCCGGGCTGCGCCGCCGACCGCGGTCCGGCGACGTGCGCGGCCAGCGCCGTCCGACCGGCGAGGTGCTCGACGACCTCGCCGAGCGTGCGCACACCGAGTACCTCGACGCTCTCGACGAGGGCCGCCTCGTCGGCGTTCGCCGCCGGGACGACGACCTGCGCGTGGCCGGCCCGGGCCGCGGCGAGCACCGACGGCAGCACGCCCCGGATCGCGCGGACCGAGCCGTCGAGTCCCAGTTCACCGAGCAGCACCAACCGGTCGACGGCCTTCTCCGGGACGGCGCCGGACGCGGCCAGGACACCGGCAGCGAGGGCGAGGGCAATGCCACGGTCGAGACACGCCTAGTTATCGGCGTTAAGCCGGTCCCGCCCGGTGGTGTCACACCGGGCCGGGACCTTGATCCCTCGCCATCCTCAGAAAGGCAAGAGACCCATGATCGAGAGTACGGACCCGGCTGCCCAGATACAGCACCCCGACGCCGCCCAGCGTGCGTTCGCGGTTCCGCGCCCAGGCTGGGCCGAGGTAACCCGCGTCGGGTCGGACATGAACGGGGCGGTCATCACGCACGTGTGGACCGCCCCGACGGTCGCCCGCGGCGGAGTGTTCGCCGGCGAGGTGGGCGCGCCGCTCGAGGTGTGCGTGCAGCAGCTCGACGACGTGATGGTCGACGAATCCGCGGTCGTCTACAAGGCCGGCGAGCCGGTGATCTACCTGTCAGAAGCCGACGTCGAGCTCACGCCCGCGGAGGGGCGCCGGTACGCCTCGGCGATCGTCGAGGCCTGCGACCGACTCGACACCACCGGCGGCATCCAGTGAGCGCGCTTCGCCTCGTCACCGCTGGCCAGAATGACGGCTCTGGCGGCAGCCTCGACCCTGACATCGCCGCGTTCACCCACTGGCAGACCGAACTCCGCGGACTGCGCCCGAACACGGTGCGCGTCCGCGCCGACGTCCTGGGACGCCTGTCACTCTGGCTCGGCAAGCCGCTCCGCGAGGCCTCCGAGGCGGACCTGCTGCGCTGGGAACAGGCGGCCGTGGCCGGTCGGGCAGCGGAGACCCGTCGGGCTTACGTCAGCCACGTAAAGGCGTTCTACCGGTGGGCCGTGCTCGCCGGCATCGTCGCGGCCGACCCGTCATCGCGGTTGACCAACCCGAAGCTGAGCCGGCCACTCCCGCGGCCCGTCCCCGAGGACGTCCTCCGCCAGGCGGTCGCCGCGGCCAAGCCGAAGATGCGGCTGATGATCCTGCTCGGAGCGTTCTGCGGTCTCCGCACGCAGGAGATCGCCGGCCTGCACTGGACCGACCTCGGCTCGGCCGACGGGCAGACGTCGCTGCTCGTCCGCGAGGGCAAGGGCGGCAAGGAACGCGTCGTCCCGGTCCCCGGGCCGGTGCTCGAGGCGATGATCGCGTACGGCCGCCGCCGATCCGGACCCATGTTCTACGGGATGGACGCGGCTCAGATCAGCGCCAAGTCGGTGTCGTGCGCCGTGAACCGCTTCACCCGGCGTCACGGCCTCGACTTCACCGCCCACCAGCTGCGCCACCGCTACGGGACGACGGCCTACCAGCTGACCAAGGATCTGCGGATGGTGCAGGAGCTCCTAGGCCATGGGTCCCCGCAGACGACGGCGCGGTACGCGGCATACGACACCACGCAGACCGTCGACATGGTTCAGGCGATGACCGACGCCTGGACCGGTGCCGGAGACGGATCCTCCGATCTGTCTGAGGCCGAGCTGGCCGAGGTCTCCGACGCGCTCGGCCCGGTGGAGACGGACGTCGACGACGGCGCGCTCGACGACGAGTACTTCCGAACGGCACCGCAGCGGCGTCGTCCGGAACCCCCGAGCGCTGAGCCGCGACCCGCGGTCGCAAGCGTCACGCCGGAACCCCCCGCGCTCGAGGAAGCCGGCTACGCGCACCGCCTGCTGCAGGCCGAGGAGCTGCTCCGGCAGGCGGGCTTCGTCCAGGGCCGTGACGGCTGGCACCAGGCCAGCGAGCCTGCGGCTGCAGCGGATCGGCCCGTGACGGTCAACGACCTCGGTCTGCTCCGGCCCCGGAGGCAGCGGTGATCCCCGATATGGACCCCGACGCCCGACGGCACCTCGCCTGGTGCACCAACGTCAGCGGGCTCACGGAAGGCACCGTGCGGGTCCGCACATCGGTGCTGCGACAGCTCCACCGGGTGGTCGCCCGTCCGCTCCGGGAGGCCACGGAGGCGGACCTGCTGCGCTGGGACGAGTCAATCACCGGCCGGCCAGCAACGAGGAAGGCCTACATCTCCCACGTGGTCAGTCTGTACGCATGGCTGATGGACGTCGGCGTGCTCGAGGTGAGTCCGGCAGACGCCCTCACGGCGCCGAGGGTGCAACGAGGTGTGCCGCCCGCCGGTGCCACCTCGGGAGAGCTGCTCGACCGGTGGGCGATGGCCATGCGGGCAGCGGGGAACGCCGAGCGCACCGTCACCGAGCGACGCCTGCTGCTTGAGCGCGTGGAACGGCACACCGGCCAGGAACCCGCCGCGTTCACAGCGGAGGCCCTCGCCGGCTACCTGGCCGGCCTCCGCACCACCTCGACGCGCTCGACGTACTGGGGTGGTCTGCGGGCCTGGTTCGTGTGGCTGGTCGAGGTGGAGGAGCTGCGGGCCGACAACCCGATGCGGAAGCTGCGCCGGCCGAAGGTGCCTCGACGGCGGCCGCGGCCGGTGACCGACGACCAGCTGCAGCGCCTCCTGGCCTCCGGGATCCGCGGCCGCACCCGCACATGGATCCTGCTCGGCAGCTACCAGGGGCTGCGGGTCCACGAGATCGCGAAGATCCGCGGGGAGGACGTCGACCTCGAGGCGGGGACGCTTCGGGTGGTCGGCAAGGGCGGCATCGACCTCGAGCTGCCACTGCACCCGCTCGTCGCTGCCGAGGCGGCGAAGTATCCGGCGGCCGGGTGGTGGTTCCCGTCCTACGAGGGCTACGGGCGGGCCGGTGAGCACGTCGTGTCCCCGACTGTGTCGATCACGATCTCGCGGGCGATGCGCCGGGCCGGGATTCCGTGCACGGCGCACCAGCTGCGGCACTGGTTCGGCACGAACACGCTGCGAGCCGCCGGCGGGAACCTCCGGGTTGCGCAGGAGCTGCTGCGGCACGCGTCGATCGCGACGACGGCGCTCTACACGCAGGTCGACGACAGCGAACGCCGAGCTGCCATCCTGGCCCTTCCCACCAGCCTGACGGTGGGCCAGCGATGATGACCGCACCCGTGCCGGCATTGGCCCCGATGAAGGCGGAGTCCAGAGCGGCCCACCCCTGTCGACCAGTAAGTCAGCCCGCGTGTGAGTGTGGCTTGGTCTCGGGCACGTTGACGTGGAAAGCGTCCGATCGCAGGGGCTCGGAGTCGCGCAGGAGGAACCGGATCCTGGCGAGAAGCCCCCCTGCGATGAGAGCCAAGACCACTGCTGCCGAGGTCAGGATCAGGTTCGGCGTCCTCGATAGGTCTAGGAGCCATGTCGCGAGGAGCGCGCAGGTCCCTACCGTGACCATGAGCGTGACTGCGAAGAAGTAACGCGCGGTCGTGTCGGCGGTCTCCAATCGCCGATCCGCTCGCCGGGCCAGCAGCTGGACCTCTTTCTCCAGCACAGCCAACAAGGGAGCGGCAGCGGACGGGGGAAGGTCCTTCACGAGCGCCGTGTGCTCACGAACGCGGCGCCGGAGAGATGGCCAGCCGAGCGACGTCAGCAGTGTGACGACGGCGGTGATGAGGACCCCAGCGAGCTGCAGCACCGGGGCAGCCTAGGGGTCGGGACTCGTGTCGGCGTGCCGCCCGCAACAAGGGCGGGCGGCACGCCGGTCGGTGGCCTTCGGCCGGCGGCTACCGGACCGTGGGTGCGGGGTGACGTAGCCGCGGGGCGGGTGACCTCGCCGACGACGACCACCGTGCCAGCTCGAGGTTGGCGTGGCGGTCCTATCCACAGGCTGGGCGAGGAGTGACAGGTTCGAGCAGGGCTTCGACTCCACATAGGGTCGGCCGGTGCCGAACTTCCCTGCGTGCCGCGGAAGGGAACTACTCGCGGCCGTGAAGCGCTTGGGATACACAGTCACTCGTCAGAGTGGTTCCCACCGGACTATGGAAGCGCCAGGACGGCCGCGACTGCTCTTCTCGTTCCACGACAACGCTGAAGTGCCACCCGGACTGGTCAGAAAAGTGCTGGTCAGGGACATCGGACTGGACGTTGACACGGCACTGGACATACTGAAGGGGTGAGCGTCTTGGAGCGTGTGCGCGTGATCTACCACCACGAGGATGGTTCGTGGTGGGCAGAGTCTCCTGACGTGCCCGGGTTCGTTGCCGCCGGCGACACCGTCGGTGAAGTTCGCGCTCTCGTCCGGGAGGGCGTTCCCTTCCACCTTGAACTCTCCGCGGACGACGTCGAGCTGGTGGAGAGCACGGACCACGATGGGCTTGTCATCGATGTGCGTTTCCTGACGCCGCTGGCCGGGATCTCCACCAACTCCGTCTCGTTCAGCCGCGACGTCCACGTCTCACCGGCGGGGCGGACGCCTGTCTGGGCCTGAGCGCGCCTTCAGGGCGACGCTCATGCTCTGCGACTACGCGGCCGTCTCGGAAGGCAAGCTCTACATCAGCGGCGGCGGCTGGTCGGTCACCGGCCCCCAGCCCACGCCGAGCGCACTTGCCCTTTTGCTGCATGTGCCATGGGATCTCGCGAACACGCGGATCGTCTTCGAGCTCAGACTGCTGCATGAGGACGGCCAGCCCGTCATGCAACCCGGGCCGCTGGGTCCTGCGCCGATCGAGCTCGCAGGCGAACTCGAGGTCGGTCGACCTCCAGGGGTGAAGCGGGGTACTCCCCTTCCTGTGCCGGTGGCGATCAACTTTCCCGCCTTTCCCCTCGCGCCTGGAGCGCGCTACTCCTGGGAACTCAGCCTCAACGGGAAGCGGCAGCCCGAATGGCATCTCGCGTTCGATACGCGTCCTGCGCCGGGGGCTGGGGAAGCCATCGCCGGCGGCTGATCGGGCCAGAACGCACCATCAGGGGACGAGCGCCTCGTCGAGGTGCTCGGTGATCGCGTCGCGGAGCTCGCGGAGGGCATCGACGTCCCCGGGGCGGCGGCGCCACTGCCGGTAGAGGCCGTCGATGTGCTGCGTGCCGCGGCCACGGTCGGGCCGGACGGCCGTGCCGGCGCGCACGAGTTCGGCCCGGCCGCCACCGCCGTCCCGGACGCCGTCGCGGCGCCGGTACTGCTCGACGTACTTGCCGCCTCTGGCGCCCTCGGTCGCGACGTCAACGAAGAGGGCGCCGACCCGGATGACCTTGCCGGGCCGGTAGCGCGGCCGCGCGAACTCCTGGCCGCACTCGATGGTCACGGCGTCGCCGGGAGACAGCGCAGCGATCTCGTCGGCGGTGAGCCGGTTGTCGAAGCCCACGGTGGTCTTCCCCTTGCGTGCGGCGCGCCGGCGGCGTCGAGCGGCGGTCGCTCGCCGGGGAAGGTGCCGTGGCCGGCCATCGAAGATGCCGCGGTAGAGGTGAGGAAGCCGCAGGTACGGTCCTGCGCCAGGGACCGACCGACGGGGGTGGAGAGATGGTGTGGTGGCGTCGCGGTGCCGGTTACCGGACATCGGACGTGCCGGGGGCGCCTGGCTTCTCCGGGATCGTGTTCGACCGCCTGTCCCTGGACCTGACCGCGATCCGGGAGGTCGGTCAGGAGATGACCCGGTTGGCAGGCGAGGGTGCGGAGCTGCTGCTGAGGAACACGCGGCCCGCCCCTCTCACCTTGGAGAAGCTGGACGACCCCAGTCCCGCGGACCTCGAGTTCCTCACGTTATCGACCGCCAGGCGCACCCCCGAGGGGGTCTTGCAGGAGAGCCCGATGAGCCCCGGCGACCCCTTCGCCTTCTTCCAGTTTCGAACGAACCAGCCGATCATGGCCCCCGGTATCGGCGCGACGTTGACTGTCGTCTGTGGCGACGCGAATCGTTCCCCGCAGCTGGCCGACGAAATCGCACGCCTCGTGGTGAAGCTCGGCAAGCCGCTGCCGAACGCTGCTGGCCTGATCTGGGCCGTCGCCGGCCTCGGCATCACGGCGCTCGTTGTGCTGACGCTGCTCGCGGCCATCCTCGGCGTGCTGCACCCGCTGCTCTGGATACCGGTGGCCATCCTCGTGTTCATCGCAAGCGTCACGCTCGTGCGGTGGGCGAAGGCGCTTTTCCCGTCCAAGGCGCGCACGCGCAACGTTGTGCTGATCGATCCGACCCCACGTCGGGAGGTGCGCCTGATGAGGGCGAATCACCGGCGCGACGCCCGGGTGGCGCTCCTCGGGTTCGGCTCCGCCTTGCTCGTGGCGGTGCTCGTCTACTTCCTCGGCATCAAGTAGGCCGAATGAGCTTCGGCTCAGATCCCGCGGGGTGGCCAGCCGGGTTCCGGCTTCTGGTCGTAGCGCCAGCCGGCCAGGAGCCACCCGGTGGGGGCGTCCGGCGCGTGCCGCATGAGGAAGCCAAGCTGGCGGATGTCCGCAGCCTCCCCGCGCAACTGCGTCGCCTCGCGACCGCCACCGAGGGACCTCGTCGGTCCCGTGACGTCCGAATAGGGCACCACGATCAGCAGCTCGTGGTCTAGGTCGACCGGCCGTGGCTGACTGCCGAAGCCGATCCCCGCCGGCCATCCCGCGAACGACTCGTCCATCGCTTCCAGCCAGATCTCGCCGAACTCCGCGAAGAGCGGGTGCTCGACCGCCGCGAGGCCTGCGAGCGCTTCCGCGGCCGCCCGGCCGCCCGGGGTCCCGTCGTCGTCCAGGAGGACGAACCTCTGGGCGGACGCGAGCCGCAGCTCGGGTGTCATCAGTTCCATGGCCCGGTCCCAGCGTCGGTCCTCGCGGACGGCGAGCAGCCAGGTGGTCAGGGTGGGGATGGGGCCGTCGTCGCTGGCCATGGCAGCGACCTCCGGCGGTGGGACGTCCTCCTCGGGGGTGGTCATGGGGTCAGCCTGCCGCTCATTGCCGACATGCAGCTCACATTCTCCCCCTGGTGATCGTGATGAGCTCCTGCTCGATCGCCAGGGCCGCCCGGCGGAGATCGCGGTCGTTCATCAGGTTGAACGGCGTCTCGACCTTGATCGTGATGCCGCCGTTGATCGTGATGCTGGCGGCCGGCGCCACCGGGGCCGGTGCCCCTGCCTCGCGGGGCGTCGTAGCGACCGGTCCGCCGTCGGCCATGCGCTTCGGCTGGATCACCTGGGTACGGCCGGCGTTGAGCGCGTCGCGGAAGGCGTAGACGCCGCCCTGGCCGCCCATGAGGTCCACGTCTCGGGCGTCGAGCACGTGCTCACCATTCGACAGCTGGTAGCGCGCACCGCCCGGGCCCATCGCCGGGATGAGGTCGTCCAGGGGGCCGCCCGGCCCGCTCACCCCGCCGCCGGCTGCTAGGCCGATCCCGGCGAAGATCCCCCCGCCGTCTGCGAGGCGGGAGACAGCATCGTCGATGGCGCCACCCGTCGCGCTCTTGGTGATCACCTGCTGGAACACGTAGCTGGTGCGGTTGCGGGCCGCCCAGTTCAAGGCCGCTTCCGCGGCTCCCGTGTTGGCCATCAGGGTCGCGACCGGAACGATCTTCTGGTTGGCGATCGTGTGCAGGTTCAGCATCAGCGCGGCCGCGGCCTGCTTGAAGCCCTGGTCCCCGAGGAACGCCTGAGGGGTGGGCCGCTGCCCGGCGAGGGTGTTGGACATTCCCAGCGAGTTCAGGATCCCGCCGACGAACGGGATGCTGTTGAGGCCGGCCATCGGCGTCGGGCGCTGCGCGTCGAGCTGAGCGACCTTCCCCATCGCCTCCGCCTGGGCCCCGGCGAACAGCGAGCTGTTGAGCTGCGCCTGCGGGATCGCGATCTGTCCGCCGAACGCCGACAGGGCGGTGTTCGCCATGCCGAGCGCCGTGGACAGCGGCACCGT
>NZ_SPQM01000111.1 GCF_004570345.1 Blastococcus sp. CT_GayMR20 | reverse complement strand
TTCCCCGACGACCGGGAGCACGCCGCGTACGACCCGGAGGCGGTGCACCGCTTCTGGCAGGCGCTGGTGCAGATGACGCGCGTCTTCACCGTGTTCCGCGACCGGTTCGTCGGCAAGGCCAGCCCGGTGCACCTGTTCTGGGGCGCTCTCGACCTCGCCACGACCCGGTTCTCCGGCCGCACCGCGCCCGACCACCCCGGCGGGGCGCCGAACTGCGGTCCGCACGTGATGCTCGAGGCCTACTCCCACGAGGTCAGCAGCTGCGGCTACTGGCCCGGCGGGCCGGGCGAGGAGGGCGTCTTCTACAGCTACGCCTATCCCGAGCCGGCCGGCTTCCGGCAGTACGCCGACCTGCCCGAGGGCGCCCGCTGGGACGACGAGCTCAGCGAGTTCGTGCTGCCCTACGAGCACGTGCGCACGGCTCCGGACCCCGACGCGCTGCTGCTGGACTTCCTGCAGCGCACGTACGAGGCCGCGGCGGACGGCGCGCAGTGGGACCGGGCCTCCCTGGAGCGGACGGACGGCGGTCGGTTTCCCCGTCGGTGAGTGCTACTCGGTCAAGGCCGCTGCGGGCAGCCAGTCGGCGTCGAGCAGCTCGGCGATCTCCCGCAGGGAGGACGTGTCCGCGCCGGCGGCCGAGCCGCTGACCGCGAGCCGCTCGACCATGACCCGCGCGACCTGCTCCTCGACGGTGTCCTCGGCGAAGGCGATCCGCCACGGCGAGGTCTGCCCGTCGCGGTGCGTACGACCGGTGACCTGACGGGCCTGGATGCCCGAGAACCGCGGCTGGTGGAACAGCCCGACCCGCGGAGGGGCCGATGCCGGGCGGCCGTCGGGGAGCGTCTCGCCGGCGTGCAGGCTGATCGAGGCGGTCACGGTGAACACGCAGACCATCGCCTCGCCGCGCTGGAACCGGAGCCGTTCGGCCTCCACATCGAACCGGTCGCGGCCGTAGATGCCCGCCACCGGGACGCCCGCGTCGAGCAGGGCCTCGCGGATCGGGTCGGCGGCGGTCTCCACGAACTCCACCGAGACGGCGACCTGCCGCTCGGCCTCGACCTGCGCCTTCACCCAGTCGACGGTCGCCTGCACGCGGATGAGGCCGGCCTTCTGGCGGAACCGCATCAGCGCGGCGCGGCCCTTCGCGCTCTGCCGAGCCTTGCGGGCCAGTTGCATCTCGGCGCGGAACTCCGACCACTCCGACTCGTAAGCGGCCCGCTCGGCCGGCGTCAGGGCGACCGGCGTGCCGGTGACCGACACCGGCCCCCAGGGCGCGGGGCGGTGCAGCGTGGCCGGCGGATCGGTGTCGGCCAGCCAGCCCTGCAGCCGGGCCAGATCGGCTCGCCGGGCGTCGGCGTCCTCGGTCCACTCCCAGCCGTAGCGGCCACGTTCCACGTGGAACCCGTGCGCGGAGAGCTTCTTCGGGAGGTCGGCCCAGTCCTTGTGCGGCTCGGCATGGCGGACGGCGAACTCGGAGGCGAGGTAGGGCAGCTCGAGGGGTGTGTGCGCCGGGGTCGCGGTCGCGGCCAGCACGTAGGGGGCGTCCTTGACCCGCGCGGCCCCGGACACCGCCTTCCAGTGCTTCCACCGCTGCGTCGTCGTGTGCCGGACCATGTGCGCCTCGTCGGCGACGACGACGTCGAACCGCAGCTTCGACACCTTCGCCAAGCGGTCCCAGGTCGTGACGCACCAGCGGATGCCCCCGTCGCCGAACCCGGCGATCGAGCGCGCCCAGTGCGGGATGGTGATGGCCGCCGGGCGGTCGGCGACGACCAGCACGGTGCGGACGTCGCGCTGCTCGGCGACCGCCTTCACCGCCAGGATCGCCGTGCCGGTCTTGCCGACGCCGGGGTCGTCGCCGAGCAGGAAGACCCGGCCGCCGGCGGCCGCGTGGGCGGCCACCACGTCGGCGCCGTCGCACTGCTGGTCGCGCGGGGTCATCGGCCGGGCCATCGGCAGGGGACGCGGCTTCTCGTTCAGCTCGTCCTCGAGGAACCGCTCGAAGCTGTACGGCGGCGGGTCGTAGGGCGCCAGCTCGGTCGGGAGCTCCTTCCCCACCCACACGTGGGCCTGCAGGCCCGGGTGCCACTGCGCGCCGGGCGCCGGTGCCCGGAAGGGGACGGCGAGGACCCACACGCGCTCCCCCGGCCCGGCGGCCGGGAGCTCGGGCGCGGGCTTCCTGGTGCGCTTCGGCGTCGTCGTCCGCCTCGTGCTGGTGGTGCTCGTCCGGCTGGTGGTGGTGCGCCGCCGTCGTCCCGGCATGGATCTCCCCCTCGTCCCGGAGCACGGTAAGCGGCGGCACCGACGGAACGTCTGATGGAATCGCCGGGTGACGGACGACGGCGGCAACGACGAGCGCCTCGCCGCACGCACGCTGGGGGACTCCGGCCCGGACGTCGTCTTCGTCCACGGGCTCTTCGGCCAGGGCAAGAACTGGACGACGATCGCCAAGGGGCTGGCCGACCGCCACCGCGTCACCCTGCTCGACCTGCCCAACCACGGGCACTCGCCGTGGACCGACCGCGTCGACTACCTCGACATGGCCGAGCTGGTCGCCACCGAGCTCGAGCACCTGGGCGCGCCGGTCACCCTCGTGGGCCACTCGATGGGCGGCAAGGTCGCGATGCAGCTGGCCCTGCGCCGACCGGAGCTGCTGCGCGCGCTGGTGGTCGTGGACGTCGCGCCGGTGACCTATCCGCCGCAGGGCGGCCGGACGGACGACCCGGACGAGGAGGCCTCCCCCTTCGCCGCCTTCATCGAGGCCATGCGCGGCATGGATCTCGCTGCCCTCACCAGCCGCGACGAGGCCGACCAGGCACTACGCACCGCCGTCCCCAGCCGGATGGTGCGCAGCTTCCTCCTGCAGAGCCTCGTCCGGGAGGAGCCAGGCACGGGCAGCGGCTGGCGCTGGCGGCTCAACCTCGAGCTGCTCGAACGGGATCTCGGTGAGCTGCGCGGCTTCCCCGAGCCCCCGCCCGGCGCGTCCTTCGACGGGCCGGTGCTGTGGATCGCCGGGGCGAACTCCACCTACGTCCTGCCGGAGGACCGGCCGCACATGGACGCACTGTTCCCCGCCACCCGGCTGGTGCGGATCAAGGACGCCGGCCACTGGGTGCACAGCGAGCAGCCGGAGACCTTCCTGACCACCCTGAGGTTGTTCCTGGAGCGGGTCGAGGGGACCTGAGGGTCAGTCGCGGGACCGGCGGCGGAACGCGGCGACCGCCAGCGGTGCGAAGAGTGCCGTCAGCACGAGCGACCAGGCGACCGAGACCGGTACCGCGTGCTGCAGCGGCCATGCGGCGTCCGCCGGCGCCGGTGGGGCGTTCCCCCAGAGTTCCCGGCACGCCTGGGTCACCGCGGAGACGGGGTTCCACTCGGCGATGGCGCGCAGCCACGCCGGCATGCTCTCCGTCGGGGCGAACGTGTTGGCGACGAAGGTGAGCGGGAACATCACCGTGAACATGAAGCCCTGCACGGCCTCGACGGTCCGCATGATGGAGCCGACCCAGATGCCCAGCCAGATCAGGGCGAACCCGAAGAGCAGCAGCAGCAGGAACCCCAGGACGCCGTCGACGACGCCGTTGCGGATCCGCCAGCCGATGAGCAGCCCCGTCAGCCCCATGACGGCGACGCCGATGCTGGAGTGGATCAGGCTGGAGATGCTGCGGCCCACCAGCACCGACGAGCGCGGGATCGGCAGCGACTTGAAGCGGTCGACGATCCCCTTCTGCAGGTCGCTGGTCAGGCCCATGGCCACGATCGCCGAGGAGAACACCATGGTCTGGACCATGATCCCGGGCAGCAGGAACTCCCGGTAGTTCGAGCCGGCGACGGCGATCGCCCCGCCGAACACGTAGGCGAACAGCAGCACGAACATGACCGACTGCACGGTGACGTCGAGCAGCATCTCCGGCATCCGCCGGATGTGCACGAGGTTGCGCCAGACGATGGTGGAGGACGCCCGCAGCAGCGACGGCGGCGAGATCGGCGGCCGGGTGACCGGTTGCACCGTGGTGGTCTGGATGGTCGTCACTGCGCGGCTCCCTCGGTCGTGCGGTCGGACCCCGCTGGGGCATCGGGGGACTCGTTCTCTGCGCGGTGCCCGGTGAGGTGCAGGAAGACGTCGTCGAGGCTGGGACGGGCGAGACCCAGGTCGTCCAGCTCGATGCCGCTGGTCTCGAAGACCGCGGCGATCCTCGTCATGTCGCCGAGCCCGCCGGCCTGCGCCGTCAGCCGGCGGCTGCCCCGCTCGATGTGCACCTCCGGGGAGAACGGGCGCATCAGCTCCGCCGCCTGCTCGAGGTCGGACCCGTGGGTCAGCGTCACGACGACACTGGCCCGCCCCGCCTGGTCCTTGAGCTGCGTCGGCGTCCCGGCGGCGATGACCCGGCCCTTGTCGACCACGACGATCTCGTCGGCCAGGTGGTCGGCCTCCTCCAGGTACTGCGTGGTCAGCACCAGCGTCGTCCCCTCGTCCACGAGCTCCCGGAGGACGGCCCAGAGACCGGACCGGCTCTGCGGGTCCAGTCCGGTGGTCGGCTCGTCGAGGAAGAGGATCGGGGGCGCGGCCAGGAGGCTCACCGCCAGGTCGAGGCGGCGGCGCATGCCGCCGGAGTAGGTCTTCGCCATCCGGTCGGCGGCGTCGGTGAGGTCGAACCGGTCGAACAGGCGCTCGGTCGCCTCCCGGACGTACTTCTTCGGCAGGCCGTACAGGGCACCGATCAGCTTGAGGTTCTCGCGCCCGGTCAGGATCTCGTCGACCGTGGCCGCCTGACCGGTGAGCCCCATGCTGCGGCGGACCTCGGTCGGCTGCCGGAGGATGTCGAACCCGGCGACGCGACCGGTGCCGCTCGTCGGCACGCTCAGCGTGGTGAGCATGCGGACGAGCGTCGTCTTTCCGGCGCCGTTCGGACCCAGCAGGCCGAGGACCGTGCCGCCGGGGACGACGAAGCTCACGCCGTCCACCGCCCGGGTGTCGCCGAAGTGCTTGACCAGGTCGACGGCCTCGACCGCCGGAGTCGCGCTCATGCGGGCATCGTCGTCCCCGGTACCGACAATTCGACGGTGGTCCCGCCACGCTTCGTCATGCGTGCAGCATGCGACCCCGGATGCAGGGGAGGGCAAGCGATTTCTGCGTCAGAATCGGTGCATGGACGACCCCCGGGTACCCGACGCGTGCACGCTGCCGACCGCGGAGCAGCCGGTCCGCATCGCCGAGTTCGGCGACCTGTTCGCCGCCGGCCTGCGCCGCGTCGACCGGGCGGGCCCCACCCACCTGGTGCTCGCGTTCGATCCTTCCCGCGTGGCGGCCGACACCGTGCGGGACCTCGCGGCGCGGGAGTCGCTGTGCTGCTCGTTCTTCACGTTCACGGTGACCGAGCCGCCCGGGGAGCTGGTCCTCGACGTCGTCGTCCCCCAGGCCCGCGTCCCGGTGCTGGACGGCCTCGCGGCCATGGCCCGTCGGGGCGCCTGAGCCCCGGTCGCGCGTGCGGTGTGCGGCGCGCCAAGATCAGCGCATGAGCGACCCTCGTGCCGGCCAGCCCGCGCAGCCCAGTGACCTGGTCGACGTCGCCGCGCTGGTCACCGCCTACTACACGACCGAGCCCGACCCCGCCGAACCCTCCCAGCAGGTCGCGTTCGGCACGTCCGGGCACCGCGGGTCGAGCTTCGACGCCGCCTTCAACGAGGCGCACATCCTGGCGACGACGCAGGCGATCTGCGAGTACCGGGCACAGCAGGGCGTCGACGGGCCACTGTTCATCGGCCGGGACACCCACGGCCTCTCCGAGCCCGCCTGGGCCACGGCGCTGGAGGTGCTCGCCGCCAACGACGTGACGGTGCTGGTGGACGCCGGCGACCGGTACACCCCCACCCCCGCCGTGAGCCACGCGATCCTGCGCACCAATCGCGGGAAGGCCGCCGGCCTGGCCGACGGCATCGTCGTCACGCCGTCGCACAACCCGCCCCGGGACGGCGGCTTCAAGTACAACCCGCCCAGCGGCGGCCCCGCCGACACCGACGCCACCGGCTGGATCGCCGGCCGGGCCAACGACCTGCTCCGCGCCGGGCTCAGCGGGGTCCGGCGGGTGCCCCTGGACCAGGCGCGGGCGGCGGCCGAGAGCTACGACTTCCTCGGCACGTACGTCGACGACCTGCCGAACGTCGTCGACGTCGACACCATCCGGAGCGCCGGCGTGCGGATCGGGGCCGATCCGCTTGGGGGTGCCAGCGTCGACTACTGGGGCGAGATCGCCGACCGGCACGGCCTCGACCTCACCGTCGTCAACCCGGCCGTCGACCCCACCTGGCGCTTCATGACGCTCGACTGGGACGGCAAGATCCGGATGGACTGCTCGTCGCCGGCCGCCATGGCCTCCCTGGTCGGCCGCAAGGACGAGTTCCAGATCGCCACCGGGAACGACGCGGACGCCGACCGCCACGGCATCGTCACTCCGGACGGCGGCCTCTTGAACCCCAATCACTTCCTCGCGGTGGCGATCGCCTACCTGCTGAGCCACCGGCCGCACTGGGGGAAGGACACCGCCGTCGGCAAGACGCTGGTCTCGAGCTCGCTCATCGACCGCGTGGTCGCCGACCTGGACCGCCGGCTGATCGAGGTGCCGGTCGGGTTCAAGTGGTTCGTACCGGGCCTGCTCGACGGCACGGTCGGCTTCGGTGGCGAGGAGTCCGCCGGCGCCTCCTTCCTGCGCCACGACGGCAGCGTCTGGACGACGGACAAGGACGGCATCCTGCTCGCACTGCTGGCCAGCGAGATCCAGGCCGTGACGGGCCGGTCGCCGTCCAGGCTGCACCGCCAGCTCACCGACCACTTCGGGGAGTCGGCGTACGCCCGGGTCGACGCCCCGGCCACCCGCGAGGAGAAGGCCGCGCTCGGCAAGCTCGCGCCCGAGTCGGTCACCGCGACCGAGCTGGCCGGCGAGCCGATCGTCGCGAAGCTGACGCGGGCGCCCGGTAACGACGCCTCCATCGGCGGGCTCAAGGTGACGACGGAGAACGCGTGGTTCGCGGCCCGCCCGTCCGGGACCGAGGACGTCTACAAGATCTACGCGGAGTCGTTCAAGGGCGCCGACCACCTCGCGCAGGTGCAGGAGGAGGCCCGGGCGGTCGTCGCGGGCGCCCTCGGCAGCTGAGAATCCCGGCATATCCGATGCACTGATGCATCGGATGCACGGCTGTATCGAATACAGTCCTGCATCGTGAGCAGGGACGAGCTGGACCGCCCCAAGCGACGGCGGACGGAGACCGTCGAGCGCCTGCTCGACGCCGCCTTCGAGACCTTCGCGGAGATCGGCTTCGCCGCCGCGAGCGTCGAGGACATCTGCCGGCGGGGCGGGTTCACCCGCGGCGCCTTCTACTCCAGCTTCACGACCAAGGACGAGCTCTTCGGGGCCCTGTTCGCCCGCGAGACGGCGCGCAACCTCGCCCTGGCCGAGGAGCGGCTGGCCGGCATCGAGTCGGAGGCGGACCCCGTCTCCGCGGCGGTGAAGCGCTGCCTGTCGACGTTCCGGGCCGACCGCACCTGGGTGCTCGTGCACACCGAGTACGCCCTCTATGCGACGCGGCACCCCGAGGCTGCCGCCGCGCTGCGGCGCCATGCCGAGGAGCTGCACCGCCGGCTGACCGCCCTGATCGAGACCGCCTCCGCCAGGGCCGGCATCCGGCTCACGCTCCCCGCGAACCGCCTCGCCCGCATCGTCCTGGCCCTCCACGACGGTGTCGTCATCCGCGAGGTGCTCGGCGGGGGAGCGGTGCCCTCCGCCGGCGACCGGGCCGCCTCCGACCTCGAGCGCACCGCGCTCCTCCTGCTCCTGCGCTCCGCGACCACGGCCCGCGACCCGGCCCGTGCCCCCTCCACCGACGACTGAGGTCCCTCTCCCATGGCAACGCTCCTCGCCCGGCTCGGCCGCGGCTCCTTCCGCCACCGCGGGCTCGTCTCGGTCGCCTGGCTGGCGGTCCTCGGTGCCGTCGTGGCGCTGCTCCTCACGCTCGGCGACGACCTGCTCGACCACCCCGGCGACCGCGGGGTCGAGGACCGTCTGCCCGTCGGGGGCGACGAACACGATCTGCGCGCCCACGCCGGCCGCACCTGGCGAGGCCGCGTCGAGCTGGTCGAGAGCGTCCTGCGACTCCGAGCCGGGGATGGAGAACTCGTCGTCGAAGGAGTTGCCGAGCGTGAGGAGCAGCGCCACGACGGCACCGAGGACCGCCAGCCAGGCGACCGAGACGAGCCCGCGGTGGCGGAAGGAGCCGCGGCCGAGCCGGGCGAGGAGCGTTGCCATGGGAGAGGGACCTCAGTCGTCGGTGGAGGGGGCACGGGCCGGGTCGCGGGCCGTGGTCGCGGAGCGCAGGAGCAGGAGGAGCGCGGTGCGCTCGAGGTCGGAGGCGGCCCGGTCGCCGGCGGAGGGCACCGCTCCCCCGCCGAGCACCTCGCGGATGACGACACCGTCGTGGAGGGCCAGGACGATGCGGGCGAGGCGGTTCGCGGGGAGCGTGAGCCGGATGCCGGCCCTGGCGGAGGCGGTCTCGATCAGGGCGGTCAGCCGGCGGTGCAGCTCCTCGGCATGGCGCCGCAGCGCGGCGGCAGCCTCGGGGTGCCGCGTCGCATAGAGGGCGTACTCGGTGTGCACGAGCACCCAGGTGCGGTCGGCCCGGAACGTCGACAGGCAGCGCTTCACCGCCGCGGAGACGGGGTCCGCCTCCGACTCGATGCCGGCCAGCCGCTCCTCGGCCAGGGCGAGGTTGCGCGCCGTCTCGCGGGCGAACAGGGCCCCGAAGAGCTCGTCCTTGGTCGTGAAGCTGGAGTAGAAGGCGCCGCGGGTGAACCCGCCCCGCCGGCAGATGTCCTCGACGCTCGCGGCGGCGAAGCCGATCTCCGCGAAGGTCTCGAAGGCGGCGTCGAGCAGGCGCTCGACGGTCTCCGTCCGCCGTCGCTTGGGGCGGTCCAGCTCGTCCCTGCTCACGATGCAGGACTGTATTCGATACAGCCGTGCATCCGATGCATCAGTGCATCGGATATGCCGGGATTCTCAGCTGCCGAGGGCGCCCGCGACGACCGCCCGGGCCTCCTCCTGCACCTGCGCGAGGTGGTCGGCGCCCTTGAACGACTCCGCGTAGATCTTGTAGACGTCCTCGGTCCCGGACGGGCGGGCCGCGAACCACGCGTTCTCCGTCGTCACCTTGAGCCCGCCGATGGAGGCGTCGTTACCGGGCGCCCGCGTCAGCTTCGCGACGATCGGCTCGCCGGCCAGCTCGGTCGCGGTGACCGACTCGGGCGCGAGCTTGCCGAGCGCGGCCTTCTCCTCGCGGGTGGCCGGGGCGTCGACCCGGGCGTACGCCGACTCCCCGAAGTGGTCGGTGAGCTGGCGGTGCAGCCTGGACGGCGACCGGCCCGTCACGGCCTGGATCTCGCTGGCCAGCAGTGCGAGCAGGATGCCGTCCTTGTCCGTCGTCCAGACGCTGCCGTCGTGGCGCAGGAAGGAGGCGCCGGCGGACTCCTCGCCACCGAAGCCGACCGTGCCGTCGAGCAGGCCCGGTACGAACCACTTGAACCCGACCGGCACCTCGATCAGCCGGCGGTCCAGGTCGGCGACCACGCGGTCGATGAGCGAGCTCGAGACCAGCGTCTTGCCGACGGCGGTGTCCTTCCCCCAGTGCGGCCGGTGGCTCAGCAGGTAGGCGATCGCCACCGCGAGGAAGTGATTGGGGTTCAAGAGGCCGCCGTCCGGAGTGACGATGCCGTGGCGGTCGGCGTCCGCGTCGTTCCCGGTGGCGATCTGGAACTCGTCCTTGCGGCCGACCAGGGAGGCCATGGCGGCCGGCGACGAGCAGTCCATCCGGATCTTGCCGTCCCAGTCGAGCGTCATGAAGCGCCAGGTGGGGTCGACGGCCGGGTTGACGACGGTGAGGTCGAGGCCGTGCCGGTCGGCGATCTCGCCCCAGTAGTCGACGCTGGCACCCCCAAGCGGATCGGCCCCGATCCGCACGCCGGCGCTCCGGATGGTGTCGACGTCGACGACGTTCGGCAGGTCGTCGACGTACGTGCCGAGGAAGTCGTAGCTCTCGGCCGCCGCCCGCGCCTGGTCCAGGGGCACCCGCCGGACCCCGCTGAGCCCGGCGCGGAGCAGGTCGTTGGCCCGGCCGGCGATCCAGCCGGTGGCGTCGGTGTCGGCGGGGCCGCCGCTGGGCGGGTTGTACTTGAAGCCGCCGTCCCGGGGCGGGTTGTGCGACGGCGTGACGACGATGCCGTCGGCCAGGCCGGCGGCCTTCCCGCGATTGGTGCGCAGGATCGCGTGGCTCACGGCGGGGGTGGGGGTGTACCGGTCGCCGGCGTCCACCAGCACCGTCACGTCGTTGGCGGCGAGCACCTCCAGCGCCGTGGCCCAGGCGGGCTCGGAGAGGCCGTGGGTGTCCCGGCCGATGAACAGTGGCCCGTCGACGCCCTGCTGTGCCCGGTACTCGCAGATCGCCTGCGTCGTCGCCAGGATGTGCGCCTCGTTGAAGGCGGCGTCGAAGCTCGACCCGCGGTGCCCGGACGTGCCGAACGCGACCTGCTGGGAGGGTTCGGCGGGGTCGGGCTCGGTCGTGTAGTAGGCGGTGACCAGCGCGGCGACGTCGACCAGGTCACTGGGCTGCGCGGGCTGGCCGGCACGAGGGTCGCTCATGCGCTGATCTTGGCGCGCCGCACACCGCACGCGCGACCGGGGCTCAGGCGCCCCGACGGGCCATGGCCGCGAGGCCGTCCAGCACCGGGACGCGGGCCTGGGGGACGACGACGTCGAGGACCAGCTCCCCGGGCGGCTCGGTCACCGTGAACGTGAAGAACGAGCAGCACAGCGACTCCCGCGCCGCGAGGTCCCGCACGGTGTCGGCCGCCACGCGGGAAGGATCGAACGCGAGCACCAGGTGGGTGGGGCCCGCCCGGTCGACGCGGCGCAGGCCGGCGGCGAACAGGTCGCCGAACTCGGCGATGCGGACCGGCTGCTCCGCGGTCGGCAGCGTGCACGCGTCGGGTACCCGGGGGTCGTCCATGCACCGATTCTGACGCAGAAATCGCTTGCCCTCCCCTGCATCCGGGGTCGCATGCTGCACGCATGACGAAGCGTGGCGGGACCACCGTCGAATTGTCGGTACCGGGGACGACGATGCCCGCATGAGCGCGACTCCGGCGGTCGAGGCCGTCGACCTGGTCAAGCACTTCGGCGACACCCGGGCGGTGGACGGCGTGAGCTTCGTCGTCCCCGGCGGCACGGTCCTCGGCCTGCTGGGTCCGAACGGCGCCGGAAAGACGACGCTCGTCCGCATGCTCACCACGCTGAGCGTGCCGACGAGCGGCACCGGTCGCGTCGCCGGGTTCGACATCCTCCGGCAGCCGACCGAGGTCCGCCGCAGCATGGGGCTCACCGGTCAGGCGGCCACGGTCGACGAGATCCTGACCGGGCGCGAGAACCTCAAGCTGATCGGTGCCCTGTACGGCCTGCCGAAGAAGTACGTCCGGGAGGCGACCGAGCGCCTGTTCGACCGGTTCGACCTCACCGACGCCGCCGACCGGATGGCGAAGACCTACTCCGGCGGCATGCGCCGCCGCCTCGACCTGGCGGTGAGCCTCCTGGCCGCGCCCCCGATCCTCTTCCTCGACGAGCCGACCACCGGACTGGACCCGCAGAGCCGGTCCGGTCTCTGGGCCGTCCTCCGGGAGCTCGTGGACGAGGGGACGACGCTGGTGCTGACCACGCAGTACCTGGAGGAGGCCGACCACCTGGCCGACGAGATCGTCGTGGTCGACAAGGGCCGGGTCATCGCCGCCGGGACGCCGACGCAGCTCAAGGACCAGGCGGGGCGGGCCAGTGTCGTCGTGACGCTGACCCACGGGTCCGACCTCGAGCAGGCGGCGGAGCTGATGCGCCCGTTCTCCCCGGAGGTGCACATCGAGCGGGGCAGCCGCCGGCTGACGGCGCAGGCCGGCGGGCTCGGCGACATGACGAGGATCGCCGCGGTCTTCGAGACCAGCGGCATCGAGCTGGACGACCTGGGTCTCGCCCGTCCCAGCCTCGACGACGTCTTCCTGCACCTCACCGGGCACCGCGCAGAGAACGAGTCCCCCGATGCCCCAGCGGGGTCCGACCGCACGACCGAGGGAGCCGCGCAGTGACGACCATCCAGACCACCACGGTGCAACCGGTCACCCGGCCGCCGATCTCGCCGCCGTCGCTGCTGCGGGCGTCCTCCACCATCGTCTGGCGCAACCTCGTGCACATCCGGCGGATGCCGGAGATGCTGCTCGACGTCACCGTGCAGTCGGTCATGTTCGTGCTGCTGTTCGCCTACGTGTTCGGCGGGGCGATCGCCGTCGCCGGCTCGAACTACCGGGAGTTCCTGCTGCCCGGGATCATGGTCCAGACCATGGTGTTCTCCTCGGCGATCGTGGCCATGGGCCTGACCAGCGACCTGCAGAAGGGGATCGTCGACCGCTTCAAGTCGCTGCCGATCCCGCGCTCGTCGGTGCTGGTGGGCCGCAGCATCTCCAGCCTGATCCACTCCAGCATCGGCGTCGCCGTCATGGGGCTGACGGGGCTGCTCATCGGCTGGCGGATCCGCAACGGCGTCGTCGACGGCGTCCTGGGGTTCCTGCTGCTGCTGCTCTTCGGGTTCGCCCTGATCTGGCTGGGCATCTGGGTCGGCTCCATCATGCGGACCGTCGAGGCCGTGCAGGGCTTCATGTTCACGGTGATGTTCCCGCTCACCTTCGTCGCCAACACGTTCGCCCCGACGGAGAGCATGCCGGCGTGGCTGCGCGCCATCGCCGAGTGGAACCCCGTCTCCGCGGTGACCCAGGCGTGCCGGGAACTCTGGGGGAACGCCCCACCGGCGCCGGCGGACGCCGCATGGCCGCTGCAGCACGCGGTACCGGTCTCGGTCGCCTGGTCGCTCGTGCTGACGGCACTCTTCGCACCGCTGGCGGTCGCCGCGTTCCGCCGCCGGTCCCGCGACTGACCCTCAGGTCCCCTCGACCCGCTCCAGGAACAACCTCAGGGTGGTCAGGAAGGTCTCCGGCTGCTCGCTGTGCACCCAGTGGCCGGCGTCCTTGATCCGCACCAGCCGGGTGGCGGGGAACAGTGCGTCCATGTGCGGCCGGTCCTCCGGCAGGACGTAGGTGGAGTTCGCCCCGGCGATCCACAGCACCGGCCCGTCGAAGGACGCGCCGGGCGGGGGCTCGGGGAAGCCGCGCAGCTCACCGAGATCCCGTTCGAGCAGCTCGAGGTTGAGCCGCCAGCGCCAGCCGCTGCCCGTGCCTGGCTCCTCCCGGACGAGGCTCTGCAGGAGGAAGCTGCGCACCATCCGGCTGGGGACGGCGGTGCGTAGTGCCTGGTCGGCCTCGTCGCGGCTGGTGAGGGCAGCGAGATCCATGCCGCGCATGGCCTCGATGAAGGCGGCGAAGGGGGAGGCCTCCTCGTCCGGGTCGTCCGTCCGGCCGCCCTGCGGCGGATAGGTCACCGGCGCGACGTCCACGACCACCAGCGCGCGCAGCAGCTCCGGTCGGCGCAGGGCCAGCTGCATCGCGACCTTGCCGCCCATCGAGTGGCCCACGAGGGTGACCGGCGCGCCCAGGTGCTCGAGCTCGGTGGCGACCAGCTCGGCCATGTCGAGGTAGTCGACGCGGTCGGTCCACGGCGAGTGCCCGTGGTTGGGCAGGTCGAGCAGGGTGACGCGGTGGCGGTCGGCCAGCCCCTTGGCGATCGTCGTCCAGTTCTTGCCCTGGCCGAAGAGCCCGTGGACGAAGACGACGTCCGGGCCGGAGTCCCCCAGCGTGCGTGCGGCGAGGCGCTCGTCGTTGCCGCCGTCGTCCGTCACCCGGCGATTCCATCAGACGTTCCGTCGGTGCCGCCGCTTACCGTGCTCCGGGACGAGGGGGAGATCCATGCCGGGACGACGGCGGCGCACCACCACCAGCCGGACGAGCACCACCAGCACGAGGCGGACGACGACGCCGAAGCGCACCAGGAAGCCCGCGCCCGAGCTCCCGGCCGCCGGGCCGGGGGAGCGCGTGTGGGTCCTCGCCGTCCCCTTCCGGGCACCGGCGCCCGGCGCGCAGTGGCACCCGGGCCTGCAGGCCCACGTGTGGGTGGGGAAGGAGCTCCCGACCGAGCTGGCGCCCTACGACCCGCCGCCGTACAGCTTCGAGCGGTTCCTCGAGGACGAGCTGAACGAGAAGCCGCGTCCCCTGCCGATGGCCCGGCCGATGACCCCGCGCGACCAGCAGTGCGACGGCGCCGACGTGGTGGCCGCCCACGCGGCCGCCGGCGGCCGGGTCTTCCTGCTCGGCGACGACCCCGGCGTCGGCAAGACCGGCACGGCGATCCTGGCGGTGAAGGCGGTCGCCGAGCAGCGCGACGTCCGCACCGTGCTGGTCGTCGCCGACCGCCCGGCGGCCATCACCATCCCGCACTGGGCGCGCTCGATCGCCGGGTTCGGCGACGGGGGCATCCGCTGGTGCGTCACGACCTGGGACCGCTTGGCGAAGGTGTCGAAGCTGCGGTTCGACGTCGTCGTCGCCGACGAGGCGCACATGGTCCGGCACACGACGACGCAGCGGTGGAAGCACTGGAAGGCGGTGTCCGGGGCCGCGCGGGTCAAGGACGCCCCCTACGTGCTGGCCGCGACCGCGACCCCGGCGCACACACCCCTCGAGCTGCCCTACCTCGCCTCCGAGTTCGCCGTCCGCCATGCCGAGCCGCACAAGGACTGGGCCGACCTCCCGAAGAAGCTCTCCGCGCACGGGTTCCACGTGGAACGTGGCCGCTACGGCTGGGAGTGGACCGAGGACGCCGACGCCCGGCGAGCCGATCTGGCCCGGCTGCAGGGCTGGCTGGCCGACACCGATCCGCCGGCCACGCTGCACCGCCCCGCGCCCTGGGGGCCGGTGTCGGTCACCGGCACGCCGGTCGCCCTGACGCCGGCCGAGCGGGCCGCTTACGAGTCGGAGTGGTCGGAGTTCCGCGCCGAGATGCAACTGGCCCGCAAGGCTCGGCAGAGCGCGAAGGGCCGCGCCGCGCTGATGCGGTTCCGCCAGAAGGCCGGCCTCATCCGCGTGCAGGCGACCGTCGACTGGGTGAAGGCGCAGGTCGAGGCCGAGCGGCAGGTCGCCGTCTCGGTGGAGTTCGTGGAGACCGCCGCCGACCCGATCCGCGAGGCCCTGCTCGACGCGGGCGTCCCGGTGGCGGGCATCTACGGCCGCGACCGGTTCGATGTGGAGGCCGAACGGCTCCGGTTCCAGCGCGGCGAGGCGATGGTCTGCGTGTTCACCGTGACCGCCTCGATCAGCCTGCACGCCGGCGAGACGCTCCCCGACGGCCGCCCGGCATCGGCCCCTCCGCGGGTCGGGCTGTTCCACCAGCCGCGGTTCTCGGGCATCCAGGCCCGTCAGGTCACCGGTCGTACGCACCGCGACGGGCAGACCTCGCCGTGGCGGATCGCCTTCGCCGAGGACACCGTCGAGGAGCAGGTCGCGCGGGTCATGGTCGAGCGGCTCGCGGTCAGCGGCTCGGCCGCCGGCGCGGACACGTCCTCCCTGCGGGAGATCGCCGAGCTGCTCGACGCCGACTGGCTGCCCGCAGCGGCCTTGACCGAGTAGCACTCACCGACGGGGAAACCGACCGCCGTCCGTCCGCTCCAGGGAGGCCCGGTCCCACTGCGCGCCGTCCGCCGCGGCCTCGTACGTGCGCTGCAGGAAGTCCAGCAGCAGCGCGTCGGGGTCCGGAGCCGTGCGCACGTGCTCGTAGGGCAGCACGAACTCGCTGAGCTCGTCGTCCCAGCGGGCGCCCTCGGGCAGGTCGGCGTACTGCCGGAAGCCGGCCGGCTCGGGATAGGCGTAGCTGTAGAAGACGCCCTCCTCGCCCGGCCCGCCGGGCCAGTAGCCGCAGCTGCTGACCTCGTGGGAGTAGGCCTCGAGCATCACGTGCGGACCGCAGTTCGGCGCCCCGCCGGGGTGGTCGGGCGCGGTGCGGCCGGAGAACCGGGTCGTGGCGAGGTCGAGAGCGCCCCAGAACAGGTGCACCGGGCTGGCCTTGCCGACGAACCGGTCGCGGAACACGGTGAAGACGCGCGTCATCTGCACCAGCGCCTGCCAGAAGCGGTGCACCGCCTCCGGGTCGTACGCGGCGTGCTCCCGGTCGTCGGGGAA
>NZ_SPQM01000110.1 GCF_004570345.1 Blastococcus sp. CT_GayMR20 | reverse complement strand
GTCGTGGGCAGCGTGCTCCTGGCGATCGGGATGCGGCGCGAGCGCCGTCCGGTCGCCGGCTTCGGCCGCCGCGTCGCCGACCTCAGGTGACGAAGGACCCCTCTGCCCCCCCCCCCCCGCCTCGCATGCTCGGCGCGGGACCCTGCAGAGGGGCCGCTAGACGCGGAAGCCGAGCGCCCGCAGCTGCTCGCGGCCGTCCTCGGTGATCTTGTCCGGACCCCACGGCGGCATCCAGACCCAGTTGATGCGGATGTCGTCGACCAGGCCGGGGCCGGGGCCGCCGGTGAGCGCCTGGCGGGCCTGGTCCTCGATGACGTCGGTCAACGGGCAGGCCGCGGACGTGAGCGTCATGTCGAGGATCGCCACGTTCGACTCGTCGACGTCGATGCCGTAGACCAGGCCGAGGTCGACGACGTTCACGCCCAGCTCGGGGTCGACGACGTCGCGCATGGCCTCCTCGAGGTCCTCGAGCAGCGCCGACTTGTAGGCCGGCAGCTCGGCGGGGGTGGTCTCGTTCTCGGTGGTCATGACTGCTGTGCTCCCACGGCTCGGGCGGACGCGTCCTTCAACGCCATCCAGCTCATCAGCGCGCACTTGATGCGCGCGGGGTACTTCGACACTCCGGCGAACGCCACGGCGTCCTCCAGCTCGTCCTCGAGCTTCTCGGCGACCGACGGGTCGCCCTTGGCCTGCATGAGGGTCATGAAGTGCTCACCGGTCTCCAGCGCCTGCGGCACCGTCTTGCCGATGACGAGGTCGTACATCGCCGACACCGAGGCCTGGCTGATCGAGCAGCCCATGCCCTCGTAGGAGACGTCGGCGATCGTGTCGCCGTCCAGGTGCACCCGCAGGGTGACCTCGTCACCGCAGGTCGGGTTGACGTGGTGCACCTCGGCCTCGAACGGCTCCCGCAGGCCGCGGCCGTGGGGGTTCCGGTAATGGTCCAGGATGATCTCCTGGTACATGTTCTCGAGCTGCATCACACAACACCGAAGAACTTCTGGGCCGCCCGAATTCCGTCGGCCAGGGCGTCGACGTCGTCGTGGCCGGTGTGCACGTAGAACGTCGCGCGGGTCGTCGCCGGGACGCCGTAGCGCCGGACGACCGGCCAGGCGCAGTGGTGCCCGACCCGGACGGCGATGCCGTGGTCGTCGAGGACCTGGCCGACATCGTGCGGGTGGATGCCCTCGACGGTGAACGAGATCGCTCCGCCGCGGGCGACGGTGTCCGGCGGACCGATCACCGTGACGCCGGGGATCTCGGCGAGCTTCTCCAGCGCGTAGCCGGTGATCGCGAGCTCGTGCTCCTCGACCTTGTCCATGCCCAGGCGCTGCAGGTATTCGACGGCGGCCGCCAGCCCGATCACCTGCGCGGTCATCGGCACGCCGGCCTCGAAGCGCTGCGGCGGGGCGGCGAACGTGCTGCCCTCCATCCGCACGACCTCGATCATCGAACCCCCGGTCAGGAACGGCGGCAGCTTGTCGAGGACGTCGTAGCGCCCCCACAGCACGCCGACGCCGGTCGGTCCGAGCATCTTGTGCCCGGAGAAGACCAGGAAGTCCGCGCCCAGCTCGGTGACGTCGACGGGCTGGTGCGGCACCGACTGCGCGCCGTCGACCAGCACGAGCGCGCCGACCTCGTGGGCGCGGGCGACGATGTCACCGAGCGGGTTGACCGTGCCGAGGATGTTCGACTGGTGGGTCACCGCGACCAGCTTGGTGCGCTCGTTGACCACCGTGCCGAGGTCGGAGAGGTCGAGCCGGCCGTCGTCGGTCAGGCCGAGCCAGCGCAGGGTCGCCCCGGTGCGCTCGCACAGCTGCTGCCACGGGACGAGATCGGCGTGGTGTTCCATCTCGGTGACCACGATCTCGTCGCCCTGCCCGACGGCGTAGGTCCGGAACTCCGGCTCCTTCGCCGTCGCGGCGTTGCTCATCGCGTAGGCCACCAGGTTGATCGCCTCGGTGGTGTTGCGGGTGAAGACGATCTCCCGCTCCGGCGCTCCGATGAACGCCCCGATGGTGGCGCGGGCCGCCTCGTAGGCGCCGGTCGCCTCCTCGGCGAGCTGGTGCGCGCCGCGGTGCGGGGCGGCGTTGATGTTCTCGTAGAACCAGCGCTCGGCGTCCAGCACCTGGCGCGGCTTCTGGGAGGTCGCCCCCGAGTCTAGGTAGACCAGCCGCTTCCCGTCGCGCACCGTGCGCGACAGGATCGGGAAGTCCGCCCGGATCGCCTCGACGTCCAGGGGCAGCGGGGCGCGCCCCGTGTCGGGACGCGAGACGGTCTGCGTCATGCTGAAGCGACCTCCGCGGCGGCCTTCTCGGCGCTCGCCTGCTCGTTGGAGTCCTTGACGTAGGCGGCGTAGCCCCCGTTCTCCAGCTTCTCCGCCAGCTCCGGGCCGCCCTCCTCGGCGATCCGGCCGGCGACGAAGACGTGCACGAAGTCCGGCTTGATGTAGCGCAGGATCCGCGTGTAGTGGGTGATCAGCAGGACGCCGACGTCGCTGTCCTCGCGGCTCTTGTTGACGCCCTCGGAGACCACCCGCAGCGCGTCGACGTCGAGGCCGGAGTCGGTCTCGTCGAGGATCGCGATGCGCGGCTTGAGCAGGCGCATCTGCAGGATCTCGTGGCGCTTCTTCTCACCGCCGGAGAAGCCCTCGTTGACGTTGCGCTCGGCGAACGCCGCGTCCATCTCCAGGCCGGCCATCTCGGTCTTGACGTCCTTGACCCAGGTGCGCAGCTTGGGGGCCTCGCCCTTGACCGCGGTGGCGGCGGTGCGCAGGAAGTTCGACACCGAGACGCCGGGCACCTCGACCGGGTACTGCATGGCGAGGAACAGGCCCGCGCGGGCGCGCTCGTCGACGGTCATCGCGAGGACGTCCTCGCCGTCGAGGGTCACCGTGCCGCTGGTGATCGTGTACTTGGGGTGGCCGGCGATCGAGTACGCCAGGGTCGACTTGCCCGACCCGTTCGGCCCCATGATGGCGTGGGTCTCGCCCGAGCGGACGGTCAGGTCGACGCCGCGGAGGATCTCCTTCGCGTCGTCACCCTCCCCCACGCTGACGTGCAGGTCGCGGATCTCGAGAACGGACACTTCGCTCCTCAGTTGCTGTGGCTCAGTTGGCCATGCGGGCGGAGAGGCTGTCGTCGACCGCAACGTCGACGTACACGTCCTCCCCCTCCACGCGGACCGGGTAGACGGACACCGGCTCGGTGGCCGGCAGGTTGGTGGGCTCGCCGGTGCGCAGGTCGAAGCACGACCCGTGCAGCCAGCACTCGATGATCGGGGCGCCGCGGAACTCCTCGACGTCCCCTTCGGACAGCGGGACCTCGGCGTGCGAGCAGAGGTCCTCGATCGCGTAGACCTCGCCCTCGAAGCGGACGACGGCGATGTCGACGTCGTCCAGTTCGACCCGCAGGGAGCCGGGCTCCTTCACGTCGGACAGGGAGCAGACCCGCTCGAAACTCACGCGGAGACCTCCTGCTCCTCCAGGCCGGGCAGCGCGCCGAGGCGGGCCTCGATGGTGCCCATCAGCCGGTCCTGCAGGGCGTCGATACCGATGTGCTGGACGACGTCGGCGAAGAAGCCGCGGACCACGAGGCGGCGGGCGGTCTCGGCGTCGATCCCGCGCGAGCACAGGTAGAACAGCTGCTCGTCGTCGAACCGGCCGGTGGCGCTGGCGTGGCCGGCGCCGACGATCTCGCCGGTCTCGATCTCCAGGTTCGGCACCGAGTCGGCGCGGGCGCCGTCGGTGAGGACGAGATTGCGGTTGAGCTCGTACGTCTCGGTGCCGGTCGCCTCGGGGCGGATGCGGACGTCACCGATCCAGACCGTGCGGGCGTCCTCGCCCTGCAGCGCGCCCTTGTAGAGGACGTTGCTGCGGCAGTTCGGGACGGCGTGGTCGACCCAGAGCCGGTGCTCCTGGTGCTGGGTCTCGTCGGCGAAGTAGACGCCGAACAGCTCGGCGCTGCCGCCGGGACCGGAGTACTGGACGTTGCTGACCAGGCGGACGAGGTCGCCGCCGAGGGTGACGACGACCTGCTTGAAGGTCGCGTCCCGGCCGACGACGGCGTCGTACTGGGCGCCGTGCACCGCACCGGGGGCCCAGTCCTGGACCGAGACGAGCGAGACCTGCGCGCTGTCGCCGACGATCACCGCGACGCCGCCGGCATAGCGCGCCAGACCGGTGTGGTCGAGGACGATCGTCGCCTTCGCGAACGGCCCGACCTCGACGACGAGCTGGCCCCAGACGACTGCGTCATCAGGGCTGTCCGAGCCGGTACCGGCCAGGCCGAGCGTGACGGGCCGGTCGAGCTGCGCCTCGGCGGGCACCCGGACGACGGCGGCGCCGCCGCTGCGCTGGCGGGCCAGCGCGGCCAGCCGGTCGGCCGGCTCGGGCAGCCCCTTCAGCAGCGGGTCGTCGGCCTCGACGCTGGTGAGCTCGACGCCGTCGGGGAGGTCCGTCGTCCAGGTGAGGTGCGCGCCCGACGGCGCGGCGTCCAGCAGCGTGCGGACCCGCTTCATCGGCGTGAAGCGCCACGTCTCCTCGCGACCCGTGGGCACGCCGAAGGCGTCGGGGTCGGTCGAGGTGAACCGCTCGGCCGGCGAACCCGTCGGCGTGGGACCGCCGTGCGAGTGCGCGCCGGGCGAGACGCTGCTGTCAGCAGGCGTGGTGGGAGGACCCGCCTGAGCGCCGACGCCAGGGGCGAAGAGCTCTCCTGCGAGAGTGTTGTCGGGGGCTGACATCAGCCGACGGCACCTTCCATCTGCAGTTCGATGAGCCGGTTGAGCTCGAGGGCGTACTCCATGGGCAGCTCGCGGGCGATCGGCTCGACGAACCCGCGCACCACCATCGCCATGGCCTCGTCCTCGGACAGACCGCGGCTCATCAGGTAGAAGAGCTGGTCGTCGCTGACGCGGGAGACCGTGGCCTCGTGACCCATGGCGACGTCGTCCTCGCGGACGTCGACGTACGGGTAGGTGTCGGAGCGACTGATCGTGTCGACGAGCAAGGCGTCGCACTTGACCGTCGACTTGGAGCCGTAGGCGCCCTCGTCGATCTGGACCAGGCCGCGGTAGGACGTGCGGCCGCCGCCACGGGCGACCGACTTCGACACGATGGTCGAGGAGGTGTGCGGCGCGGCGTGGACCATCTTGGCGCCGGCGTCCTGGTGCTGGCCCTCGCCCGCGAAGGCGATCGAAAGGACCTCGCCCTTGGCGTGCTCGCCGGTCATCCAGACGGCCGGGTACTTCATCGTCACCTTGGAGCCGATGTTGCCGTCGACCCACTCCATGGTCGCGCCCTCGTGGGCCACGGCCCGCTTGGTGACCAGGTTGTAGACGTTGTTCGACCAGTTCTGGATGGTCGTGTACCGGCAGCGCGCGTTCTTCTTGACGATGATCTCGACGACCGCGGAGTGCAGCGAGTCGCTCTTGTAGATCGGCGCGGTGCAGCCCTCGACGTAGTGCACGTAGGCGCCCTCGTCGACGATGATCAGCGTCCGCTCGAACTGGCCCATGTTCTCGGTGTTGATCCGGAAGTAGGCCTGCAGCGGGATGTCGACGTGCACGCCCTTCGGCACGTAGATGAACGAGCCACCCGACCAGACGGCGGTGTTCAGCGCGGCGAACTTGTTGTCGCCGGACGGGATCACCGAGCCGAAGTACTCCTGGAAGATCTCCGGGTGCTCCTTCAGGGCCGAGTCGGTGTCCAGGAAGATGACGCCCTGGTCCTCGAGCTCCTTCTGGATCTGGTGGTAGACGACCTCGGACTCGTACTGCGCCGCCACACCCGAGACGAGGCGCTGCTTCTCCGCCTCCGGGATGCCGAGCTTGTCGTAGGTGTTCTTGATGTCGTCGGGCAGGTCCTCCCACGAGGCGGCCTGGGCCTCGGTGGAGCGCACGAAGTACTTGATGTTCTGGAAGTCGATGCCGGAGAGGTCGGAACCCCAGTCGGGCATGGGCTTGCGGCCGAACAGCTTGAGGGCCTTGAGGCGGCGCTCGAGCATCCACTCGGGCTCGTCCTTGCGACGGGAGATGTCGGTGACGACGTCCTCGTCGATCCCGCGCCGCGCGGAGGCGCCGGCGGTGTCGGCGTCCGCCCAGCCGTACTTGTAGCGGCCGAGCTGGTCGATCTGCTCGTCCTGCGTCAACGGCTGCTGCGTGCTGGTCATGCGGGCGTCCTCTCCCGGGAGTTCATGGGGGTGGTGCTGGTCGCGGTGGACGGCGCGCTGCGAGGCGCGGTCCGGTCACCTGGTACAGGGCGTTCGGGGGCCGTTCTGTTCCCCACCCGGACGGGTCCGGGGATGTGTGTGGTGCAGATCCCGTCGCCGTGGGCGATCGTGGCCAGCCGCTGCACGTGGGTGCCCACGAGCCGGCCGATCACCGCGGTCTCGGCCTCGCACAGCTGGGGGAACTCCGCGGCCACGTGCGCCACCGGGCAGTGGTGCTGGCAGAGCTGCCCCCCGCCGGAGATGGCCGAGGCCGTGGCAGCGTAGCCCTCGGCCGTGAGGGCGGCGGCCAGGGCCTGTGCCCGGTCGACCGGCTGCCCCTCGGCGGCACGGACGGCGCCCTCGACGGCGCTGCTGGCGCGCGCCTCGAGGCCGGCGAGCTGCTGCTCGGCCACGGCGCGCACGGCGTCCGGCCCGCCCGATGCCGCGACGTAGCGCAGAGCGGTCAGCGCGAGGTCGTCGTAGGCGTGCGGGAAGGCCGACCGGCCGGCGTCGGTGAGGTGGAACCGGCGCGCGGGGCGGCCGCGGCCGCGGTGCGCGTCCCGCGTGAGCCGCTCCTCGAGCCGGCCGGCGGCGACGAGGGAGTCCAGGTGCCGGCGGACCGCGGCCGGCGAGATGCCCAGTCGCGTCGCGAGCTCGGTGGCGGTCTGCGGGCCGTGCTCCAGGAGCAGGGCGCTGACGCGGTCGCGGGTACGCCCGTCGTCGGCGGGTGCCGACGTGCGCGGGTGTGCCGAGACGGTTTCCACAACACGAGTGTGTCCTATTTCAGCGACCGTGCAACCAAGGTCGACCTAACCTGCCCGCGGCGCCGCACCGGGGCGTGATCGGGCTCACCCGAGGTGCGCCCCGCATAGCATCGGGGCGTGCCGGTCCTGCCCACCGCCTTCTCCCCCGCCACGGTCTCCCGCGTGGCGCTTGCCAACGCGATCGCCAACGGCGTCATCGTCGTCACCGGCGGGGCCGTGCGGCTCACCGGCTCCGGGCTCGGCTGCCCGACCTGGCCGCGCTGCACCGACGACAGCTTCGTGGCCACCCCCGAGCTGGCCGGCCACGGCGCCATCGAGTTCGGCAACCGGCTGCTGACCTTCGTCCTCACCGCGGTCGCCGTCGCCACCGTCGTGGTCGTCTTCCGATCGGTCCGCCGCGACCTCCGGACCCTCGCCGTCCTCGGGTTCCTGGGCATACCGGCGCAGGCGCTGCTCGGCGGGGTCACCGTGCTGACCGGCCTCAACCCGTGGACGGTCGCGGCGCACTTCCTCGTGTCGATGGTCCTGGTCGCGATCGCGACGGTGCTCTGGCTCCGCTCGCGGGAGCCCGGTGTGGGCCGGCCGCTGCTGCGCCGTCCGTTCGTCCTGCTCGTGCAGGGCATCGCCGCCGTCACCGCCGTCGTCCTCGTGATCGGGACGGTGGTCACCGGCAGCGGACCTCACAGCGGTGATCCGGAGGCTGGCCGCACGGGTCTTGACCCCGAGCTGGTCAGCCAGGTGCACGCCGACGTCGTCTTCCTGCTGCTCGGCCTCACCGTCGCGCTGCTGGTGGCGCTGTACGCGACCGACTCCCCCGACCGCATCCGCCGGTCCGCCCGCGACCTGCTGGTCGTCCAGCTGGCGCAGGGGCTCGTCGGCTACGTGCAGTACTTCACCGACCTGCCGGTCGTCCTCGTGCTGATCCACATGCTGGGCGCGGTGCTGATCACCGCCTTCACCGCGCGGCTCGTCTGGTCGGTCCGCGGCCCGGCGTCCGAGCAGCCGCTGTCCACCTCGGAGACGGGCGCCTACAGCCTGCGCTGATGGGCAGTTCCAGGCCCTCGACCTGCCGACCCGTTCCGCGGGCTCAGTCGTGGAAGACGAGCACCACCGCGGTGCCGCCGTCGGGTGACTCCCAGCGCCCGCCGGTCACGGTGTCCTTCGCGCTCCGCGCATCGGCCCACGCCGGCCAGGCGTCGTCCTCGTCGTGCCAGATCAGCCGCCCGCCCGGCAGATACGTGACGACGGGACACCCACCTTCGACGAGCGCCTCGATCTCGGCGCGCTCGATGCGGGCCGTCACCTGGGAGTAGGTCCGGTGGTCCGCGCCGACCAGCTGACCCATCCGGGCGTTGGCGAGGTCGCAGCGCACCTAAACGATGGCGTCGACGACGATCGCGACCATCAGCAGCGCCAGGTACGAGATCGACACGTGGAACAGCTGCATCGGCTTGGTCTCACCGCCCTGCTTGATGCGGCGGTGCAGGCGGTGCGCCTCCACGACGAACCAGACGCCGAGCCCCGCAGCCGCGGCGGTGTAGCCCAGCCCGATGCCGTAGTCCTCGGCGATCGGCCAGAGCAGCAGCGAGACGGCGACGGTGATCCAGGTCCAGGCGACCGTCTGCCGGCCGACCGACAGGGCGGTGGTCACGACCGGGAGCATCGGGACGTCGGCCCGCGCGTAGTCGTCCTTGAACCGCATGGCCAGCGCCCAGAAGTGCGGCATCTGCCAGCAGAAGACGATGCCGAACACGACGACTGCCGGCCACGCCAGCGAACCGGTCACGGCCGCCCAGCCGATCAGCACCGGGGCCGCCCCGGGCACGCCGCCGAACTCGGTGCTGCGCCGGGTGTGCCGCTTGAACACCATCGTGTAGAGGACGGCGTAGTAGAAGATCGCCCCCGCCGCCAGCGCCGCGGCCAGCAGCGTCGTCGTCAGCGCGAGCAGCACGACCGAGCTCACGGTCAGCACCGCGCCGAAGATCAGCGCCGCGCGCGGGGTGATCTCGCCCATCGGCAGCGGCCGCTTCTGCGTGCGGTGCATCAGCCGGTCGATGTCGCGGTCGAAGTAGCAGTTGAAGACGTTGGCCGCCCCGGCGGCGAGGGTGCCGCCGACCAGCGTGGACAGAAGCAGCGTCCACGTCGGCCAGCCGCGCGCGGCCAGCATCATCGCCGGCACCGTCGTCACCAGCAGCAGCTCGATGATCCGCGGCTTGGTCAGCGCCACGTAGGACCCGACGCGGGCACGCAGGACGGCGGACAGGCGGCGAGCGGGGTCGGCCTGGCGCTCGGACAGCGCCGTCACCGGGTGCCCTCGTGCGCGGAGGCGCGCGGGCAGCAGGGCACCAGGGGGTCCCTTCGAACCGGGGATGGGAACGGGCGCCACTCTAGCCCGGCGGGGCAGCCGCGATCGGCCCGGCATGAGCGGGGATGACTAGGGTTGATCGCGTTGATGCCGCGTGCGCAGCGGGTAGGGCCGAGTCGACGACGACGGTGCCCGGCCCAGCGGCGGTCCGGGTGGAACGCTCGGCCGCACCGCGCGGGGCCTACCTCGAGGGAGCACCCACCACATGACGCAGAGCACCGAGTCCGAGGCCCCGGCCGAGGCGGCCAGCGACGCCCCCACCGGCAGCCCTGCCCAGCCGAACCCCACCCTCCCCGACGGCTTCGGGGACCTCGACCGCCGGGCGATCGACACCGCCCGCGTCCTGGCGATGGACGCCGTCCAGAAGGTCGGCAACGGCCACCCGGGGACGGCGATGAGCATGGCGCCGACGGCCTACCTGCTCTTCCAGAAGTGGCTCCGCCACGACCCGAGCGACCCGAACTGGCCCGCGCGGGACCGGTTCGTGCTCTCGATGGGCCACTCGAGCCTCACGCTCTACGTCCAGCTCTACCTCTCCGGCTACGGCATGGAGCTCGACGACCTCAGGGCGCTGCGCACCTGGGGATCGCAGACGCCGGGCCACCCCGAGGTCAACCACACCCCCGGCGTGGAGACGACGACCGGTCCGCTCGGCCAGGGCGTCGGCAACGCGGTCGGCATGGCCATGGCCGCCCGCCGCGAACGCGGCCTGCTCGACCCCGACGCCGCCGAGGGCGAGAGCCTCTTCGACCACACCATCTGGTGCTTCGCCTCCGACGGAGACCTCGAGGAGGGCGTGAGCGGCGAGGCGTCGTCCCTGGCCGGCACCCAGCAGCTGGGCAACCTGGTCCTCGTCTACGACGACAACAAGATCTCCATCGAGGACGACACGAACGTCGCCTTCACCGAGGACGTCGGCAAGCGCTACGAGGCCTACGGCTGGCACGTGCAGCACGTCGACGACGGCGAGGACCTCGCCGCGGTCGACGCCGCGTTCGCCGCGGCGAAGGCCGAGACCACCCGGCCCTCGATCATCGTGCTCAAGACGATCATCGGGTGGCCCGCGCCCAACAAGCAGAACACCGGTGCCGCCCACGGCTCGGCTCTCGGCGACGAGGAGGTCAGGGCGACCAAGCAGATCCTGGGGTTCGACCCCGAGCAGACCTTCGAGGTGGCCGACGAGGTCATCCGGCACGCCCGCCAGGTCGTCTCCCGCGGCCGGGAGGCCCACGCCGCCTGGCAGGAGCGCTTCGAGGCCTGGAAGCAGCGCAACCCGGACCGCGCCGCGCTGCTGGAGCGCATGACCACCCGCACGCTGCCCGGGGGCTGGGCCGAGAAGCTGCCGAGCTGGCCGGCCGACCCCAAGGGCGTCGCGACGCGCAAGGCCTCCGGTGAGGTGCTGGCCGCGCTCTACCCGGAGATCCCCGAGCTGTGGGGCGGTTCCGCCGACCTGGCCGAGAGCAACAACACCGCGGTGAAGGGCGAACCGTCCTTCCTCCCCGCCTCGCGGCAGACGAAGATGTGGTCCGGTGGCCCCTACGGCCGCACGCTGCACTTCGGTGTCCGGGAGCACGCCATGGGCTCGGTCATGAACGGGATCGCGCTGCACGGCGGCACCCGCGTCTACGGCGGCACGTTCCTGACGTTCTCCGACTACATGCGCGGCGCGGTGCGCCTGGCCGCGCTGATGCAGCTGCCGGTGACCTACGTCTGGACCCACGACTCGATCGGCCTCGGCGAGGACGGCCCGACGCACCAGCCGATCGAGCACCTCGCCGCGCTGCGCGCCATCCCGGGTCTGGACGTCGTCCGCCCGGCCGACGCCAACGAGGTCGCGGTCGCCTGGCGCACGATCCTGGAGCACAACGACCGGCCGGCCGGGATCATCCTGTCCCGCCAGAACCTGCCGGTCTTCGACCGCGAGCAGTTCGCCTCGGCCGAGGGCGTGGCCCGCGGCGGGTACGTCCTGGCCGAGGCCTCCACCGGCACGCCCCAGGTGATCCTGATGAGCACCGGCTCGGAGGTGCAGATCGCCGTCGCCGCCCGCGAGGCGCTCGAGGCCGCGGAGATCCCGACCCGCGTCGTGTCCCTCCCCTGCGTGGAGTGGTTCGCCGCCCAGGACCGGGCCTACCGCGAGGAGGTGCTGCCGCCGTCGGTGCGTGCGCGGGTGAGCGTCGAGGCCGCCGTCCCCATGGGCTGGCGCGAGTTCGTCGGCGACGCCGGCCGCATCGTCGGGCTCAACCACTACGGCGCCAGCGCCGCCTACACCGTGCTCTACGAGGAGTTCGGCCTCACCGAGGAGGCCGTGGTCAACGCCGCGCACGAGAGCATCGCAGCCGCCTCGACCGAGCCCGTCGCGCCGTCCGGTCCCGAGTCCGGGGGGGTCCTGCACACCCCCACCGGCGACCGCTGAGGAAGGACCCCGCTGCCCCCCACCACTCGCACGCTCGCGTCGGGGCCCTGCAGCGGGGCCGACAAACCATCGAGAAGGGCACCAGTCATGGCACAGAACGAGAAGCTGGCCGAGCTGTCCGAAGCAGGGGTCGCCGTCTGGCTCGACGATCTCTCCCGCGACCGCATCCGCAGCGGCAACCTGCAGTCGATGGTCGACGAGTACTCCGTCGTGGGCGTCACGACCAACCCGACGATCTTCGCCGCGGCGATCAGCGGCTCCGACTCCTACGACGACCAGGTGCACGCCCTCGCCGTCCGCAAGGTGAGCGTCGAGGAGGCCCTGCGGACGATCACCGCCGCCGACGTCCGGGACGCCTGTGACCTGCTGCGGCCGGTCGCCGAGGCCTCCCCCGGCGACGGGCGCGTCTCCCTCGAGGTCGCGCCCGGCCTGGCGCACGACACCGACGCCACGGCGGCCGAGGCCGGCCACCTGTGGTGGCTGGTCGACCGGCCGAACCTCTACATCAAGATCCCGGCCACCGAGGCGGGGCTGCCGGCCATCATCGAGACGATCGCCAACGGGATCAGTGTCAACGTGACCCTGATCTTCAGCCTCGAGCGGTACCGGGCGGTCATGGACGCCTACCTCTCGGGCCTGGAGAAGCGGGTTTCCCAGGGCGGCTCCCTCGAGGGGATCGCGTCGGTGGCGTCGTTCTTCGTCTCCCGGGTGGACACCGAGATCGACAAGCGGCTGGACAAGGCAGGCGCCGACCCGTCCCTCAAGGGAAAGGCCGGCATCGCCAACGCCCGGCTGGCCTACCAGGCGTACGAGGAGGTCTTCTCGTCCGACCGCTGGCGGACGCTCGAGGACCAGGGCGCCGTGCCGCAGCGGCCGCTGTGGGCCTCCACCGGGGTCAAGAACCCCGAGTACTCGGACACGATGTACATCAGCGAGCTCATCGCCCCCGGCACCGTCAACACGATGCCCGAGAAGACGCTGAAGGCATACGCCGACCACGGCGAGCCCGGGACGCCGGTGCAGAAGGCCTACGACGACGCCGCCGCGGTCATGCAGGCGATCGCCGACGCCGGGGTGGACCTCGACGACGTGTTCCGCGTCCTGGAGGAGGAGGGCGTGCAGAAGTTCGTCGACTCGTGGGACGAGCTCACCGAGTCGGTGCGGACGGAGCTCGAGCGCCAGGCCTGAACCAAGGACCCGCTGCCCCCACCGCTCGCAGGCTCGCGGCGGGCCCCTGCAGGGGGCCGCCGCGAGTTCAGCCACACCGAGGACGGACCATGATCCCCAACCCGCTGCGCGATCCGCGGGACCGGCGGCTGCCCCGGGTTCCGGAGCCCTGCGCGCTCGTGGTCTTCGGCATCACCGGAGACCTCGCGCGGAAGAAGCTCCTCCCTGCGGTGTACGACCTGGCCAACCGCGGCCTGCTGCCCACGAACTTCGCCCTCCTCGGCTTCGCGCGCCGCGACTGGGGCGACACCGAGTTCGCCGAGCTCTCCCGCGACGCGGCCCGCGCCCACGCGCGCACGCCGTGGCGGGAAGAGGTGTGGGAGCAGCTGGCCGCCGACATCACCTTCATCCCCGGGTCCTTCGACGACGACGACGCCTTCGACCAGCTGGCCGCCACCCTGGGCGAACTCGAGGGGAGCCACGGCATCGGCGGCAACGCGGCGTTCTACCTCTCCATCCCGCCGGCGATGTTCCCGACGGTGCTCAAGCAGATGCAGCGGACCGGCATGGCCGAGAGCACTCCGGACCGGTGGCGCCGGGTCGTCGTCGAGAAGCCGTTCGGCGAGGACCTGCCCTCCAGCCGCGAGCTCAACGAGCTGGTCGACTCGGTGTTCGGCGCCGACGACGTCTTCCGCATCGACCACTACCTGGGCAAGGAGACCGTCCAGAACCTGCTGGCGCTGCGCTTCGCGAACACGCTGTTCGAGCCCATCTGGAACGGCCACCACGTCGACTCGGTGCAGATCACCATGGCCGAGGACGTCGGCATCGGCGGGCGGGCGCAGTTCTACGAGAAGACGGGCGCCGCCCGCGACGTCCTGCAGAACCACCTGCTCCAGCTGCTGGCGCTGACCGCCATGGAGGAGCCCGTCGAGTTCTCCGCCGAGGAGATCCGCACGGAGAAGCTGAAGGTCCTCCGGGCGATCTCCATCCCCACCGACCTCGAGACGTTCGCCGTCCGGGGGCAGTACGAGCAGGGCTGGCTCGCCGGCCAGCGGGTCAACGGCTACCGGCAGGAGGAGGGCGTCGACCCGAAGTCGACGACCGAGACCTTCGCCGCCGTCCGGTTCGGCGTGGAGACCCGCCGCTGGGCCGGGGTGCCGTTCTACCTCCGCACCGGCAAGCGGCTCCCCCGCCGGGTCACCGAGATCGCCCTGGTGTTCAAGCGGGCGCCCCACCTGCCCTTCGCCGACACCGACACCGAGGAACTGGGCAACAACCAGCTCGTCGTCCGGGTGCAGCCCGACGAGGGCGTGACCCTGAAGTTCGGGTCGAAGGTGCCGGGCAGCGTCATGGAGGTCCGGGACGTCTCGATGGACTTCCTCTACGGCGAGCAGTTCACGGAGTCCAGCCCCGAGGCCTACGAGCGGCTGCTGCTCGACGTCCTCCTCGGCGACGCCACCCTGTTCCCGCGGAACGCCGAGGTCGAGGCCTCGTGGGCGGCGATCGACCCACTGGAGCAGTTCTGGGCGGGCAGCACGCCGCACTTCTACCGGGCCGGCGAGTGGGGACCGCGGGCGGCCGACGAGATGCTCGCCGCCGAGGGCCGCCGGTGGCGGCGCCCGTGACCCCGATCCAGACCCGAGCAGAGGATCCGACATGACCACCCTGTGGGACACCACCGGTTCGGCCGTCGTCAAGGAGCTCGCCGCCCAGCGCCGCACCGGCGGCGCCGTGCTGTCCGGCGTCGCGCTCACGCTGGTCGTGGTGGCCGACGAGAGCCGGGTCGCCGAGGCCGAGGAGGCCGCGACCCACGCCGCCGAGGCGCACCCCTGCCGCATCCTCGTGGTGGTCCGCCGGCAGATCGATGCGCCGACCCCGCGACTGGACGCCGAGGTCCTCATCGGCGGCCGGCTCGGCCCCGGCGAGGCGGTCGTCATGCGGATGTACGGCCGGCTGGGGCTGCACGCCGAGTCGGTCGTCCTCCCCCTCCTCGCGGCCGACGCCCCCGTCGTCGCCTGGTGGCACGCCGCTCCCCCGGACCGGCTCGCGACCGACGCGCTGGCCGTGTTCGCCGACCGCCGGATCACCGACAGCTCGATCCCGGAGAACTCCCTCACGGCCCTGAAGACCCGCGCGGCCGACTACGCCCCCGGCGACACCGACCTCGCCTGGACCAGGACGACGGCGTGGCGGGCGATCCTGGCCTCCACCCTCGACTCGGTCTCCGGCCGCCGCGGCGGGCCGGTGACCGTCACGGGCGGGCGGATCGAGGGCGACCCGGGCAACGCGACGGCCCGCCTGCTCGCCGGCTGGCTCACCTCGCGCTGCGGCTGCACCATCGCCGTCGAGGAGGGCTCGCGGAAGCCCGGACCCAGCGGCGTGGACTCGGTCATCCTGCAGCTGGACCAGGACGAGGAAGTCCAGCTGCACGCCGACCGGAAGGGCGGCGCGGTCATCTCCCAGCCCTACCGGCCCGACGCGACTGTCGCCCTGCCGGAGCGGGTGCTCGGCGACCTGCTCAGCGAGGAACTGCGGAGGCTGGACACCGACGAGCCCTACCGGGAGGCCCTCGAGGCGGCCACCGGCGTCACCGGGCTGGCCGACCACTCGCCGGTGCGCGAGCACGTCTGGTTCGACCCCGCCGAGGAGAACGGCGACGGGGCGGCCAAGCCCAAGAAGCGAGCCGCGGCCACGAGCGACTCGTGAAAGAGGACCCGCCTGCCCCCCGGCACTCGCACGCTCGTGGCGAGCCCCTGCAGTCGGGCCATGTGCCCGACGTCGTCGTCGAGCCCGACACCGAGCACCTGGTGCGGGCCGTGGCCGAGGCCCTGGTCGCACGGCTCGCCGCCGCGCAGACGATCCACGGCACGGCGTCCGTCGTCCTCACCGGCGGCGGCGTGGGCACCGCGGTCCTCGAGCGGGTCGCCCAGCTGTCCGCCGAGCCGGTGCGCGAGACCGTCGACTGGACGGCGGTCGACGTCTGGTGGGGCGACGAGCGGTTCGTCCCGGCCGACGACGACGAACGCAACGAGAAGGGCGCCCGCACGGCCCTGCTCGACGTCGTCGGGGTTCCCGGGGACCGGGTGCACGCGATGCCGCCCTCGGACGGGCCGTTCGCCGAGCCGGAGGACGCGGCTGCCTGGTACGCCGGTGAGCTCGCCGCGGCCGCACCGGACGGCGCCGACCTCCCACGGTTCGACGTGCTGCTGCTCGGCATGGGGCCGGAGGGTCACGTCGCCTCCATCTTCCCCGACTCCCCCGCCGCGACCGACGACCGGCCGGTGGTCGCCGTCCGCGACTGCCCCAAGCCGCCCCCGATCCGGGTGAGCATGGGCTTCTCCGCGATCAACAGCGCCGAGGAGGTCTGGCTGCTGGTGGCCGGGGAGGCCAAGGCTGCCGCCGTCGCCGCCGCCC
>NZ_SPQM01000010.1 GCF_004570345.1 Blastococcus sp. CT_GayMR20 | reverse complement strand
CCCACCCAGTCCCGGCGGAGAGTTGCGTGCGGGTGGAGCAACTGGCGGGTGACGACTGGAGGAAGGTCTGCGCCTGGAAGTCGGGGCGCTGACCAGTGACCCAAGGCGGGCCCAGTCAGGGACCAGGCTTGTTGCAGGGTCAGAGTTGCGGCGGACCCTGGCTGTGCATGTGCCGGTCGAGCCGGTTCGGCCAGCGCAGCTTCCACTGCGCGCGAACGCCTCGTTGACGACGGATCGAAGGATGTCCGGCGTGGATTCACCAGGGCGGCAATGCCTGGCAGCATCCCAGGACCGCCTCGTCGAAGGCGGGGCGTCCGACGTCGGACATCGCCGGAACGGTTGTCAGTCGATGGATGGGCCAGGAAGCTCCCGCCATAGGGCGCGCCACTCGCGTGGCGTCGCCCCGTAGCGTTCGCGGAAGCGCCGGCTGAAGTGGGTGGCGTCGGCGAAGCCGTAGCGATGCGCGACCGACGTGATGGCCTCTCGGCCAACTGCCAGCTGGCGGCTGGCGCGTTCCAGACGTTGGCTCATGACCCACTCTGCGAGGCCCTGGTCGCTGTGGGCGGACCACAAGTAGTACAGCTGTCGCACGGAGATGTAGTGAGCGGCCGCGACCTGTGTGGCCGACAACGAAGGATCGCCGAGGTGCTCCAGCACGTATTGCTCGACGCGCATCGGAATAGAGCTGTGAAGTGTGTCGACGGCTTCCGGAGCCGTCCCTCCGGCCGTGGCGACCAGAGTCCGGGTCAGATCGACGGTGACCTCGCGGAGGGCCTGCGCTGCGGGCGTGTCCTCGAGTGACGGCAGGGCGGCACAGCAGCGGACGATGTGTCGGAGCAGGAGCTCGTAGATCGGGCTTGCCTGCGGATTTCGTACCGCTCGCCGGATCACCTTGCTCGGGAGGCCGAGGTCGCGCTGATCGATCATGAAGCCGAAGATGTTGTGGCCGTCAGGCTGGGCTTGGCTGTGCGGCTCGGTCGTGTCGTACAGCAGCAGGGCGCCCGGGTGACAACGAAACTCGTCTTCCCGGCGCGTGAACGTGGTGACGCCGTGGGCGGCGTAGGCAATCACAAGGTGGGCGTCGGGGGTGGCGTCGACTTCGTGCGCACCCCGGACGCCGCGTATCGCTGAGCCTTGCGCCTGCAGCACCTTGAGTCCGCCCAGCGACCAGGACGCCGTCCACGTCTGCATGTCTGCAACCGGACGGCTGAGATCGAACTTCATCGGCGTCGACACGCCCTCGAGGAACACCGACATCGCCTGGCAACGCTGGAGTGCGGTCATTCTCGTCGTGTCGAGGAGCACCGCCACAGTGGTCCCTCTCGGTTGTCGGTGCAGGGAGCACCGTTGTGGCCGTTGGGATGCACCACGAGGTCCGGCGTCCATGGGAGCCGGGCACCGCTGGATGGCGCGAGGGTAGTGAATTCGGCGTCCCGTGCGTACCGGATCGTTGCGCACGATGTCTTGCTCATCGTGCAGTTGTCGGGTCTGACGCAACGGCGCCGTGGCGAACGACCGCGGGCGGCGAGCACGTTGGCTCAGGCGACCGCCGGCGCAAACGTCGGTACGGGGGCGGAGGTGTCGTGCAGGGCCGCCTGCAGAACCGCATTGGCCTGAGCGACCGCGGCCCTGGCCGCATTGGTCTCGTGCAGGGCGTTGAGCATGACGAAGTCGTGAATGATCCCGGCGTAGCGGACTGCTGTTGTCGGCACCCCGGCGGCGCGCAACCTGGCCGCGTATGCCTCGCCCTCGTCGCGCAGAACGTCGGCCTCGGCGGTTATCACCAGCGCCGGGGGCAGCCCGGCCAGCTGCCCGAGGGTTGCCCGTAGCGGGGACGCAGTGATCTGGGCGCGCTCATCCGGGTCGGTCGTGTACTGATTCCAGAACCACTTCATGCCGTCACGGGCGAGGAAGTAGCCTTCGGCGAACTGCTCGTAGGAGCCGGTGTCGAACGCGGCGTCCGTCACCGGGTAGAAGAGCACCTGCTGCACGAAGGAGACGTCACCCCGTTCCTTGGCCAGCAGCGTCAGCGCAGCCGCCATGTTGCCGCCGACCGAGTCACCGGCGACCGCGATCCGGGCGGGGTCCAACGAGCGCTCCGCGCCCGCCTGTGCCAGCCATGCGGCGACGGCGTAGCACTGTTCGATGGCAACCGGGTACCGAGCCTCGGGTGAGCGGTCGTACTCCGGGAAGACGACGGCAGCGTGCGCGCCCAGGGCGAGATCGCGGACGAGCCGGTCGTGGGTGTGCGCGTCCCCGAAGACCCACCCGGCGCCGTGGACGTAGACGATGACCGGCAGCACATCATCGGTACCGGGCGGTCGGACGATGCGCGCCCGGACCGATCCGGTGGGCCCGCCCGCGACGGAGATCCACTCTTCGGCGACTGCCGGCTTGAAGATCTCGCTGCTCTGCACCCCGTCGACGGTCGTGCGGCCGTCTTCCGGAGCCAACTGGTAAAGGTACGGGGGAGCCGCCGTTGCCTCGACGAAAGCCTGGGCGGCGGGCTCGAGGGACAGTTGGTGCGGGTTGGCGGGCATGACGGACCTCTGTCGTGTCGGTGGACATGGCGATGCGGACCGGGCCGGTCGGCCGATGTGGCCGACCGTGCCTGCTTGGTCGGGCGCTGGCGGTCAGACGGCTTCCGGCATGCGGCTGTGCGCCTTCACGAAGTTCAGGGCGGTGTCGGCCACCTCGCGCCAGCCCGAGTCGATGGTCAGCGAGTGGCCGCGGTTGGGCAGCTCCACGAATTCGGTGATGGCGGTGTTGTGCTTCTGGTGCTTGTAGGCGCCATGGCTGAGGGCGCGGGGCACCTGGTGGTCCTTCTCGCCGGAGATGATCAGCAGCGGCCCGCGGTCGGCGGCGTGCGTGTTCACCTTGATCTCTGTGAACGGGTTCAGGTTCGCCGCGACCGCCTGGAAGATCGGGACGCCCGAACCGGCGACGTGGAACTCCTCGTAGAGCCGCCGTGCCTCCTCCTCCGACAGCGCGTTACCCCAGCCGTAGGTGAACTGTTCGAAGGTCAGCGCGATCGCGCGTCCGCGGTTGGCCGGGTTGCTGAGCACCGCGGCCGAGGCCTTGATGGTCGACGTCGGCACGGGCAGCACTCCGCGGAAGGGAGACGGGTCGATCGCCACCGTCGTCACCGAGAGTCCCTCGGCTGCGAGCATCTGCGCGAACAGGCCGCCGAAGGAGTGCCCGACGACGGCCGGCTTGCGGTCCAGGCGCCCGATGGCCTCGGCGTAGTGGTCCGTGACCTGATGCACCATCTTGCGCGCGAACACGTCCGGGTTCGCGCGGGCCTCCTGCACGGTCTCCGGGTCGTCCGGCCAGCCCGGCGCCACGGTTGTGAAGCCTGCCGACTCGAACACATGGCGCCAACGGTCCCAGCTGCTGGCCAGCAACCACAGGCCGTGTACGAACAACACCGGCCGTCTTCCGCTGGCGTTCGCGTCGTCGATCTCGTGCAGCTCCCTGCTGGTGAGGGTGTCCGGCATGTCTCCTCCTCCGGCGCGGACCCCGGCGGGGTCTGATGACGCCCGACGCTAGGAGGCACGTGTGGTGCGGTCTGGTACTTGAGCGCAGAGTTCCATGCTCAACCGGCAGACTCGTATCGCCTCAGAGCCCTCCGATTACGTGGCCGACGGCTACGAGGCGGGGCGCACGGAGAGCGGCCGGCGTCGCTTCTGGGGCCAGGCAACAGGACCCCGCGACGGCGGGATCGACGCGGGCCGGTCAGTCCGGCATGGAGGTCAGCGGTGCGACGGCTGCCAGCGCGGGGAGAATCTCGCGACCGAGCCGCCGGATGGTGGCGATCCCCTCGTCGGCGCTCATGGTGGGCCACTGCGGACGGAAGAGGAGAGGGTCGACCGGCAGCGTGGTGACGATGTCGGTCAGCGCGGCGATGACCTCGTCCGGAGTGCCGAGGACGGCGTGGTCGGACACCGCCTGCTCGAAGTCGCCCCGCAGGTCGGCGTCCTTCAGCACGTCCAGCCCGCGGTCCCGGTAGGTCAGGTACCGCGCCTGCGTCACCTTCGCGTAGCCCTCGACCGCCGCCTCGTGCGTGTCGGCGACGAAGATGTTGCGGCGCAGGGGCTGCGGACCGAAGGGCTTGCCACGGGCCGCGAAACCGGCTCGGACGATCTCGAAGCGTTCGCGCACCTGGGCGACGGTCGTCTCGGGAGGCACCGTGAAGGCGTCGCCGAACCGCCCGGCCCGGCGGGCACCCGCATCGCTGTGCGCGCCGATCCAGATCGGCGGGTGTGGCTGCTGCACCGGCAGGAGATGCGGCCGAACCCCCTCCAGGTTCCAGAACCGCCCGTGGTGGGTGACCTCCTCCTCCGTCCAGAGCCGGACCATGATGTCGAGGATCTCGTCGGTGCGCGGCGCACGTTCCCGGAACGGGATCTCGAAGTCGCGGAACTCGTCGGGCCGGTACCCGATGCCCGCCCCGACGACCAGTCGCCCCTCCGTCACGACGTCGAGGGTCGCCAGCTCCTCGGCGAGCATCACCGGGTGGTACAGCGGCGTGATGAGCACGCTGGTCACCAGGCGGACGTGCGGGTCCACGTGCGCCGCGAGCCGGGCGAGCAACGGCACCGGCTGCAGGTAGCTGAGGTCGCCGTAGAGGAAGTGCTGGCCGAAGGTGATGTGGGTGAAGCCGGCCTCCTGTGCCGCGTCGACGACGCGCAGCGTGTCCTCGAACTGCTGCCGCGGGCTGACGGTCTTGGGGATGTCGGTCATGAGGAGACCTACGTGCACCATGCTTGCCGCTCCCTGACGCTGGTCGTCTCGATGGCTGTCACGTGCGGGGGTTCGTGCTGGCGATGATCACGCTGCGGGTCGCGTCCCCGAGGAGAGTGGCCACCTCGGCGGCCGCTCGGGCTCGGAGGTCAGCCGACAGGACCTCGACGGAGATCGGTGCCTGCACGCCCATACCCCGGAGCAGGCGCAGGAAGGACGTCAGGTCGAAGTCGCCTTCGCCGGGTGGCAGCCGGTTCAGCACGGTGTCGGTGATGAAGTCGGGGTCCTGCGGGGAGCGGGGTCCGTCGTCAAGCTGGATCATGATCACCCGGTCGGGATCCATCGCGCGGAGCAGGTCGTCGTCCGCGCGGCCCCGGAAGTGGTGCCAGCTGTCGACGCACAACCCGCCGTTGGGGCGGCCGGCTGCCGCCACGACGCGTTGGGCGACGCCGGCGTCCGGGACGTTCGTGGTGGGAACGAACTCCAGGGCCACCAGCAGGCCGGATTCCGCTGCGCGATCACAGAGCCCCGCGAACCTCTCCGCCGCATCCTCCTCGAGAACGTCGGTGCCGAAGGTGCCGACGGCCTGCAGATGGCGGGCACCGAAAGCCTCGGCCATCTCGAAGAAGGTCGCTTCCGTCTGCCGGTCCGTATAGCGGAGGTGGGGGGTCGGCGCGGTCCCGACCAGCGCGTCGGGCGCCGAGAAGCCCGTGAAGACGGTCAGCTCGGCCAGGCGTAAGCCATGGCGGTCCAGCGCCTCGCGCATCTGGGAGACCGCGTACCCCTCATCGCGCAGGCGCAGGTACTCCGCCACCGACAGGCCGATCCCGTCGAAGCCTCCGGCCACTGCCGCACCTAGCCGCTCCTCGAACGGCACCGGGCCGAGCGAGCCGCCGGCCAGGATCAGGGCTCCTGCTCCCAACGGAGCCACGGAGGATGGGGCTGAGTTCATCGGCGCGCCGCCCTAGCTCGTCCACGTGGGGCTCGAGCATAGGTAGGGGCCTCGATCCAACGACAACGCGACGGATGCCCTCGGCGGCTTGTCGCGCGCCCACGCCGGGGATCTTCGAGTCGGCCGGCACGTGCGCCGTTGCCGCTCCTGCCCGAACGACGCCCGCGAGAACCACCGCTCGCGCTGACTCCGGGGGGAGCGGGGCCTAGCGTCCGAGGTGGACAGCGCCTGCCGACACCACAGCGAGGACGTCGATGGACTATTCAGTCAGCCGCATGCGTCGGGCTCCCGAGGGATACGCCTGGAGCCGCTTCGGTGAGCCCGAATACACCGATTGGCTGGACGAGAGCCTGTCGTGGAAGCAGACCTGCTACATCGGGGACTGGTCGTTCCTCTGGCAGCACCGCTTCACCGGGCCGGACGTCCTGGCGTTGCTGAGCGAGATCACGGTCAACAGCTTCGCGAGGTTCGACATCGGCCAGTCCAAGCACGCGATCCACACCAACCGGAACGGCAAGGTCATCCACGAAGGCGTTCTCACCCGGTTCGGGCCCGAGGAGTTCATGCTCCACGGACGCGGAGGGTTCTGGGCCAGCCACCACCTCGCCTCCACCGACTACGACGTGCAGGTGGAGAGGGACGACTGGTTCATCCTCCAGGTGTCCGGTCCGCAGTCGGTCAACGTGCTGGACAAGATCGCCGGAAGCGGGCTGCGCGACACCGGCTTCATGTACGTCAACACCATCACCGTCGCCGGCCACGAGGTCTACGCCCTCCGTCAGGGCATGGCGGGCGAGATCGGCTTCGAACTCCAGGGGCCTGTCGAGCACAAGCAGGAGGTGTACGACGCCGTCCTCGAGGCGGGCCAGGAGTTCGGAATCCGCAAGCTCGGCGGCCGGACGGCACCGATCAACCACCTCGAGGCGTGCTTCCCCACCATCGCGACGGACTACATCCCGGCGATCTTCGAGCCGGAGACCGCGGACTACCTGGAGCTGTTCACCGCGTCGATGCCCGCGTTCGCCCAGCCCGCCTACATCGCAGGCTCCTACGACGGGCAGGACATCTCCGAGTACTACCGCAGCCCGGTCGAGCTCGGCTGGGGCCGCAACATCAAGTTCGACCACGACTTCCTCGGTCGAGAGGCACTCGAGGCGGAGAAGGCCAATCCCCGTCGGACGATCCGCACCCTCGTGTGGAACGCCGACGACGTCCTCGACGTGCACGCGTCGCTCTTCCGGCCCGGGGAGAACTACCCGTTCATGGACATGCCGCGTGACCAGCGCGGGTTCATGTGGGCGGACAGGGTCACGCGGGACGGCGAGCACGTCGGGGTGGCGACCTCCCGCGGCTACAGCTACTACTTCCGGGAGATGCTCTCGCTCGGCACCCTCGACGTCGCCCACGCCGAGGTCGGGACGCCGGTGACGGTCCACTGGGGCAACCCCGGCGGCCCGCAGAAGGAGATCCGAGCCACCGTCGCCCCCGCGCCCTACAAGACCGACCGCAGACGAGAAGACCTGCACAGCGCCTGAGCCGCCGCGGTGACACGGCGGGCCCCGGTCGGAAGGGCAGGAGTTCCGAAGAGGTGGGCGAATGCATGGTCTGCGGGGCTCGATGTCCTCCCCGGTGTGGTGCTGCTCGGAGCCAGACCATAGGGACCCCCGGACGGGCGGCGACGCCACTTGGCCAGCTCACCCCGATCGAAAATGGAAACGTCACTCGCGCGGCCGCAGCGGGTCTCGCCTCTACCGGCACGAGTCAATCGGAGCGAGGTCAGTCCCTCCTTGTGGTGCCACGATGGTGGCCGAGGCGTGGCGTTCAGGGGGTCGTCGAGATCTCACTCTCCTCTGACTTGCGTGAGTACGTCGGCGAACGTTCTCGGACCCGCTCAAGCCGCCCTGGCAGTGTGCCGGTCAGGGGTTCGAGTCCCCTCAGCCCCACCCTTGTGAGCAGGTCCTCCTTCGTCGAACCCTGAGTCGACGTTTCCGGGGTTGCAGTTCGTCTCGTCTCACCTGTGTGCAGGAGGCGCCCACGCGGTCCGCCGCGTCGCGGGCCAGGACGGACAGGAGGTGCCTGTTCCTGTCCATCTCCGTGCGCACCTGGCTGTGGCCGAGCAGCTTCATGTCGACGCCCGGTTGCACGTTCTCGGTCAAGCCTGCAGTGGCTGAGATTCCCATCTCGCTGCACCGTACAAGCACCGCAGCTGCCGAGGCGTCGAAGGGCGTTTCCTTGAGGATCACGGCTCGTATTCCCTGCCCTCGGGGCACTCAGGCCGTCGAGGCTCACCGAGGTAGTGGCGGGTCGCGCTGACCGGGGTTACTCGTCCGCGTCGAGAGGGGCGCCCACGACGGTGCCCGCGGCCCTCTGGGGGAGGCCCCGGGCGCGCAACAGCGTCCCGATCCCGATGAGCGTCCACACGACGTTGAGACCGACCGACGGAAGCGCCGAGTGGTGCAGGCCGTTCACCAGGAGACAGCTCCCGGCGACGATGTTTGCGACCGCGTTCCGCCAGCCTGTCGCGGGCCACCGCCCTCGCGCGGCGAGCCCGTAGGCCGCGAGTCCCAACGCCGCTCCGAACCACCCCACCACCTCGTAGACCATGCCGGCTAGAGGTCGTCCCCGGTGATGGGCGTCGGGTCGTAGCCGCGCCAGCCGTCGTTGCGCCGCAGGAACAGTCCGGCGAGAAAGGTGAGCAGCGCGCCGGTCATCGTGCGGCCGGTCATCGTGGACACGTCCCGGGCGGGGTCGTGCTCCACGAAGTCGATCGCGGCCACCTTCGGGTTCTGGCCCAGCGCGAACAGTGCCTCGTACAGGTCCATCGGGTGCAGGCCCTCCGGAGTCGCGGCCCCGGTCCCGGTGCCGTAAGCGAGCTCCAGCACGTCGATGTCGACGGTGACGTACACGGCGTCGGTGCCCTCGCAGGCGATCTGCACCGCCTCCTCGATCACGGCGTCGATCCCGGCCCGGCGCACCTGACGCCCGGTGATGATCGTCCCGCCGTGTCCTTCCACCCACCGCTTGTAGTAGCTGGCATTCATGAACCCGTGGATGCCGACCTGCACCAGGTTCTCGCCGGAGAACGGCAGGCCCGACTCGAGGAGCTGGCGGATCGGCGTGCCGTTGGTCGGGCCGTGGTCCATCACGCGCACGTCGTTGTGCGCGTCGAAGTGGATCAGTCCCATCTTCTGCCCCGGGTGGGAGCGGGCGTACGCACGGGCGGCGGGCGCGGTCACCGCGTGGTCGCCGCCGATCAGCACGAGGAACGCGTCGCCGGACGCGCGCCACAGGGCCTCCATGGTGTCTTCGATCCGCTGCAGCGCCTCCCGCTGATCGAGAATCGGCATCCCGATGTCGCCCAGGTCGCGAGCGACCATCGTGGCGATGTCGACGTCGAAGTCCGGGCTGTACGTCGTGAACGACGGAGTGGACAGTCGCAGTGCGTCGGGCGCGGCGAAGCACGCGGTCGGGAGGATCGAGGTGGTCGAGAGCCCGGCGCCGATGATCCCGACGTCGAACGGCGAGGCGAAGTCCCAGGGCCGCAACCAGTTCCAGATCCGCGGCTCGTGGCGGTCCTCGAACTTGCCGTTCAGGACGAGTCCGGGCTCCTTGAGGTGCGCGACCCCGTGCCGGTCCAGCCACTCCTGGCGTGCTGTCACGACTGCTCCTTCCGGTGCACCCGACGCGGGCGCAGTTGAACGTGGTGGCGTGGAGGCCTAGAGCACGCGGCGAAGGAACGCCTTGGTGCGCTCGTGCGACGGCCGCCCCAGCACCTGCTCGGGCGGCCCCTGCTCGACCAGCTGGCCCTGATCCATGAAGACGACGCGGTCCGCGACCTCGCGCGCGAACGCCATCTCGTGGGTGACGACGATCATCGTCATACCGTCCCGAGCGAGATCGGTCATGACGGCGAGGACGTCGCCGACGAGCTCGGGATCGAGCGCGGAGGTCGGCTCGTCGAACAGCATCAGCTTGGGGCGCATCGCGAGCGCGCGGGCGATCGCGACGCGCTGCTGCTGTCCTCCGGACAGCTGCCACGGGTACGCCGACTCCTTCTCGGACAGCCCGACCTTGCCGAGCAGCTCGCGGCCCGCGGCTTCGCTGTCCCGCTGGCTCATTCGGCCGAGCCGCACCGGCGCTTCGACGATGTTGCGGAGCACGGTCATGTGCGGGAACAAGTTGAACTGCTGGAACACCATCCCGATCTGCTCACGCTTGCGGCAGATCTCGCGGTCCTTCAGCTCGTACACCTTGTGGCCTTTGCGGCGGTACCCGACCAGCTCGCCGTCGACCTCGATGTGCCCGGCGTCGACCTTCTCGAGGTGGTTGATGCACCGCAGCAACGTGGACTTGCCGGAGCCCGAGGGGCCGATGAGGCAGAGCACCTCTCCGGCGCCCACCTCGAGGTCCACCCCGGCGAGGACCTCGAGGCGTCCGAAGGACTTGCGGATCCCGTGCAGCTTGACCATCGTGTCGGCGGTCACGGGTGTCCACCCTCAGGCCGGGACAACGCGGTCACTGCCGCGTGCGGGCGAAGTTGGCGCCGGAAGGCCTGCGCAACCGTCCCGCCGCCGCGCCGGTCCCGGGAGAACCTCCGTTCGATGAAGGTCTGCCCGACCGTGAGGACGCTGGTGACGATCAGGTACCACAAGCTGGCGACGACGAGCAGCGGAATCGTCTCGAACGTCCGGGAGTAGATGATCTGCGCGGAGTAGAGCAGCTCGGGCAGCGCGATGACAGACACCAGCGAGGTGTACTTCAGCATCGAGATCGTCTCGTTGCCGGTCGGCGGGATGATCACCCGCATCGCCTGCGGCAGCACGATTCGCCGCATCACCGTCGACCGCGGGAGGCCCAGCGCCTGCGCCGCCTCCGTCTGCCCGCGGTCCACCGAGTTCACGCCGGCCCGAACGATCTCCGCCATGTAGGCGGACTCGTTCAGGGACAGACCGACGATCGCGACCACCGCCGGCGTGAGGATGTCGTTGACCGGGAGCTCTACCAGGGTCGGCCCGAAAGGCAGGCCCAGGCCGATCACCGGGTAGAGCGCGGAGATGTTGAAGAGGAAGATCAGCTGAACCAGCAGTGGCGTGCCGCGGAAGAACCAGGTGTAGAAGTTCGCCGCGGTTCTCAGGACCGGGTTCGGGGACAGCCGCATGAGCGCGACCAGCACGCCCAGCACGACGGCGATCGCCATCGAGACGGCGGTGAGCCACAGCGTCGTCCACAGGCCCTCGAGAATCGCGGAGGAGAACACGTACTCCGCGACGACGTCCCACATGAACCGCTCGTTGGTGACGAGGGACTCGACCAGGGCGGCGGCCACGAGGAGGACCAGGGCGGCGGCCACCCACCGGCCCGGATGCCGCAGCGGCACCGCCTTCACCTCGCCGGCGGGCGGGACTGTTGTCACGCCACCAGGGGGTGGCGCGGTCCTCACGTCCCCGGCGGGCGGCTCCGGAGAGCCGCCCGCCCCGGTGTTGCGACGCGCATCCATCGTCAGTTGCGGGCGTCGTTCACGGTCGCCGTCTCGAGCGCGCCGCCCTCGACGCCGTACTTCTTCAGGATCTCCAGGTAGACCCCGCTGTCGATGAGCTCCTGCAGCGCCTTCTGGAAGACCGGGACGAGCTCGCTGCCCTTCGGCAGCGCCATGCCGACCGGTGCTTCGTTGATGGCACCGCCGGCCTGCTTGACCTGCGCGCCCGGCTGCGACTCGAGATAGGCGTTCTGCAGCTTGTCACCGCAGAGGGCCTCGATCCGGCCGCTGGTGACGGCCAGCACGCCCTGCTGCAGCTGCTGGAAGACCTGCAGATCCACGGCGGGCTCGCCCTGGGCCTCGCACTTCCCGCTCTGCTCGGTCAGGTACATCTCCTCGGCGCTGCCGCGCACCACGCCGATCGTCCGGCCGCAGCTGGTCTCAAGCGTCAGGTCGGCCAGGTCGCTGTCGACGGGGACTATGAAACCCGATGCGTCGATGATGAAGTCGACGAAGTCGACCTGCTCCTGCCGCTTCTTGTTGTCCAGCATCGCGGAGATCGACACGTCGTACCGATTCGCCACGAGGCCGGGGATCAGGCTGTCGAAGCTGGTGTTCTGCAGGTCTATCTCCGCCCCCAGCACCTCGCCGAGAGCTGTCGCGAGGTCGATGTCCAGGCCGGTCTGCTCGCCGTCCTCCTCGACCGCCCACGGCAGTCCGATCGTGAGGTCCGTGGCGACGACGAGCGTGCCGTCGTTCCCGGCCGCCTCCAGCTCGGCGGCCAGGTCCGGGTCGGTCTCCGTCCACACCGGCGCCGAGGAGCTGCCGTCATCACCGTCCGGTGCATCTCCGGAGCCGCACGCGGTCAGCGCGAGGCACGCCGACATCGTCACGCCGACGAGCGTCAGCGGTCGCTGTGCCGAGGCGGACCTCAGGGCGCGCATGTGGGTCTCCTAGCTTGGTCGTTTCGTGGGTTGTCTCGACTGTCGGACCGGCTCACTGGCCGCCCGAGTTCGTGGAGTTTGGCACGGGGTATTGCCGCCGATCTGGCGACAGCTGTTGCACGTTCGACGGCGTGGTTCGACAACTGTCGAGCGGCTCGCCGTGGGCCGGCGCCGCCGGTCAGCGTGCGGCGGAGAAGGGGTCGTGGTCTTCGTGGGCGCCGCGCCGGACCCGCTGCAGGCGCGCGATCTTGAGCTCGAGATGCGCCACCAGCCGGTCCTGTCCGTTGCCGAGGTCCAGGCCGGTCTGCTCCTCGATCCGCCGGAGCCGCGCGTACAGAGAGGCTCGGTGCACGTGCAGCCGTTCCGCCGAGCGCACGGCGTCGCCTGCGTTGTCCAGGTAGACCTCCAGCGTCTCGGCGAGGTGGTCGCCGGCGCCCTCCCGGTCCAGTAGCAGCCGCACACCCGGATGCAGCCCCACGTCTGTGGCGCGATCCGACACGAGCTGCGCGATCCGGCGATACACGCCCAACTGGTCGTAGTGGACGGTCTTGCCAGGCGCCTTGAGCGCGGCCGAGACCTCCGCGGCCTGCAGCGCCTCGCGGTACGACCCGGCCAGATCGGCGAGACCGGCCCGGGTGACGCCGATGCCCGCCCACACCGGACGGGGCCGCCGCACGGTCAGTGCCTGCTCCAGCCGCGCCCGCGCGGTCTCGGCGAGCTCGGTGGCCGTGCCGTGCCGGTCGCGGGTCGCGTCGGGCCTGGCGACCACCAGTACGCCGTGCCCGGGCCGAACGAGACCCATGGTCTGCCGGGACGACAGCGCGAGGCGTGCGTCCTCGAGCACTGCGGCCATCGCGGCCCGGTCCCGATCGGACGGCACGGAACCGGAAGGCGCGGCCGCCAGCAGCACGATCGCGGCGACCGGGTCGTCATGCATGAAGTCATCGCCGTCGGCCATCCGGCCGGCGGCCCGGCTCCGCAGCGCGGGGTCGTCGGACAGGAGCTCGCTCAGGGACTCCTGTTCCCGGAGGCTGCGGAGCTCGTCGAAGCGCCGCTGGCGCGCGAAGACCTCGGCGACGCTCTCCGCGGCCGCGACGATGTGCCGTTGCCTGGCGGGGTCGAGCTCCTCGTCCGGCGTCGCCACCCATACGAAGGCGACGCCGCGATCGTCGACGCGGGCGACCGCACCCCACCGGGGGAGGCTGAGCCCGATGCTCGGGTTGGCCGGCAGCAGGAAGGCCCCGTGTCGCTCCGAGACCCTCTGTTCGCTGGTCCACCGGACGATCTCCGGACTGGCGTGGCGTTGGAGGATCGCCCGCTCGCGGGCCGCGTCGTTCCCGTCCGGGTGGTACGTGTAGACGAGCTGCCTGATCTTCATGTCGTCGATCGCGACCGGTCGGTCGAGGAGCGTTCCGAGTCGGTCGGCTATCCGCTGAAGGGCCGCGATCATGCGGTCATGCTAGGGCCCCCGACTGTCGTGAACGGGTGCGTTGTCGAACTCCTCCGGGGTGGGGTCGTTGTCGGTGAGGAACTCCGGCACCGTGAACCGGAACCGGCAGACATGGTCACCTCGGGACTTCACGGACGTCCACCGCACCTCGGTGCTCGGGTTGTAGCTCTGGAACAGTCCGCGGTGGTTGGAGGAGTCGAAGAGGTAGCCGAGCCGCAGCCCCTCAGGGCCTTCGGTGGCCCACACCTCGGCGAGCGGGCAGTACGTGCAGTCGAGGTAGTACGCACCGTCGCTGATGTGCTGCCGCTCCTTGAAGACGAACACCGCCTCACCGGGGTCGCGCTCCTGCAGCCCGTCCGTGCTGGCGAAGTTCGCCATCGTGAGCGGCTTGCCGAGCGCGAGGATGCGCTCGCGGATCACTGACCCCCGATCGGCGCCGAATCGGTAGGCCGCCCTCCGTACCGTCTCTTCGCCCGATGCGTCAAAGGTGTCGATCAGTGCTTTGGTGACGTACATCTGCATCGCCGCGAGCAGTCCTGTCGTCCGCCGGTTGACCTCGACCATCCGGATCGGGTCGGCCGTACGTGAGCCGAGCCGGGGCGCCTGCTCCACCCTGTCCGGTCCGGTGATCCGGAGCCCCCAGGGCCGCACCGTGGGGTCATCCACCTCGATGGCGACTCCGGAGCCGTAGCCCTCCGCCACCCCGTCGAGGAGCGGTGCCCAGTACGCCGCGAGGGCCGCGACCGCGTCGACGTCCCCGAGGAGGTCCGCGAGGTACGCGCGCCCGGGTGCTTCGGGGAGCGTCAGCGTCAGCGTGGGGCCCTCGGCAGTGACCCGGAGCGTGCCGTCCTCGGCCCCGAGCTGCCATTCTGCGGTGTCCCAGTGCTCGACCAGTTGCGCTGGTCCGCGGCCGGCCACGAACGACGCCGGCTGGTCTCGCATCGCGGTCCCCCGGAACACGCCGGCCTGCCGCATGCCCGCGGCCAGCTGGGCGAGACCTGCCGTGCCGTGCGCGTCCAGCACCGCGTCGTAGAACACCTTCAGCATCAGCCAGTGATAGTCCTGGAACGTCCGCAGCGACGCCATCATCGGCAACGCGCCGTCCGGGACGGCCTGGTCGGGAACGGTCATCGGGCCACCTCGTGGACGGGTCGTCGGTAGGTCCTGCATCCGGCCTGCCAGGTCTCCACGACGCGGCCGGCCAGCCCGGACAGGTCGGTCAGGTCGCCGTCCAGGATCACCAGGTCGGCGGTCAGACCCGGCTGGATGCTCCCGATCCGGTCTGCGAGGCGGAGCAGCACCGCGGCGCCCGACGTCGCGGCGGCCCACGCCTGGTACGGAGAGAGCCCGCAGTCGACCAGCAGTTGCAGCTCCCGGAGGTTGTCACCATGCGGGCCGATGCCGGTGTCGGTCCCCATCGCGATGGGCACCCCGGCCTCGACGGCCCGCGTCACCGCGTCACGGTGCACGGCGGCGACCTCCAGGGCCTTGTCCAGCACGGCCGGCTCGTGGACCTCGCCGCGCTCGGCCGCCTCGATCACCGACAGGGGCGCCAGCAGCGTCGGGACCAGCCAGGTGCCCTTCGCCAACATGAGCTCGATCGCCTCGTCGTCGAGGAAGATGCCGTGCTCGATCGAGCGCACCCCGGCGCGCACCGCGTTCTTGATCCCCTCGGCGCCCTGCGCGTGGGCCATGACGGGGACGTGGGCAGCGTCCGCCTCCGCGACCAGGGCCGCGAGCTCGTCCGGGCGCAGGTGTGCATGCTTCGGGTCGTCCGACGGGGACAGCACGCCGCCGGTCGTCGCGACCTTGATGACGTCCGCGCCGGCCCGGAGCATGGTCCGCGCGGTCCGGCGCATCTCGTCCGGGCCGTCGGCGACGCCGGACGGCACCCCGGGGTGGTGCGGGAACAGCTCGACCGCGAGACCACAGCTCAGGTGGCCGTCGTTGTGGCCCCCGGTCTGGCTGATCATGTTCACGGCGATGAGCGCTCGCGGCCCGCTGATCAGCCCGCGGGCGAGGGCCTGTTTCAGCCCCAGATCCGCGCCTGCGGCGTCCCGCACGGTGGTGATCCCGGTTGCGACGGTCCGCCGGCAGTTGACCACCGCCTGGAAGAAGTGGAAGGAGAACGGGTTCGCGAGCCTTTCCACCAGGTTCACGCCGGACAGCGTGAGGTGGACGTGAGCGTCGATGAGGCCGGGCAGGACGGTCCGACCGGTCGTGTCGACGACGGTGTCACCGTCGAGGGACGTGCCGACCGCCCGGATGACGCCGTCCTCGATGAGGACGTCGGCCCGCGACGGCGCCGAGCCGGTGCCGTCGAATACGTACCCGCCCGCGAAGAGTGTGCTCCGCATCACACGTGGAAGCCTCGACGGGGGCCCGTTTCCAGAGGGCGGCGCGGCGGCGTCGAGTACACCGGCTCCAGCGGCTCCCACGCCCACGTGCCGTCGCACGCGTCCAGCGTGTAGAACCAGTACATCCGCAGGTCATCGTCGTTCGTGTCGATGCCGTGCGGCGCCCATGCGGGGACGTACACGGTGTCGCCGGGACCTGCCCTGTAGGCATCGTCGCCCACGTAGATCGTCGCGGTGCCCTCGAGGACGTGGTAGATCTCGGCCGGCGCATGCCGGTGGATCGTGTAGTGCAGCTGCGGGTCGACCGCCGCCGTGCCGATGACGAATTCCTTCGTGCCGGTCGCCGGCTCGAGCAGATAGCGGCACCGCAGGCGCATCCCCTTGGTGGGTTCGACAGGGACCCAAGCGACCATGTCCTCGGCCACGGCCCAGCGGTCGAACAGGCCCGCCGACGGTGCCGTGCTCGGGTTCGTCGTCCCCTCGAGGGCGGTGTCGGGCAGCAGCTCCGAGGTCACCGTCTTCTGGTCCCCGCCGGTGGCGTACGCGACGAGCAGGCGCGCCGGCTGGCTGCCGAGGCACTGGAGCGAGTGTGCCTCACCCGGCGGGAAGTACGCCGCGCCGGGGGCGGACAGCTCGGCGGAGCCACCCGGGCGCCACAGTCGGACGGTGCCTTCGACGAGGAACACCGCCTCCGCCTGGGGATTGCGATGGGTCGGCACCCGCTGACCGGGCGCCAGCGTGACCTCGCCGAAGGTGATGTCCGCGGCGAGCCCTGCGGTGTCCGGGAGGAGTCCGAGCACCTCGAGGCCCGCGAACTCTGGGAGCTCGTGAAGGTTGTCGCCGGCGGTGGACGCGGCGGTGCGCGGGAAGTGCAGGGATGCCGTCAACGCTTCTCCTCGTGCGGGGCGCTCGCCGGCTCCGTCCCGGCCTTGCCGCGATGCTAAGGACGCGCCCACTCCCGGCGGACTGGTCGTCCGTCGCGTCTCCGGGTGACGGCACGCAACATCTGTCGAACCCAGTACATCGTCGGCGCCCGGCGCTTCACCGGCAGAACGGCCGGGGGAGCTCGCTCCTCATCGCGCGTGCCGGCGAGGTGGACACGCAGTGAGCCTCGGAGCCGGGAGTCGTCCACGAACTGCTGTCGCCGGTTGTCGCGGTCGACGTGATTCGCGGCCGCCTCCCCGACGGGGGACCCGCCGGGTCGACGGGCCGGCCGATTCGGCAGGGCTGCCGATACCGCCACCCCGCCCTCCGCGCGACGCTGGTCCCGACGGTGATCTGCCACGGCGACCACACCGAGTGCTTCCTGACCACTCGGGACGAGGAGGGGCCATGCTCGTGACGTCGGACCCGCACGTGGCGCACACCTGGCTTCGCGCGACGTATCCCGGCTACCTGCCGGAGGAGACCAACAGCCGCAGGAACTTCGTGTTCCAGGCGGTGCACGAGCAGGCCGGCCGCAGCGGGCTCTCGCGGCTGAGGTACTCGACGAGCGCGGACAACAACGTCGCCCCGGACGTGATGCTCGTCGTCCGACCGTCGGCCGGCGCCATGATGGTCCGGTCCGGCCGCGAGGAGGTCGCCGTCCCTCCGGGCACGCCGGTGCTCCTGCCGGCGCATCAGGCGGTGAGCGTCCTGTGGGCCGATGCCGAGGTCGACTGCGTCTGCCTGAATGCGGACGACGTCGAGCGGGTCGCGGTGGAGACCACCGGTCTCGACGACCTGGCCCTGCGATTCACCGGGCTACGGCCGATGCTCCCGGGCCTCGACCAGCGCTGGAACGACACCGTGCAGGACGTGACGCGTGAAGTACTGCGGAACCGCACCACGGCCGGCCCCGTGCTGACCGGGCAGCTGACCCAGCGGCTGGCCGAGGCTGTCCTGGGCACCTTCCCCAGCACCCGGCTGGCCACCCGTCGCCGTGTCCCGCCCGACCACGCGACGCCCGCCGTGGTGCGTCGTGCCGTCGACTTCATCGACGCCAACGCCGAGCGCGACCTGACGACGAGCGACATCGCCGCCGCCGCGGGGATCGGGCCGCGCGGGCTGCAGGCGGCCTTCGTGCGCCACCGGGACTCGACGCCGACCACCTACGTGAGGCGGGTGCGACTGGACCATGCGCACCGCGAGCTGGTGGACACCGATCCCGCCGACCACGACACCGTGCCCGCCGTCGCTGCTCGGTGGGGCTTCCCCCGGACGAGCGCGTTCGTCACCGCTCACCAGCAGGTCTACGGACGCCCACCCGGTCAGACCCGGCAGGGCTGAGGGGCGCACTGCTTCATCTCGACGCTCAGCCCGCGCCGGCCTGCCCCGCCCGACGGACAGGGACGGGTGTGGGAGGACCGGGCCGCTGAGCTCGCGTCTCGGGATCGACCAGGACACGAGACCTCACAGTGGTCATCGGAGTCCGATGTCGCAGGGGCCGCCACCGTGCAGGAATCCGTTCCGGAAGGCGCGGAGCAGTTCGAACCCGGACGCGTCGACGTCCGGGAACACTCGGTCCGACAGTCCGTAGGTCAGCAGGAACGTCACGGCCTCGTCGATGTCGCCGGGGCTGATGCGCACTCCCGCGGAGCCGGCGAAGGCGCCCTTGAAGACCTGGGCCGCGTACCAGCCCGTGAGGCAGACCGCCGAGCGGGTGGCCGCCTCGTCATCGATCGACAGGCCGAGGTCCGAGCGGGCGGCGAGCGAGTAGGGGAGGGATATCGCGGTGATCACCGCGAAGTCCCCCAGCTGCTGGTACGCGGGCCGGGCCAGCTCGGTCTCGTCGTAGTACACCGTCGAGTCGGCCTCGCAGAACGCGAGATCGAGGTCCTCGGTGCTCCGCTCAGCGCACGGCGGCGGCATCCGGTCGAGGGGGCGGATCGTCGGCTCGTCGAACTCCCGCTCGAACTCCTCCAGGAGCACGGCACGCCAGAACGGGGGGAGGGTGTTGTCGACGATCAGGAGCGTCTCGCCGTACGCGGCGTTGCCGCGGTTGGCCAGCTCGTCCTGGTCGAAGGTCTCCGCGGTGAAGAGCCGGTCGGGTCCGAAGTGGTCCCGGCAGGAGGCGACGCCGCCGTCGTGGCCTTCGGAGAACGCCGAGACCCGGTCGAAGTACGAGCCGTGGGCCTGGCTGTTGTCCGGGTCGCTGCCGACGGGGTCACGGAGCAGGAGGTAGCCGCGCAGGACGCCGTCGAGATCCCGCTCGTCGATCGCCAGGTGCCTCGCCTCACCGTCGTTGACCCAGGCCGTCCAGGCTCCGGCGAAGCAGTCGGCCTGCGTCTCGTCCTGGATGCTCCGGCCGCTCGCCGCGAAGCCGACACGTCCCTGGACGGCATGGCCGAACTCGTGGGCCAGCACGACGGCCGGCAGCGAGCGCCCGTAGGTGTCGGCGAGATCCTGCAACAGCGACCGGTCGTAGGCGATGGCGTCGCAGCGAGGGTTGTAGAGGGCGTTCCCGGCCACTGCCGCGGGATCCATCGGGTGTTCCGGGCAGCCGATGCCGCTGGGCGGGTACCTGGCCGCGTCCAGGGCGGAGCTGTCGACGGAGAAGTAGCCGCCGGCCAGGGGTGGGAACGCCACGCGGTAGAACCGTGGGAACGCGTCGGCCCAGAAGGTCTCGAGGTCGGCGAGGGCGTTGCGCGCCAGCCGGTCGATCGGGTTGTCGGTCGCGCCGGTGATGGTCACCTGCTCGGCGGGCACGTCGACGAGCTGCCGGGGACCGCCGGAGGAGGTGTCGGGCGCCGTGCCGGAGCACCCGGCCAGGAACACGACGGTCAAACCGGTGACGGCCAGCGCGCGAGGCGGGGACCGTCTCATCCGGTGGCTGTCCCCACCAGCCGGAGGGTCGGACTCTTCTGGACGGTCATCACGTCCCCACCCCGCCTCATCGGCCTGTGCAGCCCCGGTGGCATCGATCAACGGCTGCACGGCGACGGTCAGCCATCGGCGGCCCGCCAGGGCCTCATGGCACCCTGCCCGGCGTCGATCCGTCCATCGGCAGCACTGCCGATCCACGGGGTGGGGCGGCATGGGCAGAACGACCGATTGCCGCCGCGGGGGCCGACGGCGAGCGTGGATGAGCACGGTGCGGTGGGCCGCCACGTGGCCACCGCACAGTCGGCGGGCCTCCGTCGACCTCCAACCGGCGGGAGGAACAGTCCGTGCCTCTGATGCGGCGCTCCTCCTGTCCCTCCACCGTTGTCACCGGCTCCGTGCCGCGCCCGCGCCCCCCAGGACGCCGCAGCCGCGGCCACCCAGTCGGCCCCGTCTGATCTGGGAGTCACTCATGACCTCGCACGACGCGAACCCCACCGGATCGGGAGGGAGCACCGCGGTCCACCCCTGGTCCCCCGGTAGCCCTGACGCCTCCGCCCGGTCGGCCAGACGGACTGTCGCCTCCTACACCACCTACGCCGACGCCGAGCGAGCGGTCGACCGGCTCGCCGACCGTGACTTCCCCGTCGAGCGGGTCGCCATCATCGGCCAGGACCTGGAGACCGTCGAACAGGTGACCGGAAAGCTGGACTATCCCACCGTCGCCTGGCGGGGCGCGGTGAGCGGTGCCGTCCCCGGCGCGTTGCTCGGCTGGATCTTCGGACTCTTCGACTGGGCCGATCCGATCGTGAGCGCGCTTCTGCTCGCCCTCTACGGACTGCTCATCGGGGCGGTGATCGGAGCCATCATCGGGGTGATCGTGTACGCGCTCCAAGGGGGTCGCCGGGACTTCGCGTCGGTGACCGTCATGCGCCCGCGGCGCTACGAGCTGGTCGTCGACGACGAGGTGGCCGACCAGGCTGCCCGGCTGCTCACAGAGAGGATCTGAGATGGCGCGCGCGGTCGGTATCGACCTCGGGACGACGAACTCGGTCATCGCCGCCTGGGAGGGCGGCGAGGCCTCGGTCGTCCCGAACGCCGAGGGAGCTCGCACGACGCCGTCGGTGGTGGCGTTCACGGAGAACGGCGAGCGTCTGGTCGGGCAGTTGGCCCGCCGGCAGGCGATCCTCAACGCCAAGGGCACGATCTACTCGGTCAAGCGGTTCGTCGGCCGCAGGTTCGAGGAGGTCGAGGAGGAGGCCGGTCAGGTCACCTATGACGTGGTCCCCGATGCGAACGGGCTCGCGCGCATCAAGGTGCGGGACAAGATGTATGCGCCGGAGGAGATCTCCGCCCTGATCCTGCGCAAGCTCGCCGACGACGCCGGCCGGCACCTCGGCGAGCGTGTCACCGAGGCGGTCATCACCGTCCCGGCCTACTTCAACGACGCGCAGCGAACTGCTACCCGCGACGCGGGGAAGATCGCCGGCCTCGAGGTCCTGCGGATCATCAACGAGCCGACCGCCGCGGCGCTGGCCTACGGCATGGACAAGGGCCAGCACGAGACGGTGCTGGTGTTCGACCTCGGCGGTGGGACGTTCGACGTCAGCGTCCTCGACGTGGGGGACGGCGTGGTGGAGGTGCGGGCCACGGCGGGCGACACCCACCTGGGCGGGGACGACTTCGACCGGCGGATCGTCGACCACCTGGCCGAGGAGTTCCAGAAGGAGAACGGCATCGACCTGCGGAAGGACCCGCAGGCGCTGCAACGGCTCTACGAGGCGGCCGAGAAGGCGAAGGTCGAGTTGAGCTCGGTCACGCAGACCCAGGTCAACCTGCCCTTCGTCACCGCGGACGCGAACGGGCCGAAGCACCTCACGACGACGCTGATGCGCTCGCAGTTCGAGCACCTCACGGCGGACCTCGTGGAACGGACGATGGGGCCGGTCCGTCAGGCCATGTCCGACGCCAAGGTGGGGGCGGACGACGTCGACGAGGTCATCCTGGTCGGCGGGTCGACCCGGATCCCGGCAGTGCAGGCGCTCGTGCGCCGGCTCACCGGTGGCAAGGACCCGAACATGACGGTCAACCCCGACGAGGTCGTGGCGGTCGGCGCCGCGATCCAGGCGGGGGTGCTCAAGGGCGAGGTCTCCGACGTCCTCCTGCTCGATGTCACGCCCCTGTCGCTGGGGGTGGAGACCCAGGGCGGGCTGATGACCAAGATCGTCGAACGGAACACCACGATCCCGGTCCGGCGCAGCGAGGTCTTCTCCACGGCCACGGACAACCAGCCCGCCGTGGACGTCGTCGTGCTGCAGGGGGAGCGGGAACGCGCGGCGGACAACCGGGTCCTGGGTCGGTTCCAGCTCACCGGCATCCGGCCGGCGCTCCGCGGTGAGCCGCAGATCGAGGTCGTGTTCGACATCGACGCCAACGGCATCCTCAACGTCACCGCCCGCGACAAGGACACCGGTGCCGAGCAAGGGATCACGATCTCCGAGAGCACCAACCTGGACACCTCCGAGGTCGAGCGGATGGTCACGGAGGCCGAGCGGAACAGGGCCTCGGACCAGCAGCTCCGGCAGGAGGTGGACGCGCGCAACCAGCTGGACACCGTGGCCTACCAGGTGCAACGCCGACTCGACGAGCTCGGCGACGCCGCACCCCCGCACGAGCGGGCCCGGGCCGAGATGCTGGTGACCGAGGCCCGGCAGGCGGTGGCCGACCAGGCGCCGATGGATCGTGTCCGCGAGCTGACCGGCGAGCTGCAGCAGGTGCTCGCCGGGCTCCAGGCGGCCTCGACCAACTACGCCGCCGACGTCGGTGACGCGGCCGCCGGTGAGCCGGTGGCCGCGGACGACGACGTCATCGACGCCGAGTTCGACCGGAACTGAGCCTCCGGCGATGGCTGAGCCCGGACCGGAGACGCCGACCGCCCGGCCACCCGGTACACCGGATGCAGATCCGGGAGCCGCCGAGGCACGGGTCCAGCCGGAGGGCGGACCTCCGCAGGAGGCGGCGCCCACCGCGGCGGACGGCGCGGCGGCGGGCGCGACCCAGCGCGCGCTCGTCGCCGCCGAGGACCGCTGGCGGCGCGCCGCCGCCGACCTGGACAACCTGCGCAAGCGATACGCGCGGGAGGTCGCGCGCGAGCGGGAGAACGAGCGGGAGCTGGTCACGTCGGCGTTCCTCCCCGTGCTCGACACCATCGATCGCGCGCTCGAACACGCCGCGGCGGACCCGGGATCGATCGTCGAGGGCATCCGCACCCTCCGTGAGCAGGCCCTCGCCGTCGTCAGGGGACTCGGCTACGGACGGGAGGACGAGCCCGGAGTGCCCTTCGATCCGGCGCGGCACGAAGTGGTGGGGGTGGTGGACGCCGACGGGGCAGGGACTCCGCCCGGTTCGGTGGCCTCCGTCGTGCGGCCCGGCTACGGCGCCCCCGGCCGCCAGTTGCGTCCGGCCGCGGTGACCGTGGCCCAGCGCGCGGGGAGCTGACGGATGGCCCGCGACTACTACGACGTGCTCGGTGTGTCGCGGGACGCCGGCCCCGACGAGTTGCAGCAGGCCTTCCGGCGGCTGGCGAGGGCGAACCACCCCGACGTGAACAAGGACCCGGGTGCGGAGGAACGCTTCAAGGAGATCAACGAGGCCTACTCGGCCCTGTCCGACCCGGAGCTCCGCAAGCGCTACGACCGCTTCGGCGAGGACTTCCGGCGGGTTCCCGAGGACTGGGAGCAGCGCGTCGGTGCCGGGGCCGGCGGTGGGGGCCGGCCCGGTCGGGGTCCCCGCACGACCTGGACCACCGAGGGCGCGGACGTCGGTGGGGGATTCGGTGGCGGGGGCTTCGGTGGCGCGGACTTCGAGGGCATCGACCTCGAGGACCTCCTGGGCGGCATGTTCGGTGGGCGCGGGCGGCGTGTGGCCCGAACTGCGGGAGCCGATCAGGAGGCCGAGCTCCCGCTCACCGTGGAGGAGGCGTATCGCGGTGGGCGCAAGGAGGTCACGCTCAACGGCCCGGACGGCCCGCGCAGCTACTCGGTCACGATCCCTCCCGGCGTCAACGACGGGCGGCGGATCAGGCTGGCCGGCGAGGGCGGGCGGGGCCTCGGCGACGGCCCGGCCGGAGACCTCTACCTGGTGGTGCGGCTCCTGCCGCACCCGCTCTTCCGCGTGCAGGGCCGGAACATCCACGTCGACCTGAAGCTCGCCCCCTGGGAGGCGGCGCTCGGCGGGAGCGTCCCGGTCGCCACGCCCGGGGGCGAGACCACGGTGACCGTGCCCCCCGGCTCCTCGTCGGGACGACGGCTCAGGCTGCGGGGGCAGGGCATGCCGGATCCGGCCGGGCACCCGGGCGACCTGTTCGCCGAGATCAAGATCATGGTCCCGCCACGGCTCAGCGAGCGTGAGCGTGAGCTCTTCTCCGAACTCGCCGCGTCGTCGACGTTCGATCCGCGTCGCGCTCCGACCGACGACAGGGGAGGACGCCGATGAGCCCGCCGGGTCGTCCAGTTCGCTACCCGCTGGTCCCGAGACCGGCATCCGCCCTGCTGGACCACGAGGAGTTCGCCCGGCGCTGCGGCGTGCACCCCGAACTCGTGCGGCGGTTCTGGGCGCTCGGCCTCATCCCGGCCGCGCGACGGCCCGACGGGTCGCTGGGGTTCAGCCCGGCGCAGGTACCGGCCGTCGCGCGGTTCCAGCGGCTGCACGCCACCCTGCCGCTCAACTACGCCGCCCTCGGACTCGTGTGCGACCTCCTCGACCGGATCACCGATCTCGAGACCGCCCTGCGCGTTCGCGGGCGCACCGAACCCGTACGCCGACGCAGTCCCCAGGAGCCCGCCAACCAACCCGAGCGGAGTCAGCGATGGACCTGAACCGCCTGACCCAGAAGTCCCAGGAGGCGCTCGCCGCCGCCCAGTCCCTGGCGATCGAGCACGGTTCCACCGAGGTCGACGTCGAGCACCTGCTCACGGCGCTCCTCGACCAGCCGGAGGGCCTCGTCCCGCGGCTGATCTCGGCGATGGGCGCCGACCCAGCGGCCCTGCGCAAGGACATGGAAGCGGAGCTGTCCCGCAAGCCACGGACCACCGGCACGGCCCCTCAGCCGGGGCAGGTCTCGCTCACGCAGCGGGTGGCCCGGGTGCTCGAGACCGCCGACCGCGAGGCCAGGCGCATGAAGGACGAGTACGTCTCGGTCGAGCACCTGCTGGTCGCGCTGGCGGAGACGGGCTCGGCCACCGGGGCCGGGCGGGTGCTGGCACAGCACGGCGTCACCCGGGAGGCCTTCCTCTCCGCGCTGACGCAGGTGCGCGGGAACCAGCGCGTGACGTCCGCGACCCCGGAGGGCTCCTACGAGGCGCTCACCAAGTACGGGATCGATCTCGTGGAGTCCGCGCGTTCCGGCCGGCTCGACCCGGTGATCGGCCGCGACGCCGAGATCCGGCGCGTGATCCAGATCCTGTCCCGCAAGTCGAAGAACAACCCCGTGCTCCTCGGTGAGCCCGGGGTCGGCAAGACGGCCATCGTCGAGGGGCTGGCCCAGCGGATCCTCAACGGGGACGTCCCCGAAGGCCTGCGCGACCGCACGATCTTCTCCCTCGACATGGGCCTGCTGATCGCGGGGGCGAAGTACCGCGGCGAGTTCGAGGAACGGCTCCAGGCGGTACTGACCGAGGTGAAGGCCGCCGAGGGCCGGATCCTGCTGTTCATCGACGAGTTGCACAACGTGGTCGGGGCCGGTGCGTCCGAGGGCTCGATGGACGCCGGCAACATGCTCAAGCCGATGCTGGCGCGCGGCGAGCTGCACATGATCGGCGCGACCACGCTCGCCGAGTACCGGAAGTACATCGAGAAGGACGCCGCACTGGAGCGCCGCTTCCAGCCCGTCTTCGTCGACGAGCCGTCGGTCGAGGACGCGGTCTCGATCCTGCGCGGGCTGCGCGAGCGGTTCGAGGTGTTCCACGGCGTCCGGATCCTCGACGGCTCGCTGATCGCGGCGGCGACGCTGAGCCATCGGTACCTGACCGACCGGTTCCTGCCCGACAAGGCCATCGACCTCGTCGACGAGGCCTGCGCCCGGCTGCGCACCGAGATCGACTCCATGCCCGCCGAGCTCGACGAGATCACCCGCCGGGTGATGCGGCTGGAGATCGAGGAGGCGGCGCTGGAGCAGGAGGACGATCCCGCCTCGGTCGCCCGCGTGGACCAGCTCCGTCGGGAACTGGCCGACCTGCGCGGCGAGGCGGACGCCATGCGGGCGCAGTGGAACGCAGAGCGGCAGGCGATCAAGCGGGTCCAGGAACTGCGGGCGGAGCTGGAACAGGTCCGCCACGAGATCCAGGAGGCGGAGCGGGCCTACGACCTCAACCGCGCCGCCGAGCTCCGCTTCAGCCGGCTGGCCGACCTGGAACGCAAACTGGACGTGGAGGAGCGACGGCTCGCCGAGAAGCAGGGGGAGCACAGCCTGCTGCGCGAGGTGGTCACCGCCGAGGAGATCGCCGAGATCGTCTCGGTCTGGACCGGCATCCCGGTGTCCCGGCTCACCGAGGGCGAACGGGAGAAGCTGCTGCGCCTCGACGAGGTGCTGCACCGGCGCGTGGTCGGCCAGGACGAGGCGGTGCAGGCGGTCGCGGACGCGATCATCAGGGCCCGGTCCGGGGTCAAGGACCCGCGCCGGCCGAGCGGCTCGTTCATCTTCCTCGGCCCGACCGGCGTCGGGAAGACGGAGCTGGCCAAGGCGCTGGCCGAGGCGCTGTTCGACTCCGAGGACAACATCGTCAGGATCGACATGAGCGAGTACCAGGAGCGGCACACCGTGTCGCGGCTGGTCGGCGCCCCGCCCGGCTACGTCGGCTACGAGGAGGGCGGCCAGCTCACCGAGGCCGTGCGTCGGCGCCCCTACGCCGTCGTCCTCTTCGACGAGATCGAGAAGGCGCACCCGGACGTCTTCAACACGCTGCTGCAGGTGCTCGACGACGGCCGGCTCACCGACGCGCAGGGCCGCACCGTCGACTTCCGCAACACCGTCATCATCATGACGTCGAACATCGGATCGCAGTACCTGCTCGACGGCGTCACCGACGACGGCCAGCTCAAGCCCGAGGCTCGTGACCTGGTGATGGCCGAGCTGCGGGGCCACTTCCGGCCGGAGTTCCTCAACCGGGTCGACGACACCGTGCTCTTCACGCCGCTCAACCCGGGCGAGATCGAGAACATCGTCGAGCTGATGCTCGCCGACCTCCGCGTCCGCCTCTCCGAACGCAGCATCACGGTGGAGATCACCGAGGAGGCCAAGCGCTTCATCGCCCGGGAGGGCTACGACCCGGTCTACGGTGCGCGGCCGCTGCGGAGGTTCATCGCCAAGGAGGTGGAGACCCAGGTCGCCCGGGCGCTGCTGCGTGACGGGGCGATCGAGGGCTCGACCGTGCGGGTCGACGTGGACGGCGACCGGCTCGTCGTCACCCACGAGATGGTGGGAGCGCAGTCATGAGCGCTCCCGCGACCGCGCGGACGAGCATCGTCACCTGCTCGCACTGCTCGAAGAAGAACCGGGTGCCGGCCGCGGCAGACGGCATCCCGAAGTGCGGCAACTGCCACCAGCCCCTGCCCTGGATCGTCGACGCGGGTGACGACGACTTCGTCGAGGTCGCGGAGCGGGCCCCGGTCCCGGTGCTCGTGGATCTCTGGGCGACGTGGTGCGGGCCGTGCCGGATGGTCAGCCCGGCCCTGGAACGCATCGCCACCGACCGGGCCGGCGAGCTCAAGCTGGTCAAGGTCGACGTCGACGCCGCACCCCGGCTGTCCCAGCGGTTCGAGGTGCGCGCGGTGCCGACCCTGATGGTGCTGCGGGACGGCGAGGTGCTGGCCCGTCAGCCCGGCGCGGCCCCCGAGCCCGCGCTGCGCAGCTGGCTGGACGGCGCCCTGTCCGGAGGGGCTGCCCGATGACCATCCCGGTCGGCGTCGACCCGCACCTCGCCTTCGTTCGTGAGGACGTCGTCCCGCGCACCCCGCAGGGCTGCGAGGAGTGCCTTCGAATCGGTTCCCCGTGGGTGCACCTGCGGCTCTGCCTGACCTGCGGGCACGTCGGCTGTTGCGACCAGTCCCCGGGCAGGCACGCTCGGAGGCATGCCGGTCTGGTCGGCCACCCGGTCGTCCAGTCGTTCCAGCCGGGCGAGGACTGGCGGTGGTGCTTCGTCGACGAGGCATACGTGTGATGACCCGGTCCGTGGAGGAGGACCAGGGGCTGGAGGGCCTGCTGGCGGACCTGCCGCCGGGGGAGACCCCGGACCTGACCGGCGCGTTTCCCCGGCTGGAGGACTCGCAACTCCAGATGCTGCAGGCATGGGGGGAGCGACGACACGTCCCGCACGGCGAGGTGCTGATCGCGGAGGGCGAGCCGGAGGACACCTTCTACGTGCTGTTCTCCGGGCGGGTCGCCGTGGCGGAAGCGGTGGGGACGCCGGACCAGCGCGTCGTCCGCGTGCACGGGCCCGGCCGATTCCTCGGTGACCTGGGCATGCTCACCGGGCAGCCCGCCTACGCAACCACCATCGTTGCCGACCCGGGGGAGGTGCTGGCGATCCCCGCCGAGCGGCTGCGCGCCGGGGCGGCCGCGTCCCCGGCCTTCGGCGACCTGCTGCTGCGCGCCCTCCTGCTCCGGCGCTGGCTGGCGCTGGGGGAGGGGATGGGCTTCCGGATCATCGGCTCCCGGTTCTCCGCCGAGAGCCGGCAGCTGCGCGAGTTCGCCGCACGCAATCGGCTGCCGCACAAGTTCGTCGACCTGGAGACCGATCCGTCGGCCGAGCGGCTGCTCCGCGGCCTCGGACTGGCGCCCGACGACACGCCCGTGGTGCTGTTCCGACGGCAGGTACTGCGCAATCCGTCCCCGGCGGACCTGGCCGCGGCGTTCGGCCTGCGCGAGGTGGACCCCGCGGAGAAGGTCGTCGACCTGGTGGTCGTGGGCGCCGGACCGGCGGGCCTCGCGGCCGCGGTCTACGGCGCCTCGGAGGGCCTCGACACCGCTGTTCTCGACGGCGTCGCGCCGGGAGGGCAGGCGGCGCGGACGTCGTGCATCGAGAACTACCTCGGCTTCCCCTCCGGGATCTCCGGGGGCGAGCTGGCCGATCGCGCCGTGCTGCAGGTGGAGAAGTTCGGGGCGCGGCGGTCCGTCCCGGCGGAGGTGGTGGGGATGGAGGAGCGCGACGGGAACCACGTGCTCCGGTTCGCCGACGGCGGCGAGCTGGCCACCCGGACGGTGATCGTCGCGTCCGGCGTGCGGGTCCGCCGGCTCCCGGTCCCCGGACTGGAGCAGTTCGAGGACACGTGCGTGTACTACGCGGCCACGCCCATCGAGGCCCAGCAGTGCGCCGGCGACCCGGTGGTGGTCGTCGGTGGGGGCAACTCGGGCGGCCAGGCCGCGGTCTTCCTCACCGACCACGCCTCCCAGGTCCGCCTGGTGGTCAGAGAGGACAGGCTCGACGAGAACATGTCGCGCTACCTCGCGGACCGGATCACGCAGGACCCGCGCGTGGAGGTGCACCTCCACACCGAGGTGGAGGCCGCGGAGGGCGAGGGTGGCCGCCTCGAGGCCGTCGTCGTGAAGGACACGGTGACCGGGAAGCGGCAGCGCCTGCCCGCGCGCGACCTCATGGTGTTCATCGGGGGCGAGCCCAGCACGTCGTGGTTGCCGGACTCGGTCGCTCTGGACCCCGGTGGCTACGTGCTGACCGGGCCGCAGGCGCGCCGGGCGACGGAGCGAGGGGAGTCCGACGGACCCGACCCGCTGCTGCTCGAGACCAGCCTGCCCGGCGTCTTCGCAGCCGGCGACGTGCGCAGCGGCTCGGTGAAGCGGGTCGCCTCGGCGGCGGGGGAGGGCGCGATGGCGGTGCGCCTGGTGCACGAGCACCTGGCGACGACGCGGTGAGCGAGAAGCGCGAGGGGGGCGAGGGGGGCGTGCCGAGCCCGTCGATCGAACAGCCGGAGTGGGCGGCGCTCATCCGGCTGGTGCTGTAGATCGAGGCGGCGGGCGCCCGGGTGGCAGAGGTCCGGGTGGGGGTGGTCAACGCCCCCGCGATCTCCGACGAGCTGACCACCGGGCTCGTCGACGACATCCGAGGGGAGCTCGAAGCGCGCTTCCCGGAGGTGAGGTGGGCATTCCAGCTCCTCGACGACGGCCTGGTCGAGCCGCCGGCGGACGACAGCGAGATCGTCGGCGCAGCGCGGCAGCTCCTCCTGACGCGCGCGTGGGATCTCGTCGTCGTCCTGACCGACTTGCCCCTGATGGTGGTGAGACGACCGGTGGTGGCCCACGCGAGCCCCATGCACGGGGTCGCGGTGCTGTCGGTGCCCGCGCTCGGAACCCTCGCCGTGCGACGGCGTCTCCGGAACGCCGTACTGCGCCTGATCGGCGCACTCCTCGGCGAGGCCGAGGACGACGGGCTCGGTGAGGCCAGGGGCTGCAGCGCCGACGATCGCACGGACGCTGCGGGGAGGCGGCGGATCGACTCCCGGCTGCGCGAGCTGGGTTCCGTCGTCGAGGGGCAGGCGCCGTCCCTCCGGTTCACGACTCGTGTGTTCACCGGCCACCTCCGGCTGCTGTTCGGCATGGTGCGGGCCAATCGTCCGTGGCAGCTGGCCGCTCGCTTGTCCCGGGCGCTGGCTGCGGCCGCTGCTGCGGGTGTCTTCGCGCTCGTCACTCCGGACATCTGGACCCTGGCCAGTGCCCTCGGGTGGCAGCGGTTGACGGTGGTCAGCGTGGGCTCGGTCGTCGCGATCGGGCTGACCCTGATCGTCGGCGCGCGGCTGTGGGAGCGCGTTGCGAACCCGCGCACCAGGCAGCAGGTCGTGCTGTTCAACATCGCGACCACGGCGACGGTCGTGATCGGGGTGGCCGCCTTCTACGTCGCGCTCTTCGTGCTGAGCCTGCTCGCCGGCCTGCTGCTGATCGTCCCGTCCCTCCTCGCTGATGCGATCAGCCATCCGGTGACGTTCCGGGACTACGTCGAGGTCGCCTGGTTGACGTCCTCGCTGGCCACGGTCGGCGGTGCCCTCGGTGCGGGTCTCGAGTCGGACGAGGCGGTTCGTCGCGCTGCTTACACCTATCGCACGAGTCGCGCCACCGAACGCGGTGACGGCTGACCAGGGCGCAGGCGCCTGCAGGCCCCCGCTCTGCGGGGCAGAAGCCGGCGGAGCGTCGAGGGCCGGCTCAGCGCGGCACGGGGACCGACCGTGATGGTGGCGCACGGGTGACGTCGGCGCCCGACCCGATGCCCTCGGTGTCGGGCGTGAGCGCCGCGAGGACGTCCTCCTCGTCGTCGTAGGCGCGTCGGACGGCGGCGTCCAGGAGCCGCAGCTGGCGGTCCAGCGGTTCCTGTCGGTCGGCCGGCGCCACGCACTTGAGGTCGGCCAGCGCCGCGCACAGTTTCCGGGACACCTGTGGCTCCGACGCCCCGGCGAGGCGGATCTCGTCGAAGGCCAGGCGGACGTAGCCGTCCCAGCTGACGGTCCGCTCGATCAGCCGCACCACCCCGTCCTCGTCGCGGTGTTCACCGCAGGGCAGGGGACGAGCGGCGATCTGGCGCAGCAGGTCGTGCAGCCGGTGCAGCGCCTGGACCGCCGTCGTGGGGTCGTTGAACGGCTGCGCGATCGACCGCACGGCGATGTCGACGAGCTTCCGGAAGCCGTAGGCGAGATCCTCGGTGTGCACGCGCTCCTCGGCGAGCAGGACGTGGCGGGCGACGTCGGTCATCCGGAGCCGACCGGCCAGGTCCGCGTCCCCGCCCGCCGTCGACCGGGTGCCCGGAAGCACCCGGAACAGCGGCGCGCCGCCGACGACGAAGTCTCCGACGACGGGGACCAGCTCCAGCACGCAGTCCGCCCGTCGGGCCGCGGCAACCAGGGCGGGGCGATCGACGCGGATCACGTTGCCGGGTTCTGCGGCGACGATCGCGTCGGGGCCGCCGGTGACGACCGGCAGATCTCCGTGTTCCCGGACGATGAACTCGCGGCTGCGGTCGCCGACGAGGTCGATCAGCGCCGCGACCCGGAGGCCGTGGCCGGCATGGTGCACGAACAGGATGAGCACGATGATGCTGGCGAGCATGAGGACGTACGAGAGCAGCATCGACAGTCCGGGCACCGTGCCGGTGTCGGAGCCGCGGATCTCGCGCAGGGTCAGCACCGTGACGAGGAAGGTCGCGCCGAACAGCCCGATCGCCAGCTGGCTCCACCGGTCGGTGAGCAGCGCGCCCACGATGCGGGGCGAGAACTGGCCCATCGCCAGCTGGACCGCGACCAGGGTGACCGTCAGGACGAGGGTGGTCAGCGACACCATCGCGGTCGCGAAGGAGGACAGGATGAACTGCGCGTCGGACGGCGTCCCGGTCAGGCTCTGGGGGATGAGGCGGTAGTCCGTCGCCCGGTCCACGGCGAGCGTTCCGAGGGCCACGAGGGCGCCCGCGGCGAGGCAACCGATGGGCAGCAGCCACAGGCTGGCGCCGACGAACCGCTGGAGCCGCATCCTGTTCACGAACTGGAGGTGCTGATCGCGTCCCCGAGACGGGAGAGCAGTGGGGGCTCGGCGCGGGGCGGGCTGGAGGCCTGCCACTCCGCCGTCCCGATGAACGACTCGTCCCCGATCATGGTCTCCCCCGGGGTGGACGGACGTGCTCCTGCGGACGCACCCGATCCGGCGATCCGTCGGAACGCCAGGTCCCCTCATGAAACCGAAGCCGACGCGGCAGCTCCATCGGCAGAACTCCCCATTTCACGCCTCTCAGGGCGGTGGAGACAGGGGCACGTAGAGACCTTGGCGCTCGGCCCGCACCGCGGCGAGCGTCCTCGTGGGTGCACCGAGCTTGACGAGGATGTGCTCCAGGTGTGCTGCGACGGTTCGCGGTGCCACGACCAGCGAGTGGGCGATCTGCTGGTTGGAACACCCCTCGATCAGGAACCCGAGCACCTCCAGCTCGCGCGGGGTCAGCCCCTTGAGGTCGGTCACGCGGGAGAGGACGACCGTCCCGAGGAGGTTTGCCGACGGCTCCTCACCGCTGGCCAGGACGGTCACGCGGACGTGCCCGTCCGGGGCGTGGCGTCCTCCGCGCGGCCACAGGAACGACGTGAAGATCTGGCCGTCGTCGAGGCGGGAGCAGGCGAGATCCACGAGGGCCGATCCATCGACGAGGAGTGCGTCGCCGTCGAGGCCGGGCAGTGGTCGCGTGGTCCTGTCGCAGCGCAGTACCGCCCCGGCGGTCGCCCCCCGCACCAGCCGGGCCGCTGCCGCCAGTGATCGCAGCGGGTCGATCCCGCGTGCCAGAACAGGGGTGAGCTGGTGCAGCCGGCGCCGCATGACCAGGGGCGGTGGCTGGCTGCCGGTGTAGAACAGCGCGAGGAAGCCGACATGGCGCCGCCCGGCGTCGAACAGGGCGACCCCAAGAGCCTCGTGGATCCCGGCCGGGAGAAGGCACTCGGCCCACGTCGGCAGGTCTTCGGCCGGGTAGGGCAGGTCGGAGGGGCTCAGCGGAGGGCGGGCGCGGTCGGTCTGGGTCACCTCGATGTCGCGCGCCGTCTCGGGGCCACCCAGGTACTGCACGGTGCCTTCGTCGAGGTCGGTGCTGCCCAGGGAGGTGTAGCTGCCGCGCATCGGATCGGCGAGGGCCAGCCACGCGGCATCGAAGGGGACGACGCGGCGAAGCCTGTCCAGCATCCCCTCCGCGCGTTCGGAGAGGGGACGGGTCGAATCGGCGACCTCGGCCAGTCCAGGGCTTGCCGTCATCTCCATCGGTCTCCCGAGTGGCGGCGCCAGCAAGGCACGCTGTTTCTCTCAACGGCGCCGACGCCGCACTCCTGCTCGTGCATCATTACCGCGAAACGGACGGTGTAGTCCCCGTCACTGTGCAGAAAAAGTGGCCGTGGTCTGAGGATCTGGCTAACGACGCCACGGGTGCGGGTGCGGGTGGGCGGTGGAGCAGTAACGTGCTGCGTGGAGTTTCGCCAGCTCAGGTACTTCCTGGCGGTGGCCGAGGAAGGGCGCTTCAGCCGTGCAGCGCGCCGGCTGCACATCGCCGCGCCGTCCCTCTCCCAGCAGATCAAGGCCCTGGAACGAGAACTGCGGGAGCCGCTCTTCGAGCGCCGGCCGCAGCGCGTGGAGCTCACCGCGGCCGGGCAGGCACTCGTCGAGCGGGCCAGGGTGATCATCGCCGAGGTGGAGCGGGCACGTGCGGACGTACAGGCCGCCGGCACGGGTCGGGAGCGACTCACCCTCCGGGTCGCGAACATGGCCGACCTGGTCCTGGGCGCTCCGTTGAGGGGGCTGGCCCAGGGCATCGACGGGGTCGAGGTCTCCGTGAGCTCCAGCCGGGGGGACGACGCGCTGGAGGCCGTCCGTCAGGCCCGCGCCGACGCTGCTGTCGTCTGGAGCCGTCAACCGATCGACCGCGACCTCGACGGTGTCGTCCTCGGCTCGGTGCTCTTCGGCGTGGTCGTCCCGATGGGCCACCGGGCGGCCGACTCGGCGAGGGTGCCGGTCGCTGAGCTCGCCGGCGAGATCCTGGTCATGTTCCCGCGCGGACCGTTCGCCGGCGTCTGGGATCGCACGGTGGACCACTTCTTCCCCGGTGGTGCAGGGCCGGGGCAGGTGGTCGTCGAACCGAACCTGCTCAACAGTCCCGAGGCGGTGCTGCGCGCGGTCGCAGCCGGCGTCGGGATCGCCGCCGGCATCCTGGATGGCGCCGACCGTGCGCGGACCGGCGAGGTCGAGATCCGGCGTCTCGAGCCGGACCTGCGGCTCGACCTGGAGGCCGTCTGGCGGGCGCCGGCCGGGCGGTCGGTCCGCAGGCTCGTCGACTTCCTGGTGCGATCGGCGCAGAACCCCGGTACCGCCATCGAGGCAGCCGAGCACCCGGTCGGGGGCACCGGGACGTCGCTCAGGGTGTGAGGACCACCTTCTCCCAGCGCTCCTCCTTGTTCTTGAAGTGTCGTGCCGGTACGGGGTCTCCCGAGAGGCAGGCGGTCGGTGATCACCCGGGTCGGGTCGATCTCGCCGCTGCGGCAGGACAGGATCGCCTGGCGCAGGACGCGCGGCCGGTCGATTCGGAGCGGACCGCTGACGGCGGCCCGGGCCCCGGCCGTCGTGGTCGCGGCAGACGCTGTCGAGGCATCAGATCCCCGGCCTGCGGCCTGCGCCATCGGCAGAACGACCGATTGCCCGTATCCGGTGTCGGAACGAACGTGGGGCGGTCTGGCCCAGGGACGACCGAGGATGGTGACCATGGGCGCCCCTCTGGCGGAGAAGTGGAATCCGGAGAACGAGCCGGCCATCGTCGGCGCGGGCGCCGTGACCCTGGTCGAGGGCTCGTCCTTCTGCATCTGCACGCCCGCCGGGGACCTCGGCAGCGCGGGCCCGAACGGCCTCTTCTTCCGTGACACCCGGATCCTGTCCCGCTGGGACCTGCGGATCGACGGCGAACAGCCCGACCCGCTGACGGCGATGGTCCCCGACCCGTACCGGGGCACCTTCCTCGGCCGGCTGTCCCGCCGGTTCGGCCGCACCGACACCAACCTGCTGGTGCAGCGGGAGAGGCGGGTCGGCAACGGGCTCCGGGAGGACCTGGTGCTGCGCAACCCGGGTGCCGAGCCGACGACGTGCACGGTCACGATTGCCGTCGAGGCGGACTTCGCGGACCTGTTCGAGGTCAAGGAGGGGCGGGTCCAGCCCCGCGGCGAGCGGCGGGCGCAGTCACAGGACGACCGCCTCTTCCTGGACCTGCACTGGCTCGGTACTCATCGGGGGGCGGTCGTGGAGGCGCCCGGTGGCGCAGTCGCGGCGGCCGCTGTGCTGGGTTCGGGGGCGGGGAGCATCCGGTACGACGCTCTCGTCCCCGCGCACGGGCAGTGGTCGACCTCGCTGCTGGTGCGTCCGGTGGTGGAAGGCGAGGTGGTCGAACCCTCCTTCCCGTTGGACCGGCCGGAAGGGGAGGCCCTGCCTGCCAGGCGGTTGCAGCGATGGCGGGAGACGACCCCCATCGCCACGACCGGGGACGACAGCCTGCAGCGGACGCTCCAGCGCAGCCAGCAGGACGTCGGGGCGCTGCGCATCTTCGACCCCGAGGACCCCACGCTCGCCGCAGTCGCGGCGGGCGCCCCCTGGTTCATGGCGCTGTTCGGCCGGGACTCCCTGTTGACCGCCTACATGGTGCTGCCCGTCGACCGGAGCCTGGCCCTCGGCACGTTGCGGACGCTCGCGCGACACCAGGGCCGCACCACTGACCCGGTGACCGAGGAGGAGCCGGGCCGGATCCTGCACGAGGTACGACTAGGGGTGGACTCGGGCCTGTCCCTCGGCGGCGGCAGCATCTACTACGGGACGGTGGACGCCACCCCGCTGTTCGTGGTGCTGCTGGGGGAGTTCGCCCGATGGGGGGCCGAGCGGGGCTTGGTGGAGGAGTTGCTGCCACACGCCGACCGCGCTCTGGCGTGGATCGATCGCTACGGCGATCGCGACGGGGACGGGTTCGTCGAATACCGCCGTGCGACCGACCGCGGGCTGCAGAACCAGGGCTGGAAGGACTCGTGGGACGGGATCACGTACGCCGACGGCCGCCCGGCCGAGGCGCCGATCGCCCTCTGCGAGGTGCAGGGATACGCCTACCACGCCTTCCACGCCCGCGCCGAGCTGGCCCGTTGGCTGGACGACGACGCGGGGGCGCAGCGCTGGTCCGAGCGGGCGTCTGCACTCAAGGCGGCGTTCAACGAGCGGTTCTGGCTGCCGGAGCGGGGGTGGTACGCCCTGGCTCTGGACCGGGACAAGAACCCGGTCGACGCCTGCGCGTCCAACATGGGTCACTGTCTCTGGAGCGGCATCGTCGACTCCGACAAGGCGGCCCTGGTGGCGGAGCACCTGGTCTCGCCAGCGATGTTCACCGGCTGGGGCGTGCGCACCCTCAGCAGTGACATGGGCGCCTACGACCCGGTCAGCTACCACAACGGCTCGGTCTGGCCGCATGACAACGCATTCGTCGTCGCAGGGCTCATGCGCTACGGCTTCGTGGAACCGGCGCAGCGCATCGCGGAGGCACTCCTGGAGGCGGCGGAGCACTTCGGGGGCCGGCTGCCCGAACTCTTCTGCGGATTCGACCGTGCGGAGTTCCCGGAGCCGGTGCCCTATCCGACCTCGTGCTCACCGCAGGCGTGGGCCTCGGCGACCCCGGTCCAGCTCGTCCGGACGCTGCTCCGGTTCCACCCGGACCTTCCCCGGGAGCGACTGTGGGTCGACCCCGTACTGCCCCCGGCCTTCGCTCCGCTCCGGGTCGAGGGGGTTGCCCTGGGGGGCGGCCGGGTGAGCGTGGAGGTGACCGACGAGCAGACGCTGGTCGAGGGGCTGCCATCAGGCATCGAGCTGCGCCGCGAGCCCTGCCCGCTGGAGTACCCCTTCCCTGCGTGAGGCCGGGAGATCGACCACCCGCGGGCGTGGCCGTCCGCGAAGGGAGCCGATGAGATCGGTGTAGAGCTGCACGTGCTGGCGGACCATGCGTTCGGTGGCGAATCGCGATGCGGCCACTGCCCGGCAGGCGGCCCGATCGAGGTCCGCGGCGGCCAGGAGTGCGTCAGCGAGGCCGGCCCGTCCCTTCCGCAGGTAACCGGTCACCCCGTCGTCCACGATCTCCGGGGCCGAACCCGCCGGGGTGGCCACCACCGGCGTTCCCGCCGCCAGCGCCTCGATCATCACCAGGCCGAAGGGCTCCGGCCACTGGATCGGATTGAGCAGGGCGAAGGAACTCCCGACCAGCTCGAGCTTGTCCTTCTCGCCGAGTTCGCCGACGTACTCGACGTCCGAGCACAGGAGCGGCTTGACCTCGGCGTCGAAGTACTCCCGCTCGGCGGGCTCCCGGAGCTTCGCAGCCATCCTCAGGGGCACGCCGGCGGCGCGGGCGATCAACGCCGCTTCCCGCGGGCCCTTGTCCGGGTTCATCCGCCCGAGGAAGGCGGCGAACCCGCCCTGTCCCGTGCCCTCCGGCACGGCTCCGACGTCTATGCCGTGGGGGATCACGGCGGCCACGTTGACGCCGTCGGCGGTCGAGGCCTGGTGGTGGGAGATCGCGATCACCGGCACGTCAGGCACGGAACGGTAGATCGTCGTGAGCACACGGTCGAAGGGACCGTGGTTGGTGGTCACGAGAGGGACGCCCACGGGGCGGTGGCGGTACACGGGTCCGCACATCGTGTGGTCGTGCAGGACGTCCACCTCCCGCATGGCCGCGTAGCTGGTGACGACGTGACGCAGCTCCGTCACCACATCGCCGCTCACCGGTGCCCCGTCGCCGGCTTCATCCGTCCCGGCCACTCGCTCGACCGGACACGTGCTGTTGGCCGCCGCCGCCAGCAGCACCTCGTGACCGGCACGGACGAGGCCGCGGGCCAGCCGGTCGATCACCGACTCGGTGCCCCCATAGGCCGGGGGCGGTACGGGAATCCACGGAGGGGCGATGAGGCCGATGCGCATGGGACGTCCAGGGAGAGGGCGGCGCAGGGGCGTCGCGGGAAAGAACGGGACCGTCTGCAATGACAGCCGACGGATCGGCCGCCAACCATCGGCAGAGCGACCGATTCGCAGCCGGCGTCGGATCGGCTCAGGGCCCTCCTGTCAGCCCCGGCGGGATGCGCAGCCCTCTCCCTGGACGTCCCATGCGCATCGGCCTCATCGCCCCTCCGTGGATTCCCGTACCGCCCCCGGCCTATGGGGGCACCGAGTCGGTGATCGACCGGCTGGCCCGCGGCCTCGTCCGTGCCGGTCACGAGGTGCTGCTGGCGGCGGCGGCCAACAGCACGTGTCCGGTCGAGCGAGTGGCCGGGACGGATGAAGCCGGCGACGGGGCACCGGTGAGCGGCGATGTGGTGACGGAGCTGCGTCACGTCGTCACCAGCTACGCGGCCATGCGGGAGGTGGACGTCCTGCACGACCACACGATGTGCGGACCCGTGTACCGCCACCGCCCCGTGGGCGTCCCTCTCGTGACCACCAACCACGGTCCCTTCGACCGTGTGCTCACGACGATCTACCGTTCCGTGCCTGACGTGCCGGTGATCGCGATCTCCCACCACCAGGCCTCGACCGCCGACGGCGTCAACGTGGCCGCCGTGATCCCCCACGGCATAGACGTCGGAGCCGTGCCGGAGGGCACGGGACAGGGCGGGTTCGCCGCCTTCCTCGGGCGGATGAACCCGGACAAGGGCCCGCGGGAAGCGGCGTTGATCGCCCGCGCCGCCGGCGTGCCCCTGAGGATGGCTGCGAAGCTCCGGGAGCCCGCCGAGCGGGAGTACTTCGACGCCGAGGTCAAGCCGCTCCTGTGCTCGGACGTCGAGTACGTCGGCGAACTCGGCGAGAAGGACAAGCTCGAGCTGGTCGGGAGTTCCTTCGCCCTGCTCAATCCGATCCAGTGGCCGGAGCCCTTCGGCCTGGTGATGATCGAGGCGCTGGCGGCGGGAACGCCGGTGGTGGCCACCCCGGCGGGTTCGGCCCCGGAGATCGTGGACGACGGGGTGACCGGTTACCTGCGGAAGGGACGGGCCGGCCTCGCTGACGCACTCCTGGCCGCCGCGGACCTCGATCGGGCCGCCTGCCGGGCAGTGGCCGCATCGCGATTCGCCACCGAACGCATGGTCCGCCAGCACGTGCAGCTCTACACCGATCTCATCGGCTCCCTTCGCGGACGGCCACGCCCGCGGGTGGTCGATCTCCCGGCCTCACGCAGGGAAGGGGTACTCCAGCGGGCAGGGCTCGCGGCGCAGCTCGATGCCTGATGGCAGCCCCTCGACCAGCGTCTGCTCGTCGGTCACCTCCACGCTCACCCGGCCGCCCCCCAGGGCAACCCCCTCGACCCGGAGCGGAGCGAAGGCCGGGGGCAGTACGGGGTCGACCCACAGTCGCTCCCGGGGAAGGTCCGGGTGGAACCGGAGCAGCGTCCGGACGAGCTGGACCGGGGTCGCCGAGGCCCACGCCTGCGGTGAGCACGAGGTCGGATAGGGCACCGGCTCCGGGAACTCCGCACGGTCGAATCCGCAGAAGAGTTCGGGCAGCCGGCCCCCGAAGTGCTCCGCCGCCTCCAGGAGTGCCTCCGCGATGCGCTGCGCCGGTTCCACGAAGCCGTAGCGCATGAGCCCTGCGACGACGAATGCGTTGTCATGCGGCCAGACCGAGCCGTTGTGGTAGCTGACCGGGTCGTAGGCGCCCATGTCACTGCTGAGGGTGCGCACGCCCCAGCCGGTGAACATCGCTGGCGAGACCAGGTGCTCCGCCACCAGGGCCGCCTTGTCGGAGTCGACGATGCCGCTCCAGAGACAGTGACCCATGTTGGACGCGCAGGCGTCGACCGGGTTCTTGTCCCGGTCCAGAGCCAGGGCGTACCACCCCCGCTCCGGCAGCCAGAACCGCTCGTTGAACGCCGCCTTGAGTGCAGACGCCCGCTCGGACCAGCGCTGCGCCCCCGCGTCGTCGTCCAGCCAACGGGCCAGCTCGGCGCGGGCGTGGAAGGCGTGGTAGGCGTATCCCTGCACCTCGCAGAGGGCGATCGGCGCCTCGGCCGGGCGGCCGTCGGCGTACGTGATCCCGTCCCACGAGTCCTTCCAGCCCTGGTTCTGCAGCCCGCGGTCGGTCGCACGGCGGTATTCGACGAACCCGTCCCCGTCGCGATCGCCGTAGCGATCGATCCACGCCAGAGCGCGGTCGGCGTGTGGCAGCAACTCCTCCACCAAGCCCCGCTCGGCCCCCCATCGGGCGAACTCCCCCAGCAGCACCACGAACAGCGGGGTGGCGTCCACCGTCCCGTAGTAGATGCTGCCGCCGCCGAGGGACAGGCCCGAGTCCACCCCTAGTCGTACCTCGTGCAGGATCCGGCCCGGCTCCTCCTCGGTCACCGGGTCAGTGGTGCGGCCCTGGTGTCGCGCGAGCGTCCGCAACGTGCCGAGGGCCAGGCTCCGGTCGACGGGCAGCACCATGTAGGCGGTCAACAGGGAGTCCCGGCCGAACAGCGCCATGAACCAGGGGGCGCCCGCCGCGACTGCGGCGAGCGTGGGGTCCTCGGGGTCGAAGATGCGCAGCGCCCCGACGTCCTGCTGGCTGCGCTGGAGCGTCCGCTGCAGGCTGTCGTCCCCGGTCGTGGCGATGGGGGTCGTCTCCCGCCATCGCTGCAACCGCCTGGCAGGCAGGGCCTCCCCTTCCGGCCGGTCCAACGGGAAGGAGGGTTCGACCACCTCGCCTTCCACCACCGGACGCACCAGCAGCGAGGTCGACCACTGCCCGTGCGCGGGGACGAGAGCGTCGTACCGGATGCTCCCCGCCCCCGAACCCAGCACAGCGGCCGCCGCGACTGCGCCACCGGGCGCCTCCACGACCGCCCCCCGATGAGTACCGAGCCAGTGCAGGTCCAGGAAGAGGCGGTCGTCCTGTGACTGCGCCCGCCGCTCGCCGCGGGGCTGGACCCGCCCCTCCTTGACCTCGAACAGGTCCGCGAAGTCCGCCTCGACGGCAATCGTGACCGTGCACGTCGTCGGCTCGGCACCCGGGTTGCGCAGCACCAGGTCCTCCCGGAGCCCGTTGCCGACCCGCCTCTCCCGCTGCACCAGCAGGTTGGTGTCGGTGCGGCCGAACCGGCGGGACAGCCGGCCGAGGAAGGTGCCCCGGTACGGGTCGGGGACCATCGCCGTCAGCGGGTCGGGCTGTTCGCCGTCGATCCGCAGGTCCCAGCGGGACAGGATCCGGGTGTCACGGAAGAAGAGGCCGTTCGGGCCCGCGCTGCCGAGGTCCCCGGCGGGCGTGCAGATGCAGAAGGACGAGCCCTCGACCAGGGTCACGGCGCCCGCGCCGACGATGGCCGGCTCGTTCTCCGGATTCCACTTCTCCGCCAGAGGGGCGCCCATGGTCACCATCCTCGGTCGTCCCTGGGCCAGACCGCCCCACGTTCGTTCCGACACCGGATACGGGCAATCGGTCGTTCTGCCGATGGCGCAGGCCGCAGGCCGGGGATCTGATGCCTCGACAGCGTCTGCCGCGACCACGACGGCCGGGGCCCGGGCCGCCGTCAGCGGTCCGCTCCGAATCGACCGGCCGCGCGTCCTGCGCCAGGCGATCCTGTCCTGCCGCAGCGGCGAGATCGACCCGACCCGGGTGATCACCGACCGCCTGCCTCTCGGGAGACCCCGTACCGGCACGACACTTCAAGAACAAGGAGGAGCGCTGGGAGAAGGTGGTCCTCACACCCTGAGCGACGTCCCGGTGCCCCCGACCGGGTGCTCGGCTGCCTCGATGGCGGTACCGGGGTTCTGCGCCGATCGCACCAGGAAGTCGACGAGCCTGCGGACCGACCGCCCGGCCGGCGCCCGCCAGACGGCCTCCAGGTCGAGCCGCAGGTCCGGCTCGAGACGCCGGATCTCGACCTCGCCGGTCCGCGCACGGTCGGCGCCATCCAGGATGCCGGCGGCGATCCCGACGCCGGCTGCGACCGCGCGCAGCACCGCCTCGGGACTGTTGAGCAGGTTCGGTTCGACGACCACCTGCCCCGGCCCTGCACCACCGGGGAAGAAGTGGTCCACCGTGCGATCCCAGACGCCGGCGAACGGTCCGCGCGGGAACATGACCAGGATCTCGCCGGCGAGCTCAGCGACCGGCACCCTCGCCGAGTCGGCCGCCCGGTGGCCCATCGGGACGACCACGCCGAAGAGCACCGAGCCGAGGACGACACCGTCGAGGTCGCGGTCGATCGGTTGACGGCTCCAGACGACAGCAGCGTCGGCGCGGGCCTGACGGACGGCCTCCAGCGCGTCGTCCCCCCGGCTGGAGCTCACGGAGACCTCGACCCCGTCGATGCCCTGGGCCAGCCCCCTCAACGGAGCGCCCAGGACCAGGTCGGCCATGTTCGCGACCCGGAGGGTGAGTCGCTCCCGACCCGTGCCGGCGGCCTGTACGTCCGCACGTGCCCGCTCCACCTCGGCGATGATCACCCTGGCCCGCTCGACGAGTGCCTGCCCGGCCGCGGTGAGCTCCACGCGCTGCGGCCGGCGCTCGAAGAGCGGCTCCCGCAGTTCTCGTTCCAGGGCCTTGATCTGCTGGGAGAGGGACGGCGCGGCGATGTGCAGCCGGCGCGCTGCACGGCTGAAGCGCCCTTCCTCGGCCACCGCCAGGAAGTACCTGAGCTGGCGAAACTCCACGCAGCACGTTACTGCTCCACCGCCCACCCGCACCCGCACCCGTGGCGTCGTTAGCCAGATCCTCAGACCACGGCCACTTTTTCTGCACAGTGACGGGGACTACACCGTCCGTTTCGCGGTAATGATGCACGAGCAGGAGTGCGGCGTCGGCGCCGTTGAGAGAAACAGCGTGCCTTGCTGGCGCCGCCACTCGGGAGACCGATGGAGATGACGGCAAGCCCTGGACTGGCCGAGGTCGCCGATTCGACCCGTCCCCTCTCCGAACGCGCGGAGGGGATGCTGGACAGGCTTCGCCGCGTCGTCCCCTTCGATGCCGCGTGGCTGGCCCTCGCCGATCCGATGCGCGGCAGCTACACCTCCCTGGGCAGCACCGACCTCGACGAAGGCACCGTGCAGTACCTGGGTGGCCCCGAGACGGCGCGCGACATCGAGGTGACCCAGACCGACCGCGCCCGCCCTCCGCTGAGCCCCTCCGACCTGCCCTACCCGGCCGAAGACCTGCCGACGTGGGCCGAGTGCCTTCTCCCGGCCGGGATCCACGAGGCTCTTGGGGTCGCCCTGTTCGACGCCGGGCGGCGCCATGTCGGCTTCCTCGCGCTGTTCTACACCGGCAGCCAGCCACCGCCCCTGGTCATGCGGCGCCGGCTGCACCAGCTCACCCCTGTTCTGGCACGCGGGATCGACCCGCTGCGATCACTGGCGGCAGCGGCCCGGCTGGTGCGGGGGGCGACCGCCGGGGCGGTACTGCGCTGCGACAGGACCACGCGACCACTGCCCGGCCTCGACGGCGACGCACTCCTCGTCGATGGATCGGCCCTCGTGGATCTCGCCTGCTCCCGCCTCGACGACGGCCAGATCTTCACGTCGTTCCTGTGGCCGCGCGGAGGACGCCACGCCCCGGACGGGCACGTCCGCGTGACCGTCCTGGCCAGCGGTGAGGAGCCGTCGGCAAACCTCCTCGGGACGGTCGTCCTCTCCCGCGTGACCGACCTCAAGGGGCTGACCCCGCGCGAGCTGGAGGTGCTCGGGTTCCTGATCGAGGGGTGTTCCAACCAGCAGATCGCCCACTCGCTGGTCGTGGCACCGCGAACCGTCGCAGCACACCTGGAGCACATCCTCGTCAAGCTCGGTGCACCCACGAGGACGCTCGCCGCGGTGCGGGCCGAGCGCCAAGGTCTCTACGTGCCCCTGTCTCCACCGCCCTGAGAGGCGTGAAATGGGGAGTTCTGCCGATGGAGCTGCCGCGTCGGCTTCGGTTTCATGAGGGGACCTGGCGTTCCGACGGATCGCCGGATCGGGTGCGTCCGCAGGAGCACGTCCGTCCACCCCGGGGGAGACCATGATCGGGGACGAGTCGTTCATCGGGACGGCGGAGTGGCAGGCCTCCAGCCCGCCCCGCGCCGAGCCCCCACTGCTCTCCCGTCTCGGGGACGCGATCAGCACCTCCAGTTCGTGAACAGGATGCGGCTCCAGCGGTTCGTCGGCGCCAGCCTGTGGCTGCTGCCCATCGGTTGCCTCGCCGCGGGCGCCCTCGTGGCCCTCGGAACGCTCGCCGTGGACCGGGCGACGGACTACCGCCTCATCCCCCAGAGCCTGACCGGGACGCCGTCCGACGCGCAGTTCATCCTGTCCTCCTTCGCGACCGCGATGGTGTCGCTGACCACCCTCGTCCTGACGGTCACCCTGGTCGCGGTCCAGCTGGCGATGGGCCAGTTCTCGCCCCGCATCGTGGGCGCGCTGCTCACCGACCGGTGGAGCCAGCTGGCGATCGGGCTGTTCGGCGCGACCTTCCTCGTCACGGTGCTGACCCTGCGCGAGATCCGCGGCTCCGACACCGGCACGGTGCCCGGACTGTCGATGCTGCTCTCGTACGTCCTCATGCTCGCCAGCATCATCGTGCTCATCCTGTTCGTGCACCATGCCGGCCACGGCCTCCGGGTCGCGGCGCTGATCGACCTCGTCGGCGACCGCAGCCGCGAGTTCATCGTCCGGGAACACGGAGATCTGCCGGTCGTCACCGGCGGCCCCGACGCGATCGTCGCCGCAGAACCCGGCAACGTGATCCGCGTCGATCGCCCCGCCCTGGTTGCCGCGGCCCGACGGGCGGACTGCGTGCTGGAGCTGGTCCCCGTCGTCGGAGACTTCGTCGTCGGCGGCGCGCCGCTGTTCCGGGTGCTTCCGGGCACCCGGTCGACGGCGGGCGGGGACGCGGACCTGGCCGGTCGGCTCCGGATGACCGACGTCGCCCGCCACGTCCTGCTCGCCGAGGAGCGCGTGCACACCGAGGATCTCGCCTACGGCTTCCGGAAGCTCGTCGACATCGCCGTGCGGTCGATCGCGCAGCCGTTCAACGACCCCACGACGGCGGTCCAGGCGCTGCACCGGCTGCACGACCTGCTGCGCCAGATCGCCGCTCGTCCCCTGCCCTGCGGTGAACACCGCGACGAGGACGGGGTGGTGCGGCTGATCGAGCGGACCGTCAGCTGGGACGGCTACGTCCGCCTGGCCTTCGACGAGATCCGCCTCGCCGGGGCGTCGGAGCCACAGGTGTCCCGGAAACTGTGCGCGGCGCTGGCCGACCTCAAGTGCGTGGCGCCGGCCGACCGACAGGAACCGCTGGACCGCCAGCTGCGGCTCCTGGACGCCGCCGTCCGACGCGCCTACGACGACGAGGAGGACGTCCTCGCGGCGCTCACGCCCGACACCGAGGGCATCGGGTCGGGCGCCGACGTCACCCGTGCGCCACCATCACGGTCGGTCCCCGTGCCGCGCTGAGCCGGCCCTCGACGCTCCGCCGGCTTCTGCCCCGCAGAGCGGGGGCCTGCAGGCGCCTGCGCCCTGGTCAGCCGTCACCGCGTTCGGTGGCGCGACTCGTGCGATAGGTGTAAGCAGCGCGACGAACCGCCTCGTCCGACTCGAGACCCGCACCGAGGGCACCGCCGACCGTGGCCAGCGAGGACGTCAACCAGGCGACCTCGACGTAGTCCCGGAACGTCACCGGATGGCTGATCGCATCAGCGAGGAGGGACGGGACGATCAGCAGCAGGCCGGCGAGCAGGCTCAGCACGAAGAGCGCGACGTAGAAGGCGGCCACCCCGATCACGACCGTCGCCGTGGTCGCGATGTTGAACAGCACGACCTGCTGCCTGGTGCGCGGGTTCGCAACGCGCTCCCACAGCCGCGCGCCGACGATCAGGGTCAGCCCGATCGCGACGACCGAGCCCACGCTGACCACCGTCAACCGCTGCCACCCGAGGGCACTGGCCAGGGTCCAGATGTCCGGAGTGACGAGCGCGAAGACACCCGCAGCAGCGGCCGCAGCCAGCGCCCGGGACAAGCGAGCGGCCAGCTGCCACGGACGATTGGCCCGCACCATGCCGAACAGCAGCCGGAGGTGGCCGGTGAACACACGAGTCGTGAACCGGAGGGACGGCGCCTGCCCCTCGACGACGGAACCCAGCTCGCGCAGCCGGGAGTCGATCCGCCGCCTCCCCGCAGCGTCCGTGCGATCGTCGGCGCTGCAGCCCCTGGCCTCACCGAGCCCGTCGTCCTCGGCCTCGCCGAGGAGTGCGCCGATCAGGCGCAGTACGGCGTTCCGGAGACGCCGTCGCACGGCGAGGGTTCCGAGCGCGGGCACCGACAGCACCGCGACCCCGTGCATGGGGCTCGCGTGGGCCACCACCGGTCGTCTCACCACCATCAGGGGCAAGTCGGTCAGGACGACGACGAGATCCCACGCGCGCGTCAGGAGGAGCTGCCGCGCTGCGCCGACGATCTCGCTGTCGTCCGCCGGCGGCTCGACCAGGCCGTCGTCGAGGAGCTGGAATGCCCACCTCACCTCCGGGAAGCGCGCTTCGAGCTCCCCTCGGATGTCGTCGACGAGCCCGGTGGTCAGCTCGTCGGAGATCGCGGGGGCGTTGACCACCCCCACCCGGACCTCTGCCACCCGGGCGCCCGCCGCCTCGATCTACAGCACCAGCCGGATGAGCGCCGCCCACTCCGGCTGTTCGATCGACGGGCTCGGCACGCCCCCCTCGCCCCCCTCGCGCTTCTCGCTCACCGCGTCGTCGCCAGGTGCTCGTGCACCAGGCGCACCGCCATCGCGCCCTCCCCCGCCGCCGAGGCGACCCGCTTCACCGAGCCGCTGCGCACGTCGCCGGCTGCGAAGACGCCGGGCAGGCTGGTCTCGAGCAGCAGCGGGTCGGGTCCGTCGGACTCCCCTCGCTCCGTCGCCCGGCGCGCCTGCGGCCCGGTCAGCACGTAGCCACCGGGGTCCAGAGCGACCGAGTCCGGCAACCACGACGTGCTGGGCTCGCCCCCGATGAACACCATGAGGTCGCGCGCGGGCAGGCGCTGCCGCTTCCCGGTCACCGTGTCCTTCACGACGACGGCCTCGAGGCGGCCACCCTCGCCCTCCGCGGCCTCCACCTCGGTGTGGAGGTGCACCTCCACGCGCGGGTCCTGCGTGATCCGGTCCGCGAGGTAGCGCGACATGTTCTCGTCGAGCCTGTCCTCTCTGACCACCAGGCGGACCTGGGAGGCGTGGTCGGTGAGGAAGACCGCGGCCTGGCCGCCCGAGTTGCCCCCACCGACGACCACCACCGGGTCGCCGGCGCACTGCTGGGCCTCGATGGGCGTGGCCGCGTAGTACACGCACGTGTCCTCGAACTGCTCCAGTCCGGGGACCGGGAGCCGGCGGACCCGCACGCCGGACGCGACGATCACCGTCCGGGTGGCCAGCTCGCCGCCGTCGGCGAACCGGAGCACGTGGTTCCCGTCGCGCTCCTCCATCCCCACCACCTCCGCCGGGACGGACCGCCGCGCCCCGAACTTCTCCACCTGCAGCACGGCGCGATCGGCCAGCTCGCCCCCGGAGATCCCGGAGGGGAAGCCGAGGTAGTTCTCGATGCACGACGTCCGCGCCGCCTGCCCTCCCGGCGCGACGCCGTCGAGAACAGCGGTGTCGAGGCCCTCCGAGGCGCCGTAGACCGCGGCCGCGAGGCCCGCCGGTCCGGCGCCCACGACCACCAGGTCGACGACCTTCTCCGCGGGGTCCACCTCGCGCAGGCCGAACGCCGCGGCCAGGTCCGCCGGGGACGGATTGCGCAGTACCTGCCGTCGGAACAGCACCACGGGCGTGTCGTCGGGCGCCAGTCCGAGGCCGCGGAGCAGCCGCTCGGCCGACGGATCGGTCTCCAGGTCGACGAACTTGTGCGGCAGCCGATTGCGTGCGGCGAACTCGCGCAGCTGCCGGCTCTCGGCGGAGAACCGGGAGCCGATGATCCGGAAGCCCATCCCCTCCCCCAGCGCCAGCCAGCGCCGGAGCAGGAGGGCGCGCAGCAGCAGGTCGCCGAAGGCCGGGGACGCGGCCGCCCCGGCGCGCAGCCGCTCGGCGGGGATCGCCAGCACCTCCCCCGGGTCGGCAACGATGGTGGTTGCGTAGGCGGGCTGCCCGGTGAGCATGCCCAGGTCACCGAGGAATCGGCCGGGCCCGTGCACGCGGACGACGCGCTGGTCCGGCGTCCCCACCGCTTCCGCCACGGCGACCCGCCCGGAGAACAGCACGTAGAAGGTGTCCTCCGGCTCGCCCTCCGCGATCAGCACCTCGCCGTGCGGGACGTGTCGTCGCTCCCCCCATGCCTGCAGCATCTGGAGTTGCGAGTCCTCCAGCCGGGGAAACGCGCCGGTCAGGTCCGGGGTCTCCCCCGGCGGCAGGTCCGCCAGCAGGCCCTCCAGCCCCTGGTCCTCCTCCACGGACCGGGTCATCACACGTATGCCTCGTCGACGAAGCACCACCGCCAGTCCTCGCCCGGCTGGAACGACTGGACGACCGGGTGGCCGACCAGACCGGCATGCCTCCGAGCGTGCCTGCCCGGGGACTGGTCGCAACAGCCGACGTGCCCGCAGGTCAGGCAGAGCCGCAGGTGCACCCACGGGGAACCGATTCGAAGGCACTCCTCGCAGCCCTGCGGGGTGCGCGGGACGACGTCCTCACGAACGAAGGCGAGGTGCGGGTCGACGCCGACCGGGATGGTCATCGGGCAGCCCCTCCGGACAGGGCGCCGTCCAGCCAGCTGCGCAGCGCGGGCTCGGGGGCCGCGCCGGGCTGACGGGCCAGCACCTCGCCGTCCCGCAGCACCATCAGGGTCGGCACCGCGCGCACCTCGAACCGCTGGGACAGCCGGGGTGCGGCGTCGACGTCGACCTTGACCAGCTTGAGCTCGCCGGCCCGGTCGGTGGCGATGCGTTCCAGGGCCGGGCTGACCATCCGGCACGGCCCGCACCACGTCGCCCAGAGATCCACGAGCACCGGGACCGGGGCCCGCTCCGCGACCTCGACGAAGTCGTCGTCACCCGCGTCGACGATCCAGGGCAGGGGCTGGTGGCAGTTGCCGCACTTCGGGATGCCGTCTGCCGCGGCCGGCACCCGGTTCTTCTTCGAGCAGTGCGAGCAGGTGACGATGCTCGTCCGCGCGGTCGCGGGAGCGCTCATGACTGCGCTCCCACCATCTCGTGGGTGACGACGAGCCGGTCGCCGTCCACGTCGACCCGCACGGTCGAGCCCTCGATCGCCCCGTCACGCAGCAGCGCCCGGGCGACCTGGGTCTCCACCTCCTTGGCGATGAACCTCCGCAGCGGCCGCGCACCGTAGACCGGGTCGTAGCCCTCCCGGGCGATGAAGCGCTTGGCCTCCTCGGTGATCTCCACCGTGATGCTGCGTTCGGAGAGGCGGACGCGGAGGTCGGCGAGCATCAGCTCGACGATGTTCTCGATCTCGCCCGGGTTGAGCGGCGTGAAGAGCACGGTGTCGTCGACCCGGTTGAGGAACTCCGGCCGGAAGTGGCCCCGCAGCTCGGCCATCACCAGGTCACGAGCCTCGGGCTTGAGCTGGCCGTCGTCGGTGACGCCGTCGAGCAGGTACTGCGATCCGATGTTCGACGTCATGATGATGACGGTGTTGCGGAAGTCGACGGTGCGGCCCTGCGCGTCGGTGAGCCGGCCGTCGTCGAGCACCTGCAGCAGCGTGTTGAAGACGTCCGGGTGCGCCTTCTCGATCTCGTCGAAGAGGACGACGGCGTAGGGGCGCCGACGCACGGCCTCGGTGAGCTGGCCGCCCTCCTCGTAGCCGACGTAGCCGGGCGGGGCGCCGACCAGCCGCGACACGGTGTGCCGCTCCTGGTACTCGCTCATGTCGATCCTGACGATGTTGTCCTCGGAGTCGAACAGCGCCTCGGCCAGCGCCTTGGCCAGCTCCGTCTTCCCGACGCCGGTCGGGCCGAGGAAGATGAACGAGCCGCTCGGCCGGCGCGGGTCCTTGACCCCGGACCGGGCCCTGATGATCGCGTCCGCGACCGCCTGCACCGCCTCGTCCTGGCCGACCACGCGCCGGTGCAGCACCTCGTCGAGGCGCAGCAGCTTCTCCCGTTCGCCCTCGGTGAGCCGGGACACCGGGATGCCGGTCCAGACCGAGACGATCTCGGCGATCTCCTCGGCGGTGACCACCTCGCGCAGCAGGCTGTGCTCCCCCTGCTTCTCGGCGAGCCGTCGCTCCTCCACGTCCAGTTTGCGTTCCAGGTCGGCCAGCCGGCTGAAGCGGAGCTCGGCGGCGCGGTTGAGGTCGTAGGCCCGCTCCGCCTCCTGGATCTCGTGGCGGACCTGTTCCAGCTCCGCCCGCAGTTCCTGGACCCGCTTGATCGCCTGCCGCTCTGCGTTCCACTGCGCCCGCATGGCGTCCGCCTCGCCGCGCAGGTCGGCCAGTTCCCGACGGAGCTGGTCCACGCGGGCGACCGAGGCGGGATCGTCCTCCTGCTCCAGCGCCGCCTCCTCGATCTCCAGCCGCATCACCCGGCGGGTGATCTCGTCGAGCTCGGCGGGCATGGAGTCGATCTCGGTGCGCAGCCGGGCGCAGGCCTCGTCGACGAGGTCGATGGCCTTGTCGGGCAGGAACCGGTCGGTCAGGTACCGATGGCTCAGCGTCGCCGCCGCGATCAGCGAGCCGTCGAGGATCCGGACGCCGTGGAACACCTCGAACCGCTCGCGCAGCCCGCGCAGGATCGAGACCGCGTCCTCGACCGACGGCTCGTCGACGAAGACGGGCTGGAAGCGGCGCTCCAGTGCGGCGTCCTTCTCGATGTACTTCCGGTACTCGGCGAGCGTGGTCGCGCCGATCATGTGCAGCTCGCCGCGCGCCAGCATCGGCTTGAGCATGTTGCCGGCGTCCATCGAGCCCTCGGACGCACCGGCCCCGACCACGTTGTGCAACTCGTCGATGAACAGCAGGATCCGGCCCTCGGCGGCCTTCACCTCGGTCAGTACCGCCTGGAGCCGTTCCTCGAACTCGCCGCGGTACTTCGCCCCCGCGATCAGCAGGCCCATGTCGAGGGAGAAGATCGTGCGGTCGCGCAGGCCTTCGGGGACGTCCCCGTTGAGGATCCGCTGGGCCAGCCCCTCGACGATGGCCGTCTTGCCGACCCCGGGCTCACCGAGGAGCACGGGGTTGTTCTTCGACTTGCGGGACAGGATCTGGATCACGCGCCGGATCTCGGCGTCGCGGCCGATCACCGGGTCGAGCCGGCCGGAACGCGCGGACTCCACGAGATCGATCCCGTACTTGGTGAGCGCCTCGTAGGAGCCCTCCGGGGTCGCGGACGTCACGCGCTGGTTCCCGCGCACCTGCGTCAGCGCGGAGAGGAAGGCCTCCCGGGTGACGCCGTGCTGTGCCAGCACCCGCCCGGCCCCGGTGGCCGAGCCCGTCTCCGCCAGCGCGACCAGCAGGTGCTCGACCGAGACGTACTCGTCCTTCATGCGCCTGGCCTCGCGGTCGGCGGTCTCGAGCACCCGGGCCACCCGCTGCGTGAGCGAGACCTGCCCCGGCTGAGGGGCCGTGCCGGTGGTCCGTGGCTTGCGGGACAGCTCCGCTTCCATGTCCTTGCGCAGGGCCGCTGGGTCGGCGCCCATCGCCGAGATCAGCCGCGGGACGAGGCCCTCCGGCTGGTCGAGGAGCGCCGTGAGCAGGTGCTCGACGTCGACCTCGGTGGAACCGTGCTCGATCGCCAGGGACTGGGCGGCGGCGAGCGCCTCCTGGGACTTCTGGGTCAGGCGGTTCAGGTCCATCGCTGACTCCGCTCGGGTTGGTTGGCGGGCTCCTGGGGACTGCGTCGGCGTACGGGTTCGGTGCGCCCGCGAACGCGCAGGGCGGTCTCGAGATCGGTGATCCGGTCGAGGAGGTCGCACACGAGTCCGAGGGCGGCGTAGTTGAGCGGCAGGGTGGCGTGCAGCCGCTGGAACCGCGCGACGGCCGGTACCTGCGCCGGGCTGAACCCCAGCGACCCGTCGGGCCGTCGCGCGGCCGGGATGAGGCCGAGCGCCCAGAACCGCCGCACGAGTTCGGGGTGCACGCCGCAGCGCCGGGCGAACTCCTCGTGGTCCAGCAGGGCGGATGCCGGTCTCGGGACCAGCGGGTAGCGAACTGGACGACCCGGCGGGCTCATCGGCGTCCTCCCCTGTCGTCGGTCGGAGCGCGACGCGGATCGAACGTCGACGACGCGGCGAGTTCGGAGAAGAGCTCACGCTCACGCTCGCTGAGCCGTGGCGGGACCATGATCTTGATCTCGGCGAACAGGTCGCCCGGGTGCCCGGCCGGATCCGGCATGCCCTGCCCCCGCAGCCTGAGCCGTCGTCCCGACGAGGAGCCGGGGGGCACGGTCACCGTGGTCTCGCCCCCGGGCGTGGCGACCGGGACGCTCCCGCCGAGCGCCGCCTCCCAGGGGGCGAGCTTCAGGTCGACGTGGATGTTCCGGCCCTGCACGCGGAAGAGCGGGTGCGGCAGGAGCCGCACCACCAGGTAGAGGTCTCCGGCCGGGCCGTCGCCGAGGCCCCGCCCGCCCTCGCCGGCCAGCCTGATCCGCCGCCCGTCGTTGACGCCGGGAGGGATCGTGACCGAGTAGCTGCGCGGGCCGTCCGGGCCGTTGAGCGTGACCTCCTTGCGCCCACCGCGATACGCCTCCTCCACGGTGAGCGGGAGCTCGGCCTCCTGATCGGCTCCCGCAGTTCGGGCCACACGCCGCCCGCGCCCACCGAACATGCCGCCCAGGAGGTCCTCGAGGTCGATGCCCTCGAAGTCCGCGCCACCGAAGCCCCCGCCACCGAATCCCCCACCGACGTCCGCGCCCTCGGTGGTCCAGGTCGTGCGGGGACCCCGACCGGGCCGGCCCCCACCGCCGGCCCCGGCACCGACGCGCTGCTCCCAGTCCTCGGGAACCCGCCGGAAGTCCTCGCCGAAGCGGTCGTAGCGCTTGCGGAGCTCCGGGTCGGACAGGGCCGAGTAGGCCTCGTTGATCTCCTTGAAGCGTTCCTCCGCACCCGGGTCCTTGTTCACGTCGGGGTGGTTCGCCCTCGCCAGCCGCCGGAAGGCCTGCTGCAACTCGTCGGGGCCGGCGTCCCGCGACACACCGAGCACGTCGTAGTAGTCGCGGGCCATCCGTCAGCTCCCCGCGCGCTGGGCCACGGTCACCGCGGCCGGACGCAACTGGCGGCCGGGGGCGCCGTAGCCGGGCCGCACGACGGAGGCCACCGAACCGGGCGGAGTCCCTGCCCCGTCGGCGTCCACCACCCCCACCACTTCGTGCCGCGCCGGATCGAAGGGCACTCCGGGCTCGTCCTCCCGTCCGTAGCCGAGTCCCCTGACGACGGCGAGGGCCTGCTCACGGAGGGTGCGGATGCCCTCGACGATCGATCCCGGGTCCGCCGCGGCGTGTTCGAGCGCGCGATCGATGGTGTCGAGCACGGGGAGGAACGCCGACGTGACCAGCTCCCGCTCGTTCTCCCGCTCGCGCGCGACCTCCCGCGCGTATCGCTTGCGCAGGTTGTCCAGGTCGGCGGCGGCGCGCCGCCAGCGGTCCTCGGCGGCGACGAGCGCGCGCTGGGTCGCGCCCGCCGCCGCGCCGTCCGCCGCGGTGGGCGCCGCCTCCTGCGGAGGTCCGCCCTCCGGCTGGACCCGTGCCTCGGCGGCTCCCGGATCTGCATCCGGTGTACCGGGTGGCCGGGCGGTCGGCGTCTCCGGTCCGGGCTCAGCCATCGCCGGAGGCTCAGTTCCGGTCGAACTCGGCGTCGATGACGTCGTCGTCCGCGGCCACCGGCTCACCGGCGGCCGCGTCACCGACGTCGGCGGCGTAGTTGGTCGAGGCCGCCTGGAGCCCGGCGAGCACCTGCTGCAGCTCGCCGGTCAGCTCGCGGACACGATCCATCGGCGCCTGGTCGGCCACCGCCTGCCGGGCCTCGGTCACCAGCATCTCGGCCCGGGCCCGCTCGTGCGGGGGTGCGGCGTCGCCGAGCTCGTCGAGTCGGCGTTGCACCTGGTAGGCCACGGTGTCCAGCTGGTTGCGCGCGTCCACCTCCTGCCGGAGCTGCTGGTCCGAGGCCCTGTTCCGCTCGGCCTCCGTGACCATCCGCTCGACCTCGGAGGTGTCCAGGTTGGTGCTCTCGGAGATCGTGATCCCTTGCTCGGCACCGGTGTCCTTGTCGCGGGCGGTGACGTTGAGGATGCCGTTGGCGTCGATGTCGAACACGACCTCGATCTGCGGCTCACCGCGGAGCGCCGGCCGGATGCCGGTGAGCTGGAACCGACCCAGGACCCGGTTGTCCGCCGCGCGTTCCCGCTCCCCCTGCAGCACGACGACGTCCACGGCGGGCTGGTTGTCCGTGGCCGTGGAGAAGACCTCGCTGCGCCGGACCGGGATCGTGGTGTTCCGTTCGACGATCTTGGTCATCAGCCCGCCCTGGGTCTCCACCCCCAGCGACAGGGGCGTGACATCGAGCAGGAGGACGTCGGAGACCTCGCCCTTGAGCACCCCCGCCTGGATCGCGGCGCCGACCGCCACGACCTCGTCGGGGTTGACCGTCATGTTCGGGTCCTTGCCACCGGTGAGCCGGCGCACGAGCGCCTGCACTGCCGGGATCCGGGTCGACCCGCCGACCAGGATGACCTCGTCGACGTCGTCCGCCCCCACCTTGGCGTCGGACATGGCCTGACGGACCGGCCCCATCGTCCGTTCCACGAGGTCCGCCGTGAGGTGCTCGAACTGCGAGCGCATCAGCGTCGTCGTGAGGTGCTTCGGCCCGTTCGCGTCCGCGGTGACGAAGGGCAGGTTGACCTGGGTCTGCGTGACCGAGCTCAACTCGACCTTCGCCTTCTCGGCCGCCTCGTAGAGCCGTTGCAGCGCCTGCGGGTCCTTCCGCAGGTCGATGCCGTTCTCCTTCTGGAACTCCTCGGCCAGGTGGTCGACGATCCGCCGGTCGAAGTCGTCCCCGCCCAGGTGGGTGTCGCCCGCCGTGGCCCGCACCTCCACCACGCCGTCCCCCACGTCGAGGACGCTGACGTCGAACGTCCCACCGCCGAGGTCGAACACCAGCACCGTCTCGTGCTGGCCCTTGTCCATGCCGTAGGCCAGCGCCGCGGCGGTCGGCTCGTTGATGATCCGCAGGACCTCGAGGCCGGCGATCTTCCCCGCGTCGCGGGTAGCAGTTCGCTGCGCGTCGTTGAAGTAGGCCGGGACGGTGATGACCGCCTCGGTGACACGCTCGCCGAGGTGCCGGCCGGCGTCGTCGGCGAGCTTGCGCAGGATCAGGGCGGAGATCTCCTCCGGCGCATACATCTTGTCCCGCACCTTGATGCGCGCGAGCCCGTTCGCATCGGGGACCACGTCATAGGTGACCTGACCGGCCTCCTCCTCGACCTCCTCGAACCTGCGGCCGACGAACCGCTTGACCGAGTAGATCGTGCCCTTGGCGTTGAGGATCGCCTGCCGGCGGGCCAACTGCCCGACCAGACGCTCGCCGTTCTCCGTGAACGCCACCACCGACGGCGTCGTGCGAGCTCCCTCGGCGTTCGGGACGACCGAGGCCTCGCCGCCCTCCCAGGCGGCGATGACCGAGTTCGTCGTCCCGAGGTCGATACCGACCGCGCGCGCCATCTCAGATCCTCTCTGTGAGCAGCCGGGCAGCCTGGTCGGCCACCTCGTCGTCGACGACCAGCTCGTAGCGCCGCGGGCGCATGACGGTCACCGACGCGAAGTCCCGGCGACCCCCTTGGAGCGCGTACACGATCACCCCGATGATGGCTCCGATCACCGCCCCGATGAGCAGTCCGTAGAGGGCGAGCAGAAGCGCGCTCACGATCGGATCGGCCCAGTCGAAGAGTCCGAAGATCCAGCCGAGCAACGCGCCGGGGACGGCACCGCTCACCGCGCCCCGCCAGGCGACGGTGGGATAGTCCAGCTTTCCGGTCACCTGTTCGACGGTCTCCAGGTCCTGGCCGATGATGGCGACCCGCTCGACGGGGAAGTCACGGTCGGCGAGCCGGTCGACCGCTCGCTCGGCGTCGGCGTAGGTGGTGTAGGAGGCGACAGTCCGTCTGGCCGACCGGGCGGAGGCGTCAGGGCTACCGGGGGACCAGGGGTGGACCGCGGTGCTCCCTCCCGATCCGGTGGGGTTCGCGTCGTGCGAGGTCATGAGTGACTCCCAGATCAGACGGGGCCGACTGGGTGGCCGCGGCTGCGGCGTCCTGGGGGGCGCGGGCGCGGCACGGAGCCGGTGACAACGGTGGAGGGACAGGAGGAGCGCCGCATCAGAGGCACGGACTGTTCCTCCCGCCGGTTGGAGGTCGACGGAGGCCCGCCGACTGTGCGGTGGCCACGTGGCGGCCCACCGCACCGTGCTCATCCACGCTCGCCGTCGGCCCCCGCGGCGGCAATCGGTCGTTCTGCCCATGCCGCCCCACCCCGTGGATCGGCAGTGCTGCCGATGGACGGATCGACGCCGGGCAGGGTGCCATGAGGCCCTGGCGGGCCGCCGATGGCTGACCGTCGCCGTGCAGCCGTTGATCGATGCCACCGGGGCTGCACAGGCCGATGAGGCGGGGTGGGGACGTGATGACCGTCCAGAAGAGTCCGACCCTCCGGCTGGTGGGGACAGCCACCGGATGAGACGGTCCCCGCCTCGCGCGCTGGCCGTCACCGGTTTGACCGTCGTGTTCCTGGCCGGGTGCTCCGGCACGGCGCCCGACACCTCCTCCGGCGGTCCCCGGCAGCTCGTCGACGTGCCCGCCGAGCAGGTGACCATCACCGGCGCGACCGACAACCCGATCGACCGGCTGGCGCGCAACGCCCTCGCCGACCTCGAGACCTTCTGGGCCGACGCGTTCCCACGGTTCTACCGCGTGGCGTTCCCACCCCTGGCCGGCGGCTACTTCTCCGTCGACAGCTCCGCCCTGGACGCGGCCAGGTACCCGCCCAGCGGCATCGGCTGCCCGGAACACCCGATGGATCCCGCGGCAGTGGCCGGGAACGCCCTCTACAACCCTCGCTGCGACGCCATCGCCTACGACCGGTCGCTGTTGCAGGATCTCGCCGACACCTACGGGCGCTCGCTGCCGGCCGTCGTGCTGGCCCACGAGTTCGGCCATGCCGTCCAGGGACGTGTCGGCTTCGCGGCGAGCGGCCGGAGCATCCAGGACGAGACGCAGGCCGACTGCTTCGCCGGAGCCTGGACGGCCTGGGTCAACGACGGTGAGGCGAGGCACCTGGCGATCGACGAGCGGGATCTCGACGGCGTCCTGCGCGGCTACCTCCTGCTCCGTGACCCCGTCGGCAGCGACCCGGACAACAGCCAGGCCCACGGCTCGTACTTCGACCGGGTCTCGGCGTTCTCCGAAGGCCACGACGGCGGCGTCGCCTCCTGCCGGGACCACTTCGGACCCGACCGGCTCTTCACCGCGGAGACCTTCGACCAGGACGAGCTGGCCAACCGCGGCAACGCCGCGTACGGCGAGACGCTCCTGATCGTCGACAACACCCTCCCCCCGTTCTGGCGTGCCGTGCTCCTGGAGGAGTTCGAGCGGGAGTTCGACGAGCCGACGATCCGCCCCCTCGACCGGATGCCGCCGCCGTGCGCTGAGCGGAGCACCGAGGACCTCGATCTCGCGTTCTGCGAGGCCGACTCGACGGTGTACTACGACGAGACCGAGCTGGCCCGGCCCGCGTACCAGCAGCTGGGGGACTTCGCGGTGATCACCGCGATATCCCTCCCCTACTCGCTCGCCGCCCGCTCGGACCTCGGCCTGTCGATCGATGACGAGGCGGCCACCCGCTCGGCGGTCTGCCTCACGGGCTGGTACGCGGCCCAGGTCTTCAAGGGCGCCTTCGCCGGCTCCGCGGGAGTGCGCATCAGCCCCGGCGACATCGACGAGGCCGTGACGTTCCTGCTGACCTACGGACTGTCGGACCGAGTGTTCCCGGACGTCGACGCGTCCGGGTTCGAACTGCTCCGCGCCTTCCGGAACGGATTCCTGCACGGTGGCGGCCCCTGCGACATCGGACTCCGATGACCACTGTGAGGTCTCGTGTCCTGGTCGATCCCGAGACGCGAGCTCAGCGGCCCGGTCCTCCCACACCCGTCCCTGTCCGTCGGGCGGGGCAGGCCGGCGCGGGCTGAGCGTCGAGATGAAGCAGTGCGCCCCTCAGCCCTGCCGGGTCTGACCGGGTGGGCGTCCGTAGACCTGCTGGTGAGCGGTGACGAACGCGCTCGTCCGGGGGAAGCCCCACCGAGCAGCGACGGCGGGCACGGTGTCGTGGTCGGCGGGATCGGTGTCCACCAGCTCGCGGTGCGCATGGTCCAGTCGCACCCGCCTCACGTAGGTGGTCGGCGTCGAGTCCCGGTGGCGCACGAAGGCCGCCTGCAGCCCGCGCGGCCCGATCCCCGCGGCGGCGGCGATGTCGCTCGTCGTCAGGTCGCGCTCGGCGTTGGCGTCGATGAAGTCGACGGCACGACGCACCACGGCGGGCGTCGCGTGGTCGGGCGGGACACGGCGACGGGTGGCCAGCCGGGTGCTGGGGAAGGTGCCCAGGACAGCCTCGGCCAGCCGCTGGGTCAGCTGCCCGGTCAGCACGGGGCCGGCCGTGGTGCGGTTCCGCAGTACTTCACGCGTCACGTCCTGCACGGTGTCGTTCCAGCGCTGGTCGAGGCCCGGGAGCATCGGCCGTAGCCCGGTGAATCGCAGGGCCAGGTCGTCGAGACCGGTGGTCTCCACCGCGACCCGCTCGACGTCGTCCGCATTCAGGCAGACGCAGTCGACCTCGGCATCGGCCCACAGGACGCTCACCGCCTGATGCGCCGGCAGGAGCACCGGCGTGCCCGGAGGGACGGCGACCTCCTCGCGGCCGGACCGGACCATCATGGCGCCGGCCGACGGTCGGACGACGAGCATCACGTCCGGGGCGACGTTGTTGTCCGCGCTCGTCGAGTACCTCAGCCGCGAGAGCCCGCTGCGGCCGGCCTGCTCGTGCACCGCCTGGAACACGAAGTTCCTGCGGCTGTTGGTCTCCTCCGGCAGGTAGCCGGGATACGTCGCGCGAAGCCAGGTGTGCGCCACGTGCGGGTCCGACGTCACGAGCATGGCCCCTCCTCGTCCCGAGTGGTCAGGAAGCACTCGGTGTGGTCGCCGTGGCAGATCACCGTCGGGACCAGCGTCGCGCGGAGGGCGGGGTGGCGGTATCGGCAGCCCTGCCGAATCGGCCGGCCCGTCGACCCGGCGGGTCCCCCGTCGGGGAGGCGGCCGCGAATCACGTCGACCGCGACAACCGGCGACAGCAGTTCGTGGACGACTCCCGGCTCCGAGGCTCACTGCGTGTCCACCTCGCCGGCACGCGCGATGAGGAGCGAGCTCCCCCGGCCGTTCTGCCGGTGAAGCGCCGGGCGCCGACGATGTACTGGGTTCGACAGATGTTGCGTGCCGTCACCCGGAGACGCGACGGACGACCAGTCCGCCGGGAGTGGGCGCGTCCTTAGCATCGCGGCAAGGCCGGGACGGAGCCGGCGAGCGCCCCGCACGAGGAGAAGCGTTGACGGCATCCCTGCACTTCCCGCGCACCGCCGCGTCCACCGCCGGCGACAACCTTCACGAGCTCCCAGAGTTCGCGGGCCTCGAGGTGCTCGGACTCCTCCCGGACACCGCAGGGCTCGCCGCGGACATCACCTTCGGCGAGGTCACGCTGGCGCCCGGTCAGCGGGTGCCGACCCATCGCAATCCCCAGGCGGAGGCGGTGTTCCTCGTCGAAGGCACCGTCCGACTGTGGCGCCCGGGTGGCTCCGCCGAGCTGTCCGCCCCCGGCGCGGCGTACTTCCCGCCGGGTGAGGCACACTCGCTCCAGTGCCTCGGCAGCCAGCCGGCGCGCCTGCTCGTCGCGTACGCCACCGGCGGGGACCAGAAGACGGTGACCTCGGAGCTGCTGCCCGACACCGCCCTCGAGGGGACGACGAACCCGAGCACGGCACCGTCGGCGGGCCTGTTCGACCGCTGGGCCGTGGCCGAGGACATGGTCGCTTGGGTCCCTGTCGAACCCACCAAGGGGATGCGCCTGCGGTGCCGCTATCTGCTCGAGCCGGCGACCGGCACGAAGGAATTCGTCATCGGCACGGCGGCGGTCGACCCGCAGCTGCACTACACGATCCACCGGCATGCGCCGGCCGAGATCTACCACGTCCTCGAGGGCACCGCGACGATCTACGTGGGCGACGATGCCTACAGGGCAGGTCCCGGCGACACCGTGTACGTCCCCGCATGGGCGCCGCACGGCATCGACACGAACGACGATGACCTGCGGATGTACTGGTTCTACACGCTGGACGCGTGCGACGGCACGTGGGCGTGGGAGCCGCTGGAGCCGGTGTACTCGACGCCGCCGCGCCGCCCTCTGGAAACGGGCCCCCGTCGAGGCTTCCACGTGTGATGCGGAGCACACTCTTCGCGGGCGGGTACGTATTCGACGGCACCGGCTCGGCGCCGTCGCGGGCCGACGTCCTCATCGAGGACGGCGTCATCCGGGCGGTCGGCACGTCCCTCGACGGTGACACCGTCGTCGACACGACCGGTCGGACCGTCCTGCCCGGCCTCATCGACGCTCACGTCCACCTCACGCTGTCCGGCGTGAACCTGGTGGAAAGGCTCGCGAACCCGTTCTCCTTCCACTTCTTCCAGGCGGTGGTCAACTGCCGGCGGACCGTCGCAACCGGGATCACCACCGTGCGGGACGCCGCAGGCGCGGATCTGGGGCTGAAACAGGCCCTCGCCCGCGGGCTGATCAGCGGGCCGCGAGCGCTCATCGCCGTGAACATGATCAGCCAGACCGGGGGCCACAACGACGGCCACCTGAGCTGTGGTCTCGCGGTCGAGCTGTTCCCGCACCACCCCGGGGTGCCGTCCGGCGTCGCCGACGGCCCGGACGAGATGCGCCGGACCGCGCGGACCATGCTCCGGGCCGGCGCGGACGTCATCAAGGTCGCGACGACCGGCGGCGTGCTGTCCCCGTCGGACGACCCGAAGCATGCACACCTGCGCCCGGACGAGCTCGCGGCCCTGGTCGCGGAGGCGGACGCTGCCCACGTCCCCGTCATGGCCCACGCGCAGGGCGCCGAGGGGATCAAGAACGCGGTGCGCGCCGGGGTGCGCTCGATCGAGCACGGCATCTTCCTCGACGACGAGGCGATCGAGCTCATGTTGGCGAAGGGCACCTGGCTGGTCCCGACGCTGCTGGCGCCCCTGTCGGTGATCGAGGCGGCCGAGCGCGGCGAGGTCCACGAGCCGGCCGTGCTGGACAAGGCCCTGGAGGTCGCCGCCGTGCACCGTGACGCGGTGACGCGGGCCGTCGAGGCCGGGGTGCCCATCGCGATGGGGACCGACACCGGCATCGGCCCGCATGGTGACAACCTCCGGGAGCTGCAACTGCTGGTCGACTGCGGGCTCTCTCCGTACCAGGCGTGGGCCGCCGCGACGTCGGGCGCCGCGGTGCTGCTCCGCCTCGCAGACCGGATCGGGAGCATCCAGCCGGGTCTGACCGCCGACCTGGTGATCCTGGACGGCGACCTGACCGACCTGTCCGGGCTGGCCGGCCGCGTCGTGGAGACCTGGCAGGCCGGATGCAGGACCTACCGACGACCCGTCCACGAGGTGGCCCGATGACCGTTCCCGACCAGGCCGTCCCGGACGGCGCGTTGCCGATGATGGCGTCGCTGCGGACGTTCCAGGACTATCACTGGCTGATGCTGAAGGTGTTCTACGACGCGGTGCTGGACGCGCACGGCACGGCAGGTCTCGCCCAGCTGGCCGCGGGCATGCGGCAGGCCGGCGTGTTCCGGGGGACCGCGATGCGAGACCAGCCGGCGTCGTTCGTGGCCGGCCGCGGACCAGCGCAACTGGTCGAGCACTGGGACACCGCAGAATGGCAGCTCGGGGCCGAGGACGGCACGCTCCGGGTCACTGCCGAGGGCCCCACGCTGACGCTGACGCTCCCCGAAGCACCCGGGCGCGCGTACCTCGCGGACCTCCTCGGGGACGTCGACGCGGTCGCGGCCCTCGCGGCGTACTGGGCACCGCTCCTCGACGGGGTGGCGGAGGGCTACGGCTCCGGAGTCGCCATCGAGGTGGATGACCCCACGGTGCGGCCCTGGGGGCTCCGGATCACCGGACCGGACAGGGTGGAGCAGGCGCCCCGGCTCGGCTCACGTACGGCCGACCCGATCCGGATGGTCGAGGTCAACCGGCGGACGACAGGACTGCTCGCGGCGATGCAGATGTACGTCACCAAAGCACTGATCGACACCTTTGACGCATCGGGCGAAGAGACGGTACGGAGGGCGGCCTACCGATTCGGCGCCGATCGGGGGTCAGTGATCCGCGAGCGCATCCTCGCGCTCGGCAAGCCGCTCACGATGGCGAACTTCGCCAGCACGGACGGGCTGCAGGAGCGCGACCCCGGTGAGGCGGTGTTCGTCTTCAAGGAGCGGCAGCACATCAGCGACGGTGCGTACTACCTCGACTGCACGTACTGCCCGCTCGCCGAGGTGTGGGCCACCGAAGGCCCTGAGGGGCTGCGGCTCGGCTACCTCTTCGACTCCTCCAACCACCGCGGACTGTTCCAGAGCTACAACCCGAGCACCGAGGTGCGGTGGACGTCCGTGAAGTCCCGAGGTGACCATGTCTGCCGGTTCCGGTTCACGGTGCCGGAGTTCCTCACCGACAACGACCCCACCCCGGAGGAGTTCGACAACGCACCCGTTCACGACAGTCGGGGGCCCTAGCATGACCGCATGATCGCGGCCCTTCAGCGGATAGCCGACCGACTCGGAACGCTCCTCGACCGACCGGTCGCGATCGACGACATGAAGATCAGGCAGCTCGTCTACACGTACCACCCGGACGGGAACGACGCGGCCCGCGAGCGGGCGATCCTCCAACGCCACGCCAGTCCGGAGATCGTCCGGTGGACCAGCGAACAGAGGGTCTCGGAGCGACACGGGGCCTTCCTGCTGCCGGCCAACCCGAGCATCGGGCTCAGCCTCCCCCGGTGGGGTGCGGTCGCCCGCGTCGACGATCGCGGCGTCGCCTTCGTATGGGTGGCGACGCCGGACGAGGAGCTCGACCCCGCCAGGCAACGGCACATCGTCGCGGCCGCGGAGAGCGTCGCCGAGGTCTTCGCGCGCCAGCGGCGCTTCGACGAGCTCCGCAGCCTCCGGGAACAGGAGTCCCTGAGCGAGCTCCTGTCCGACGACCCCGCGCTGCGGAGCCGGGCCGCCGGCCGGATGGCCGACGGCGATGACTTCATGCATGACGACCCGGTCGCCGCGATCGTGCTGCTGGCGGCCGCGCCTTCCGGTTCCGTGCCGTCCGATCGGGACCGGGCCGCGATGGCCGCAGTGCTCGAGGACGCACGCCTCGCGCTGTCGTCCCGGCAGACCATGGGTCTCGTTCGGCCCGGGCACGGCGTACTGGTGGTCGCCAGGCCCGACGCGACCCGCGACCGGCACGGCACGGCCACCGAGCTCGCCGAGACCGCGCGGGCGCGGCTGGAGCAGGCACTGACCGTGCGGCGGCCCCGTCCGGTGTGGGCGGGCATCGGCGTCACCCGGGCCGGTCTCGCCGATCTGGCCGGGTCGTACCGCGAGGCGCTGCAGGCCGCGGAGGTCTCGGCCGCGCTCAAGGCGCCTGGCAAGACCGTCCACTACGACCAGTTGGGCGTGTATCGCCGGATCGCGCAGCTCGTGTCGGATCGCGCCACAGACGTGGGGCTGCATCCGGGTGTGCGGCTGCTACTGGACCGGGAGGGCGCCGGCGACCACCTCGCCGAGACGCTGGAGGTCTACCTGGACAACGCAGGCGACGCCGTGCGCTCGGCGGAACGGCTGCACGTGCACCGAGCCTCTCTGTACGCGCGGCTCCGGCGGATCGAGGAGCAGACCGGCCTGGACCTCGGCAACGGACAGGACCGGCTGGTGGCGCATCTCGAGCTCAAGATCGCGCGCCTGCAGCGGGTCCGGCGCGGCGCCCACGAAGACCACGACCCCTTCTCCGCCGCACGCTGACCGGCGGCGCCGGCCCACGGCGAGCCGCTCGACAGTTGTCGAACCACGCCGTCGAACGTGCAACAGCTGTCGCCAGATCGGCGGCAATACCCCGTGCCAAACTCCACGAACTCGGGCGGCCAGTGAGCCGGTCCGACAGTCGAGACAACCCACGAAACGACCAAGCTAGGAGACCCACATGCGCGCCCTGAGGTCCGCCTCGGCACAGCGACCGCTGACGCTCGTCGGCGTGACGATGTCGGCGTGCCTCGCGCTGACCGCGTGCGGCTCCGGAGATGCACCGGACGGTGATGACGGCAGCTCCTCGGCGCCGGTGTGGACGGAGACCGACCCGGACCTGGCCGCCGAGCTGGAGGCGGCCGGGAACGACGGCACGCTCGTCGTCGCCACGGACCTCACGATCGGACTGCCGTGGGCGGTCGAGGAGGACGGCGAGCAGACCGGCCTGGACATCGACCTCGCGACAGCTCTCGGCGAGGTGCTGGGGGCGGAGATAGACCTGCAGAACACCAGCTTCGACAGCCTGATCCCCGGCCTCGTGGCGAATCGGTACGACGTGTCGATCTCCGCGATGCTGGACAACAAGAAGCGGCAGGAGCAGGTCGACTTCGTCGACTTCATCATCGACGCATCGGGTTTCATAGTCCCCGTCGACAGCGACCTGGCCGACCTGACGCTTGAGACCAGCTGCGGCCGGACGATCGGCGTGGTGCGCGGCAGCGCCGAGGAGATGTACCTGACCGAGCAGAGCGGGAAGTGCGAGGCCCAGGGCGAGCCCGCCGTGGATCTGCAGGTCTTCCAGCAGCTGCAGCAGGGCGTGCTGGCCGTCACCAGCGGCCGGATCGAGGCCCTCTGCGGTGACAAGCTGCAGAACGCCTATCTCGAGTCGCAGCCGGGCGCGCAGGTCAAGCAGGCCGGCGGTGCCATCAACGAAGCACCGGTCGGCATGGCGCTGCCGAAGGGCAGCGAGCTCGTCCCGGTCTTCCAGAAGGCGCTGCAGGAGCTCATCGACAGCGGGGTCTACCTGGAGATCCTGAAGAAGTACGGCGTCGAGGGCGGCGCGCTCGAGACGGCGACCGTGAACGACGCCCGCAACTGACGATGGATGCGCGTCGCAACACCGGGGCGGGCGGCTCTCCGGAGCCGCCCGCCGGGGACGTGAGGACCGCGCCACCCCCTGGTGGCGTGACAACAGTCCCGCCCGCCGGCGAGGTGAAGGCGGTGCCGCTGCGGCATCCGGGCCGGTGGGTGGCCGCCGCCCTGGTCCTCCTCGTGGCCGCCGCCCTGGTCGAGTCCCTCGTCACCAACGAGCGGTTCATGTGGGACGTCGTCGCGGAGTACGTGTTCTCCTCCGCGATTCTCGAGGGCCTGTGGACGACGCTGTGGCTCACCGCCGTCTCGATGGCGATCGCCGTCGTGCTGGGCGTGCTGGTCGCGCTCATGCGGCTGTCCCCGAACCCGGTCCTGAGAACCGCGGCGAACTTCTACACCTGGTTCTTCCGCGGCACGCCACTGCTGGTTCAGCTGATCTTCCTCTTCAACATCTCCGCGCTCTACCCGGTGATCGGCCTGGGCCTGCCTTTCGGGCCGACCCTGGTAGAGCTCCCGGTCAACGACATCCTCACGCCGGCGGTGGTCGCGATCGTCGGTCTGTCCCTGAACGAGTCCGCCTACATGGCGGAGATCGTTCGGGCCGGCGTGAACTCGGTGGACCGCGGGCAGACGGAGGCGGCGCAGGCGCTGGGCCTCCCGCGGTCGACGGTGATGCGGCGAATCGTGCTGCCGCAGGCGATGCGGGTGATCATCCCGCCGACCGGCAACGAGACGATCTCGATGCTGAAGTACACCTCGCTGGTGTCTGTCATCGCGCTGCCCGAGCTGCTCTACTCCGCGCAGATCATCTACTCCCGGACGTTCGAGACGATTCCGCTGCTCGTCGTCGCCAGCTTGTGGTACCTGATCGTCACCAGCGTCCTCACGGTCGGGCAGACCTTCATCGAACGGAGGTTCTCCCGGGACCGGCGCGGCGGCGGGACGGTTGCGCAGGCCTTCCGGCGCCAACTTCGCCCGCACGCGGCAGTGACCGCGTTGTCCCGGCCTGAGGGTGGACACCCGTGACCGCCGACACGATGGTCAAGCTGCACGGGATCCGCAAGTCCTTCGGACGCCTCGAGGTCCTCGCCGGGGTGGACCTCGAGGTGGGCGCCGGAGAGGTGCTCTGCCTCATCGGCCCCTCGGGCTCCGGCAAGTCCACGTTGCTGCGGTGCATCAACCACCTCGAGAAGGTCGACGCCGGGCACATCGAGGTCGACGGCGAGCTGGTCGGGTACCGCCGCAAAGGCCACAAGGTGTACGAGCTGAAGGACCGCGAGATCTGCCGCAAGCGTGAGCAGATCGGGATGGTGTTCCAGCAGTTCAACTTGTTCCCGCACATGACCGTGCTCCGCAACATCGTCGAAGCGCCGGTGCGGCTCGGCCGAATGAGCCAGCGGGACAGCGAAGCCGCGGGCCGCGAGCTGCTCGGCAAGGTCGGGCTGTCCGAGAAGGAGTCGGCGTACCCGTGGCAGCTGTCCGGAGGACAGCAGCAGCGCGTCGCGATCGCCCGCGCGCTCGCGATGCGCCCCAAGCTGATGCTGTTCGACGAGCCGACCTCCGCGCTCGATCCCGAGCTCGTCGGCGACGTCCTCGCCGTCATGACCGATCTCGCTCGGGACGGTATGACGATGATCGTCGTCACCCACGAGATGGCGTTCGCGCGCGAGGTCGCGGACCGCGTCGTCTTCATGGATCAGGGCCAGCTGGTCGAGCAGGGGCCGCCCGAGCAGGTGCTGGGGCGGCCGTCGCACGAGCGCACCAAGGCGTTCCTTCGCCGCGTGCTCTAGGCCTCCACGCCACCACGTTCAACTGCGCCCGCGTCGGGTGCACCGGAAGGAGCAGTCGTGACAGCACGCCAGGAGTGGCTGGACCGGCACGGGGTCGCGCACCTCAAGGAGCCCGGACTCGTCCTGAACGGCAAGTTCGAGGACCGCCACGAGCCGCGGATCTGGAACTGGTTGCGGCCCTGGGACTTCGCCTCGCCGTTCGACGTCGGGATCATCGGCGCCGGGCTCTCGACCACCTCGATCCTCCCGACCGCGTGCTTCGCCGCGCCCGACGCACTGCGACTGTCCACTCCGTCGTTCACGACGTACAGCCCGGACTTCGACGTCGACATCGCCACGATGGTCGCTCGCGACCTGGGCGACATCGGGATGCCGATTCTCGATCAGCGGGAGGCGCTGCAGCGGATCGAAGACACCATGGAGGCCCTGTGGCGCGCGTCCGGCGACGCGTTCCTCGTGCTGATCGGCGGCGACCACGCGGTGACCGCGCCCGCCGCCCGTGCGTACGCCCGCTCCCACCCGGGGCAGAAGATGGGACTGATCCACTTCGACGCGCACAACGACGTGCGCGTGATGGACCACGGCCCGACCAACGGCACGCCGATCCGCCAGCTCCTCGAGTCGGGCCTGCCGTTCTCCGGCGAGAACCTGGTGCAGGTCGGCATCCACGGGTTCATGAATGCCAGCTACTACAAGCGGTGGGTGGAAGGACACGGCGGGACGATCATCACCGGGCGTCAGGTGCGCCGGGCCGGGATCGACGCCGTGATCGAGGAGGCGGTGCAGATCGCCTGCGAGGGCACCGACGCCGTGTACGTCACCGTCGACATCGACGTGCTGGAGCTCGCTTACGGCACCGGGACCGGGGCCGCGACTCCGGAGGGCCTGCACCCGATGGACCTGTACGAGGCACTGTTCGCGCTGGGCCAGAACCCGAAGGTGGCCGCGATCGACTTCGTGGAGCACGACCCCGCCCGGGACGTGTCCACGATGACCGGCCGCACGATGACCGGCGCGCTGCTCACCTTTCTCGCCGGACTGTTCCTGCGGCGCAACGACGGCTGGCGCGGCTACGACCCGACGCCCATCACCGGGGACGACCTCTAGCCGGCATGGTCTACGAGGTGGTGGGGTGGTTCGGAGCGGCGTTGGGACTCGCGGCCTACGGGCTCGCCGCGCGAGGGCGGTGGCCCGCGACAGGCTGGCGGAACGCGGTCGCAAACATCGTCGCCGGGAGCTGTCTCCTGGTGAACGGCCTGCACCACTCGGCGCTTCCGTCGGTCGGTCTCAACGTCGTGTGGACGCTCATCGGGATCGGGACGCTGTTGCGCGCCCGGGGCCTCCCCCAGAGGGCCGCGGGCACCGTCGTGGGCGCCCCTCTCGACGCGGACGAGTAACCCCGGTCAGCGCGACCCGCCACTACCTCGGTGAGCCTCGACGGCCTGAGTGCCCCGAGGGCAGGGAATACGAGCCGTGATCCTCAAGGAAACGCCCTTCGACGCCTCGGCAGCTGCGGTGCTTGTACGGTGCAGCGAGATGGGAATCTCAGCCACTGCAGGCTTGACCGAGAACGTGCAACCGGGCGTCGACATGAAGCTGCTCGGCCACAGCCAGGTGCGCACGGAGATGGACAGGAACAGGCACCTCCTGTCCGTCCTGGCCCGCGACGCGGCGGACCGCGTGGGCGCCTCCTGCACACAGGTGAGACGAGACGAACTGCAACCCCGGAAACGTCGACTCAGGGTTCGACGAAGGAGGACCTGCTCACAAGGGTGGGGCTGAGGGGACTCGAACCCCTGACCGGCACACTGCCAGGGCGGCTTGAGCGGGTCCGAGAACGTTCGCCGACGTACTCACGCAAGTCAGAGGAGAGTGAGATCTCGACGACCCCCTGAACGCCACGCCTCGGCCACCATCGTGGCACCACAAGGAGGGACTGACCTCGCTCCGATTGACTCGTGCCGGTAGAGGCGAGACCCGCTGCGGCCGCGCGAGTGACGTTTCCATTTTCGATCGGGGTGAGCTGGCCAAGTGGCGTCGCCGCCCGTCCGGGGGTCCCTATGGTCTGGCTCCGAGCAGCACCACACCGGGGAGGACATCGAGCCCCGCAGACCATGCATTCGCCCACCTCTTCGGAACTCCTGCCCTTCCGACCGGGGCCCGCCGTGTCACCGCGGCGGCTCAGGCGCTGTGCAGGTCTTCTCGTCTGCGGTCGGTCTTGTAGGGCGCGGGGGCGACGGTGGCTCGGATCTCCTTCTGCGGGCCGCCGGGGTTGCCCCAGTGGACCGTCACCGGCGTCCCGACCTCGGCGTGGGCGACGTCGAGGGTGCCGAGCGAGAGCATCTCCCGGAAGTAGTAGCTGTAGCCGCGGGAGGTCGCCACCCCGACGTGCTCGCCGTCCCGCGTGACCCTGTCCGCCCACATGAACCCGCGCTGGTCACGCGGCATGTCCATGAACGGGTAGTTCTCCCCGGGCCGGAAGAGCGACGCGTGCACGTCGAGGACGTCGTCGGCGTTCCACACGAGGGTGCGGATCGTCCGACGGGGATTGGCCTTCTCCGCCTCGAGTGCCTCTCGACCGAGGAAGTCGTGGTCGAACTTGATGTTGCGGCCCCAGCCGAGCTCGACCGGGCTGCGGTAGTACTCGGAGATGTCCTGCCCGTCGTAGGAGCCTGCGATGTAGGCGGGCTGGGCGAACGCGGGCATCGACGCGGTGAACAGCTCCAGGTAGTCCGCGGTCTCCGGCTCGAAGATCGCCGGGATGTAGTCCGTCGCGATGGTGGGGAAGCACGCCTCGAGGTGGTTGATCGGTGCCGTCCGGCCGCCGAGCTTGCGGATTCCGAACTCCTGGCCCGCCTCGAGGACGGCGTCGTACACCTCCTGCTTGTGCTCGACAGGCCCCTGGAGTTCGAAGCCGATCTCGCCCGCCATGCCCTGACGGAGGGCGTAGACCTCGTGGCCGGCGACGGTGATGGTGTTGACGTACATGAAGCCGGTGTCGCGCAGCCCGCTTCCGGCGATCTTGTCCAGCACGTTGACCGACTGCGGACCGGACACCTGGAGGATGAACCAGTCGTCCCTCTCCACCTGCACGTCGTAGTCGGTGGAGGCGAGGTGGTGGCTGGCCCAGAACCCTCCGCGTCCGTGGAGCATGAACTCCTCGGGCCCGAACCGGGTGAGAACGCCTTCGTGGATGACCTTGCCGTTCCGGTTGGTGTGGATCGCGTGCTTGGACTGGCCGATGTCGAACCTCGCGAAGCTGTTGACCGTGATCTCGCTCAGCAACGCCAGGACGTCCGGCCCGGTGAAGCGGTGCTGCCAGAGGAACGACCAGTCCCCGATGTAGCAGGTCTGCTTCCACGACAGGCTCTCGTCCAGCCAATCGGTGTATTCGGGCTCACCGAAGCGGCTCCAGGCGTATCCCTCGGGAGCCCGACGCATGCGGCTGACTGAATAGTCCATCGACGTCCTCGCTGTGGTGTCGGCAGGCGCTGTCCACCTCGGACGCTAGGCCCCGCTCCCCCCGGAGTCAGCGCGAGCGGTGGTTCTCGCGGGCGTCGTTCGGGCAGGAGCGGCAACGGCGCACGTGCCGGCCGACTCGAAGATCCCCGGCGTGGGCGCGCGACAAGCCGCCGAGGGCATCCGTCGCGTTGTCGTTGGATCGAGGCCCCTACCTATGCTCGAGCCCCACGTGGACGAGCTAGGGCGGCGCGCCGATGAACTCAGCCCCATCCTCCGTGGCTCCGTTGGGAGCAGGAGCCCTGATCCTGGCCGGCGGCTCGCTCGGCCCGGTGCCGTTCGAGGAGCGGCTAGGTGCGGCAGTGGCCGGAGGCTTCGACGGGATCGGCCTGTCGGTGGCGGAGTACCTGCGCCTGCGCGATGAGGGGTACGCGGTCTCCCAGATGCGCGAGGCGCTGGACCGCCATGGCTTACGCCTGGCCGAGCTGACCGTCTTCACGGGCTTCTCGGCGCCCGACGCGCTGGTCGGGACCGCGCCGACCCCCCACCTCCGCTATACGGACCGGCAGACGGAAGCGACCTTCTTCGAGATGGCCGAGGCTTTCGGTGCCCGCCATCTGCAGGCCGTCGGCACCTTCGGCACCGACGTTCTCGAGGAGGATGCGGCGGAGAGGTTCGCGGGGCTCTGTGATCGCGCAGCGGAATCCGGCCTGCTGGTGGCCCTGGAGTTCGTTCCCACCACGAACGTCCCGGACGCCGGCGTCGCCCAACGCGTCGTGGCGGCAGCCGGCCGCCCCAACGGCGGGTTGTGCGTCGACAGCTGGCACCACTTCCGGGGCCGCGCGGACGACGACCTGCTCCGCGCGATGGATCCCGACCGGGTGATCATGATCCAGCTTGACGACGGACCCCGCTCCCCGCAGGACCCCGACTTCATCACCGACACCGTGCTGAACCGGCTGCCACCCGGCGAAGGCGACTTCGACCTGACGTCCTTCCTGCGCCTGCTCCGGGGTATGGGCGTGCAGGCACCGATCTCCGTCGAGGTCCTGTCGGCTGACCTCCGAGCCCGAGCGGCCGCCGAGGTGGCCACTCTCCTCGGGGACGCGACCCGCAGCGTGATCATCGCCAGCACGAACCCCCGCACGTGACAGCCATCGAGACGACCAGCGTCAGGGAGCGGCAAGCATGGTGCACGTAGGTCTCCTCATGACCGACATCCCCAAGACCGTCAGCCCGCGGCAGCAGTTCGAGGACACGCTGCGCGTCGTCGACGCGGCACAGGAGGCCGGCTTCACCCACATCACCTTCGGCCAGCACTTCCTCTACGGCGACCTCAGCTACCTGCAGCCGGTGCCGTTGCTCGCCCGGCTCGCGGCGCACGTGGACCCGCACGTCCGCCTGGTGACCAGCGTGCTCATCACGCCGCTGTACCACCCGGTGATGCTCGCCGAGGAGCTGGCGACCCTCGACGTCGTGACGGAGGGGCGACTGGTCGTCGGGGCGGGCATCGGGTACCGGCCCGACGAGTTCCGCGACTTCGAGATCCCGTTCCGGGAACGTGCGCCGCGCACCGACGAGATCCTCGACATCATGGTCCGGCTCTGGACGGAGGAGGAGGTCACCCACCACGGGCGGTTCTGGAACCTGGAGGGGGTTCGGCCGCATCTCCTGCCGGTGCAGCAGCCACACCCGCCGATCTGGATCGGCGCGCACAGCGATGCGGGTGCCCGCCGGGCCGGGCGGTTCGGCGACGCCTTCACGGTGCCTCCCGAGACGACCGTCGCCCAGGTGCGCGAACGCTTCGAGATCGTCCGAGCCGGTTTCGCGGCCCGTGGCAAGCCCTTCGGTCCGCAGCCCCTGCGCCGCAACATCTTCGTCGCCGACACGCACGAGGCGGCGGTCGAGGGCTACGCGAAGGTGACGCAGGCGCGGTACCTGACCTACCGGGACCGCGGGCTGGACGTGCTGAAGGACGCCGACCTGCGGGGCGACTTCGAGCAGGCGGTGTCCGACCACGCCGTCCTCGGCACTCCGGACGAGGTCATCGCCGCGCTGACCGACATCGTCACCACGCTGCCGGTCGACCCTCTCCTCTTCCGTCCGCAGTGGCCCACCATGAGCGCCGACGAGGGGATCGCCACCATCCGGCGGCTCGGTCGCGAGATTCTCCCCGCGCTGGCAGCCGTCGCACCGCTGACCTCCATGCCGGACTGACCGGCCCGCGTCGATCCCGCCGTCGCGGGGTCCTGTTGCCTGGCCCCAGAAGCGACGCCGGCCGCTCTCCGTGCGCCCCGCCTCGTAGCCGTCGGCCACGTAATCGGAGGGCTCTGAGGCGATACGAGTCTGCCGGTTGAGCATGGAACTCTGCGCTCAAGTACCAGACCGCACCACACGTGCCTCCTAGCGTCGGGCGTCATCAGACCCCGCCGGGGTCCGCGCCGGAGGAGGAGACATGCCGGACACCCTCACCAGCAGGGAGCTGCACGAGATCGACGACGCGAACGCCAGCGGAAGACGGCCGGTGTTGTTCGTACACGGCCTGTGGTTGCTGGCCAGCAGCTGGGACCGTTGGCGCCATGTGTTCGAGTCGGCAGGCTTCACAACCGTGGCGCCGGGCTGGCCGGACGACCCGGAGACCGTGCAGGAGGCCCGCGCGAACCCGGACGTGTTCGCGCGCAAGATGGTGCATCAGGTCACGGACCACTACGCCGAGGCCATCGGGCGCCTGGACCGCAAGCCGGCCGTCGTCGGGCACTCCTTCGGCGGCCTGTTCGCGCAGATGCTCGCAGCCGAGGGACTCTCGGTGACGACGGTGGCGATCGACCCGTCTCCCTTCCGCGGAGTGCTGCCCGTGCCGACGTCGACCATCAAGGCCTCGGCCGCGGTGCTCAGCAACCCGGCCAACCGCGGACGCGCGATCGCGCTGACCTTCGAACAGTTCACCTACGGCTGGGGTAACGCGCTGTCGGAGGAGGAGGCACGGCGGCTCTACGAGGAGTTCCACGTCGCCGGTTCGGGCGTCCCGATCTTCCAGGCGGTCGCGGCGAACCTGAACCCGTTCACAGAGATCAAGGTGAACACGCACGCCGCCGACCGCGGGCCGCTGCTGATCATCTCCGGCGAGAAGGACCACCAGGTGCCCCGCGCCCTCAGCCATGGCGCCTACAAGCACCAGAAGCACAACACCGCCATCACCGAATTCGTGGAGCTGCCCAACCGCGGCCACTCGCTGACCATCGACTCGGGCTGGCGCGAGGTGGCCGACACCGCCCTGAACTTCGTGAAGGCGCACAGCCGCATGCCGGAAGCCGTCTGACCGCCAGCGCCCGACCAAGCAGGCACGGTCGGCCACATCGGCCGACCGGCCCGGTCCGCATCGCCATGTCCACCGACACGACAGAGGTCCGTCATGCCCGCCAACCCGCACCAACTGTCCCTCGAGCCCGCCGCCCAGGCTTTCGTCGAGGCAACGGCGGCTCCCCCGTACCTTTACCAGTTGGCTCCGGAAGACGGCCGCACGACCGTCGACGGGGTGCAGAGCAGCGAGATCTTCAAGCCGGCAGTCGCCGAAGAGTGGATCTCCGTCGCGGGCGGGCCCACCGGATCGGTCCGGGCGCGCATCGTCCGACCGCCCGGTACCGATGATGTGCTGCCGGTCATCGTCTACGTCCACGGCGCCGGGTGGGTCTTCGGGGACGCGCACACCCACGACCGGCTCGTCCGCGATCTCGCCCTGGGCGCGCACGCTGCCGTCGTCTTCCCGGAGTACGACCGCTCACCCGAGGCTCGGTACCCGGTTGCCATCGAACAGTGCTACGCCGTCGCCGCATGGCTGGCACAGGCGGGCGCGGAGCGCTCGTTGGACCCCGCCCGGATCGCGGTCGCCGGTGACTCGGTCGGCGGCAACATGGCGGCTGCGCTGACGCTGCTGGCCAAGGAACGGGGTGACGTCTCCTTCGTGCAGCAGGTGCTCTTCTACCCGGTGACGGACGCCGCGTTCGACACCGGCTCCTACGAGCAGTTCGCCGAAGGCTACTTCCTCGCCCGTGACGGCATGAAGTGGTTCTGGAATCAGTACACGACCGACCCGGATGAGCGCGCCCAGATCACTGCGTCCCCGCTACGGGCAACCCTCGGGCAGCTGGCCGGGCTGCCCCCGGCGCTGGTGATAACCGCCGAGGCCGACGTTCTGCGCGACGAGGGCGAGGCATACGCGGCCAGGTTGCGCGCCGCCGGGGTGCCGACAACAGCAGTCCGCTACGCCGGGATCATTCACGACTTCGTCATGCTCAACGCCCTGCACGAGACCAATGCGGCCAGGGCCGCGGTCGCTCAGGCCAATGCGGTTCTGCAGGCGGCCCTGCACGACACCTCCGCCCCCGTACCGACGTTTGCGCCGGCGGTCGCCTGAGCCAACGTGCTCGCCGCCCGCGGTCGTTCGCCACGGCGCCGTTGCGTCAGACCCGACAACTGCACGATGAGCAAGACATCGTGCGCAACGATCCGGTACGCACGGGACGCCGAATTCACTACCCTCGCGCCATCCAGCGGTGCCCGGCTCCCATGGACGCCGGACCTCGTGGTGCATCCCAACGGCCACAACGGTGCTCCCTGCACCGACAACCGAGAGGGACCACTGTGGCGGTGCTCCTCGACACGACGAGAATGACCGCACTCCAGCGTTGCCAGGCGATGTCGGTGTTCCTCGAGGGCGTGTCGACGCCGATGAAGTTCGATCTCAGCCGTCCGGTTGCAGACATGCAGACGTGGACGGCGTCCTGGTCGCTGGGCGGACTCAAGGTGCTGCAGGCGCAAGGCTCAGCGATACGCGGCGTCCGGGGTGCGCACGAAGTCGACGCCACCCCCGACGCCCACCTTGTGATTGCCTACGCCGCCCACGGCGTCACCACGTTCACGCGCCGGGAAGACGAGTTTCGTTGTCACCCGGGCGCCCTGCTGCTGTACGACACGACCGAGCCGCACAGCCAAGCCCAGCCTGACGGCCACAACATCTTCGGCTTCATGATCGATCAGCGCGACCTCGGCCTCCCGAGCAAGGTGATCCGGCGAGCGGTACGAAATCCGCAGGCAAGCCCGATCTACGAGCTCCTGCTCCGACACATCGTCCGCTGCTGTGCCGCCCTGCCGTCACTCGAGGACACGCCCGCAGCGCAGGCCCTCCGCGAGGTCACCGTCGATCTGACCCGGACTCTGGTCGCCACGGCCGGAGGGACGGCTCCGGAAGCCGTCGACACACTTCACAGCTCTATTCCGATGCGCGTCGAGCAATACGTGCTGGAGCACCTCGGCGATCCTTCGTTGTCGGCCACACAGGTCGCGGCCGCTCACTACATCTCCGTGCGACAGCTGTACTACTTGTGGTCCGCCCACAGCGACCAGGGCCTCGCAGAGTGGGTCATGAGCCAACGTCTGGAACGCGCCAGCCGCCAGCTGGCAGTTGGCCGAGAGGCCATCACGTCGGTCGCGCATCGCTACGGCTTCGCCGACGCCACCCACTTCAGCCGGCGCTTCCGCGAACGCTACGGGGCGACGCCACGCGAGTGGCGCGCCCTATGGCGGGAGCTTCCTGGCCCATCCATCGACTGACAACCGTTCCGGCGATGTCCGACGTCGGACGCCCCGCCTTCGACGAGGCGGTCCTGGGATGCTGCCAGGCATTGCCGCCCTGGTGAATCCACGCCGGACATCCTTCGATCCGTCGTCAACGAGGCGTTCGCGCGCAGTGGAAGCTGCGCTGGCCGAACCGGCTCGACCGGCACATGCACAGCCAGGGTCCGCCGCAACTCTGACCCTGCAACAAGCCTGGTCCCTGACTGGGCCCGCCTTGGGTCACTGGTCAGCGCCCCGACTTCCAGGCGCAGACCTTCCTCCAGTCGTCACCCGCCAGTTGCTCCACCCGCACGCAACTCTCCGCCGGGACTGGGTGGG
>NZ_SPQM01000109.1 GCF_004570345.1 Blastococcus sp. CT_GayMR20 | reverse complement strand
GGAGGATGCTGTGCGTCTCGGTGAGCGCACCTTCAGCGGTCTGCACGACCGAGATGCCGTCCTGGGTGTTGCGGACGGCGACCTTCAGGCCACCGATCTGGGACCGGAGTCCCTCGGAGATGGCCAGCCCGGCTGCGTCATCGGCAGCGCGGTTGATACGGAAACCGGAGGACAGCTTCTCCAGCGACTTGCTCATCTGGCCGTCGGTGACGGACAGGTTGCGGTACGCGTTGAGCGCCGCGATGTTGTTGTTGACGCGCAGACCCACGGTGTTTCCTCCTTGGAAGGGTTACTTCTCCCCGGCTGCGTCCGTGTAGCCGAGGCCTTGCTGCAGGTGGTTACGGCGGGATCGATGTGAAGGTTGAGCTGAAACCCCTGAGTTTTTTGGGACCGGTGTGACGACGGACGTCGACCACGGTCACGATCGCGCGTTGACCTGCCGATTCGTCCATCCCGGGGGTTTCTCCCCCGGTTCGAAGTCGTCGGCCCGACGGGTGTGCAGCTGCGCGTTCACCCATCCGATGAGGCAGTACAGAGCCGCGTGGCCTTCCGGCGACGCGTACCCCTGTTCGGTCCTCGCCGCCTCGATCAGTTGCGCACTGTCGACCGAACCGGTCCGATAGAAGCGGCCCAGCACCTCCCCCGAGGGCGTCGGACTCCGGAAGATGCCCGCGATCCCCAGCGCCACGGCGTCGGAGACGGCCAGGGTGACCGGCGGGTGCTTCAGCGCGGCACGGCGATCCAGCACGCCCGCCACCTCGGTGACGACGTGCAGATCCGGCGCGGCCGCCGTGGCCTTGCACCTGACGATCACCATCGACCCCCGCGCCCCGAGTTGGACTCCTGTCCAGAACGTCGGGCGCCGCGGCACCGCACTTGAGCGCCGGGGGCCCCATGTCGCCCAGCCGGGTGAACGCGGACGTCAACGCGATCCGGGGCTGTCCGTGCCGCTGCGTCACGGCACGACGGACACCGGACCGGCCATGACGCCGTCCTGCCGACCGATCGAGAGCGGGCTGCCACCGTCGGGCATGCGCTCGCGAGGACGGCGACCGACGTGGGCGCTCGCCGTCGTCCTCGTGCTGTGCGGCTGCACCTCCCGGAGCGGCGACGACCCGCTCGCGGACACGAGCCGGGTGACCGAGGTTCCGCGCCCGACCTCGGCCGGCCCCAGCGACGCCGATCCGCCCGCCCCTGCCCCGTGGGACCCGGCGCCTCCGGACCCCGCACCTCCCGACCCTGCACCTCCCGACCCCGCACCTCCCCACCCTGCACCTCCCGACCCCGCACCTCCGGACCCTGCACCGCCCGCGCCGGACGAGGCGGCTGTCGACGGGGCCGGGCCCGTGGGAGACGCGGAGGCGGCAGCCTCCGATGGCGAGTCAGCGATGGCGGTGGCCTGCGACGGCGTGATCGAGGCACTGACCGATGCCGTGATCGGCTACGAGACGCTGGCACTCGCCGAGGGCGGGGGTGGAGGCGACCGCGCGGCGGCTGCTGCCGAGATCCGGGCGGCGTGGCACCGGGCGCAGCAGGCCGCGAACCGGATGGGCGCCGGGCTGCCATCGGCGGCCCGCCCCGCCATGGCGGCAGTGACCGCGCTGCACGACGGCCTCGCCACGCGCGAGGTCCTCGACGAGAGCGACGCGGATCCGTGGCGCGAGGCTCGCGAGGAGCTGCAGAGCTGGTGCCGGGCGCACGACTGACGCAGACCTCAGCCGATCCGCGCCATCAGGACGACGATGATCCCTCCGTGCCGCGGACCGTGGCGCTGGATCGTCATGCGTCCGTCCTCCGCGTTCCGGCGGCCCGCGCGCGGGCGGCCTGACCGACGAGGTGGTCGCGCTCGGCCACGTGCGTGGCGCGACGGGCGGCCTCGGCGTACGCGTCGGCTGCGGCGGGCAGGTCACCGCCGAGCTCGTGCAGGTGGCCGCGGACGGCGTGCCACCGGTGCCGCTCGCCGAGCACCTCGCGCAGCCGGTCGGTCTCCCGCAGCCCGGCGGCGGCGCCGTGGACGTGGCCGACCGCGACCGCGCGCCCCAGCACGGCGGCGGGATCCTGGCGCACGGGGTCGTCGGTGAGAGCGACGAGGTCGTCGTACCAGGCGAGGACCTGCGGCCAGTCCGTCTCCCCGGCGCTCGCCGCGTCGTCGTGCAGGGCGGCGATGGCCGCCTCGGCCTGGTAGCGGCCGGGGCGCTCGGCGGCCAGCGCCGACTGCAGGACGCGGACTCCCTCGGCGATCTCCCGGGTGTCCCAGAGGCCGCGGTCCTGTCGGTCGAGCGGGACGATGCGCCCCTCGGAGTCCAGTCGCGCCCGGCGGCGCGCGTGGTTGAGGAGCATGAGCGCCAGGAGCCCGCGGGCCTCCGGTTCCTCGGTGGCGAGGGTGAGCTGGCGGGCGAGTCGGATCGCCTCGCCGGCCAGGTCCACCCGGTCCGCATGGCCGGCCGTGTAGACGAGGTAGAGCACCCGCAGCACGACGGCGAGGTCCCCGGGCTGGTCGAGCGGGCGGCCCTGCAGAGCGCGCTTGGCCCGGCTGATCCGCTGCGCCATCGTCGCCTCCGGCACGTAGAACGCGTCGGCGATCTCCCGGGTCGTGAGGCCGCCGACGGCGCGCAGGGTGAGCGCCACCTGGGACGCCGGCGGGAGGTCGGGGGCGCAGCAGCAGAAGAGCAGGAAGAGGGTGTCGTCGCCCTCCTCGGTCGCGCCGGCCGGCGGCTCGGCGTAGGTCGCCTCCTCTCGGCGGGACCGCGCGGCCTCGTTGCGGCGGGCGTCGACGAGCCGCCGGGTCGCGACCGTCGACAGCCAGGCACGCGGATCGCGAGGTGGGTGCTCCGGCCAGACCCGGAGCGCCTCCAGGAGCGCCTCCTGCAGCGCGTCCTCGGCGGCGTCGAAGTCCTCCCCCCGCCGGACGAGACCGGCGAGCACCCGGGGGACGAGGGCCCGCAGCGCGCCCTCGTCCAGCGGTGGCGTCGGCTCGTCGATCACGGCCGGGTCAGTCGTCCGAGTGCGCGTCGGACATGACCTCCCGGACGTCGATCCACTCGTGCAACGGCGTCCCGCCGGGGCCGGGCTCCGAGGAGATGTAGGCCGCGATCTCCAGCGCGCGTTCCCGCGACTCGACGTCGACGAGGTACCAGCCCGCGACCAGATCGCTGGTCTCGGGCAGCGACCCGTCGGTGGTGACCGGGGCGGCGTCCGGGCCGCCGTAGCGCACCCACGTCTGTGCCGACGTCAGCGCCTGCACGTCCACGAGTTCACCGTTCTTCTCGAGCAGCGCACGGACGTGCCCGAGGAAGGCGAAGTGCGCCTCGACGTCCTCGGGGGCCCACTGGTCCATCGGCGCGAAGGGACGGTGCGCCTCCGGGCCGCCGCGGTAGTGCTTGAGGAGCAGGTACTTCGGCATGGGGATCTCCTGGTGTCTCGGGCCTCGCCTGTCGGGGCCCTTCACCTGGTGAGCGGAGCCGGCCGGGACTTCTCGACATGAGATCACCGATGACTCTCCGGCGGTCGGGAAACCGGCGCGTCGCGATCACAGGCTGGGGTGCGGCCCTGACGCAGCGCACACGGCGCGGCAACGGGGCCGACGCCGTCGATGCGGCCGTTGACCGGCCACGGGTCCCGGTGAACTCATGGGCCGCCCTCCACCACCCTCGCCGAGGGAGTTGTTCGAGCGTGAAGCTGCCCATCGTCTACGTGCGCGGATTCGCTGGTGCGACGTCCGGGATCAACAAGGCCGTGGACGATCCGTTCTACGGCTTCAACGAGGGTTCGGTGCACGTGCGCGTCGGCGGTGGCACGGACAGCCGGCCGCATTTCCACCAGTTCGAGAGCCCGATGCTGCGGCTCCTCCTCGACGCTCACGACGGCCCGGACGAGACCTACTCCCTGCTCGTCCAGGGAGGCCAGAAGGCCTACCTGGAGGGCCGGACGGATGGATCCGTCTCCCCGATGACCATCTGGATCCACCGCTTCTACGACGAGGCCGCGTCCACCCTCGGCAGCCACCCGGAGAAGTTCACCCTGGAGGAAGCAGCCAAGGATCTCTTCGCCCTCGTGCAGCTCGTGCTCGCGAAGACCGGAGCCCCGCGCGTGCACCTCGTCGCGCACTCCATGGGCGGCCTCATCTGCCGGTCGATGATCCAGCGCTTCATCCCCGAGATCACCGGCGGCGGGCCGTCCGCAGCCACCGAGTACGTCGACCGCCTGTTCACGTACGGCACCCCGCACGGCGGCATCGAGTTCTCCGTCGGCTTCGGGATGGTCGAGCGGCTGCGTGACTTCTTCGACGTCAACGGCGCGGAGATCTTCGGGCCGGACCGGATGTACCGGTACCTGACGCCGGAGACGGACCAGGCCGGCGAGCGACCGGAGAACTGGAAGGCGCAGGAGATGCCGGCGGACGGGTTCCCGGTCGAGCGGGTCTTCTGCCTGGTCGGCACCAACCCCGAGGACTACGACGTCGCGCTCGGCCTGTCGTCCAAGGCCGTCGGAGCCCGCAGCGACGGCCTGGTGCAGATCGACAACGCATACGTGAAAGATGCCCACCGCGCGTTCGTCCACCGGAGCCACAGCGGTCGTTACGGCCTGGTCAACTCCGAGGAGGGATACCAGAACCTGCGTCGATTCCTCTTCGGCGACCTGGAGATCGACGTCGAACTCCACGGGCTACGGGTCCGGGGCACGCCGGACGACGAGATCGTCTGGCACCTGGAGAGCCAGCTGGCCATCCGTGGCCTGCCCGTCCTCATGCACGAACAGACGACTGCCCACCACTGCCCGGTCCAGATCGAGTGGCGGGAGTCCGAGGACAGCGCCGACACGCCGGTTCCTCTGCTGACGACCTTTCTCTCGAGCAAGGCAGCGCGCCCGGAGGGCAGGGCGGGGGGCGCGCTCCGCCACGCCCTGCGGCTGCGTCTGCTCTCGATCCGGGAGAAGGGCGGCATCTTCAATTTCGGGGACCACCTGGAGCAGACGGCCGACTTCGACGACACCCTCGTCGTCGACTTCGCCCCTGGGGACGGAACCAGAGGACCACGGGTGTGGGCCACGTGGAACTCCGTCATCCCCGGCGCCATCCGCGCGTGGGTGCCGGGTGAGGCCTTCCTGATAGCGGACACGGTCGAGGCCCCGGGCAGGTGGCGGGGGAACATCCCGTTCCCGCGGACGGCCGCCGGGATCCTGGGGAAGGACGCGACGATCACCCTCACGGTGACCGGCCGGGGCCAGTCCCTTCCGGTGACCACCGCGCGGGCCGGCGGAGCCGGCGCAGAGGTGGCGGCCCCGGCGTCGGCGAGGGACGCCGACGCCACGGAGCGCCGTGAGGAACGGCGTCCCTGGTACCGGCGCCTGTTCGGCCGCCGCACCCGGTGAGCGGTCGGTTCACACCCGCCCTTCGCTCCTGGCCTTGATCCCCTCGGCCTCGGCGGCCAGGTAGCGATCGGTGAGGCGGCGGTAGAACCGTCCCATCACCGCGCCCACGGGCCCGGCCTGCTCCACCGCCAGCGTCACGCGCGTGCTGCCGGTGCCGAGTTCCTCGAGCAGGTGCCGGGCGGTGGTGCGGACGCCGGGACCGGCGGCCACCCAGGTGAAAGAGCGGCCCGGCTCCAGCTCGGTCACCACGTACTCGGTCGGAGGGATCCGGGGCTGCTCCACCCGGGCCCGGGACCCGACGGCGAGCGGCCCGTCGTCGAGGCGTCGCACCGCGGTCACCGTCGGCGCCCACTCGGGCCACCGCTCGACCTCGCGCAGCACCTCCCACACCTGCTGGACCGGGGCCTGGACGTCGATCCTCGTGCTCTGCTCCACCGGGCCATCGTGCTCCTGGTCGGGCCGGGGCCGCCCTGGACCGCGCCTCACCACGGGCCTATCCCTGCTGCCCCAGGTTGGTCACGAGGTTGACCGCCACGGCGATCACCACGGTGCCGAACAGATAGGACAGCAGAGCGTGCCCGAGGGCGACCTTGCGGATCGACGTGGCCGCGAGCTGGGTGTCCGGTACGGCGAAGCTCATCCCGACGGTGAACGCGACGTAGGCGAAGTCGCTGTAGGTAGGCGGTTCCCGCTGGCCGAAGTCGATGCCACCGTCCCCGCCGGAGTAGTACAGACGCGCGTACTTGAGAGCGAAGACGGTGTTGACAAGCGCCCAGGACAGGATCACCACCAGGACGCCGAGCAGCACGGTCGCGACGCCGACGGCGTCCCCCGTGCCGGACCGGACGAGCGCCTCCACGACGGCGGCGAGGCTGGCCACCGCCGCGCTCAGCACGACAGTGTCCGTGACGCGGGTGCGCCCCTCCTCCTCGGCCAGCCGCTTGGTCCCCTCCGGGCCGCGGGGCCAGCTGATCCGCCACACCCAGAGCAGCAGGCCCCCGGCGGCGACGGCCCAGCCGACGAGTACCGCCATCTGAGGGACGCCGGCGACAGTGGTGAGCGCGGCCGCGAGGAGGCCGCCGCCGAGACAGATCAGCAGGCGGCGCCACGACAGGATCGTCGGCCGCAGGCCCGCCTCCACCGCCGTCCTGCCGGGCGCGACGCTCACTCAACAGCTCCGCACCGGGCCGGCGACGGTCCCGCGCCGGTCCACCGTCCGGCTCGGCGCCGGGGACCGGGGGGGGCCGCCCGTCGGCGCCTCAGCCACCCGGACGGAACACCGCACGGACGCACCCGTCCTCCTTCTCCTTGAACATCCGGTAGCCCTTCGGCCCGTCGTCGAGCGGCATCACGTGCGTGGCGAGGTGCTCGGTCCTCACCTCGTCCCGGCTCATGCGGTCGAGGATCTCCGGGATGTAGCGGTGCCCGTGCTGCTGGGCGCCGCGCAGGGTCAGCGCCTTGTTCATCACCGCGCCGAGAGGGAACTTGTCGACGAGGCCGGCGAAGACGCCGAGGGTGAACACCGTTCCCCCCTTGCGGCAGGCGTAGATCGCCTCCCGCACCGCCGTGGGTCGGTCCGTCTGCAGCCGCATCTGCTGCTTGACCTGGTCGTACAGGTACTGGGGGCCAGGGCTGTGCGCCTCCATGCCCACCGCCTCGATGCAGACGTCCGGGCCTCGGCCACCGGTCATCTCGCGCAGCTCGGCGGGGACGTCCACCTCCTCGTAGTCGACGGTCTCCGCCCCGACGTGCGTCCGGACCTGCTCGAGCCGGTTGTCGTACCGGTCGATGACGACGACCTCCTCGGCCCCCATGAGCATGGCCGCACGGGCAGCCATCTGTCCCACGCCGCCGGCCCCCCACACAGCGACGACGTCCCCCGCCTGGACCCCGGCCTGGTGCGCGCCCGTCCAGCCGGTGGGTGCTGCGTCGGAGGCGAACAGCGCCCGCTCGTCGGAGACGCCGTCCGGGATCGCGAAGGCCCCCTGGTCGGCATAGGGCACCCGGATGTACGGCGCGTGGCTACCCGCCCAGCCCCCCAGTGCGTGCGAGTACCCGTAGCAGCCGCCGATCGCCTGGCCCCACAGCGCCTCGGTGATCCCTGGATTCGGATTGCCGTTGTCGCACAGCGACCACAGCCCCTGCCGGCAGTACCAGCACTGCCCGCAGCTGGTGAAGGACACCACCACCACGCGGTCGCCCACCCGGTGCTTCGTGACAGCGGGCCCGACCTCGGCGACCGTGCCCATGAACTCGTGGCCCAGCACGTCCCCCGCCCGCATGGCGGGGATGTAGCCGCCCATCAGGTGCAGGTCGGACCCGCAGGTCGCAGTCAGCCCCACCTCGAGGATGATGTCGTGGCTGTTGAGGATCGTGGGCTCGGGGACGTCCTCGACGCCGATCTCGTTGACCCCGCGCCAGGTCACCGCCTTCATCGCACACCTGCCTTGGGCGCCACCCTGGTCCAGGCCTCCAGGAGCGCGCCGCCGGGGGTCGCGGTCCGCTTGCCGTGCGGTGCGGGGTCGACCGCCAGCACCTCGCCCACCTCCAGGAGCTGCTTGGCCCGGCGCAGCGCGGACCGCAGGTCGGCCTGCGGATCGCTGCCCGTGAGCCGGCCGAGAGCGCTGCCGGAGGGCTGGGTGCGCAGCCGGGCGCCGAGCTCGGTGCCCTTGCCTCCGGCGGCCGGGCGGACGCGGACCTCGATCTGCTCGCCGAACTCCGCCAGGGGTGCGGGCAGCCGTGCGGTGTCGACGTCGGACTGGTCCCCGAACACGGTCACCACGAGCCACCCGGACGCCGGCTGGCCCCCACCGGCCGGCCGGGCAGCGGTGGGGTCGACGGCCGACCGCACCTGTCGGACGACGCTTCCGCCGGCGCGGGCGGCGAGGGACGCGACGCTCCCGATGGAGCTGGTCATGAGCGACCGACCGCGGCGGCGGCCTGCGGGGCCCGCGCGAACTCCTGCACGATGCGCTCGCAGAAGGCCGGCAGGTCGTCGGGCGACCGGCTGGTCGTGATGTTGCCGTCAGTGACGACCTCCTCGTCGACGACCTCCGCCCCGGCGTTGCGCAGGTCGGTGCGCACGCTCGGCCACGAGGTCAGCCGGCGCCCGCGCGCGACGTCGGCCTCGACGAAGTTCCACGGGCCGTGGCAGATCGAGGCGACCGGCTTGCCCGACTGGACGAAGTCCCGGACGAACTGCACGGCCGCGGGTTGCATCCGCAGCTTGTCCGGGTTCACCGTCCCGCCCGGCAGGAGCAGCGCCTCGTAGTCGTCGACCGACGCCGCGCCGACCAGCTGGTCGACCGCGAAGGTGCCGGCGTCCTCGAGGTCGTGGTCGCGTGCCTGGATCTCGCCGCTGGAGATGGAGACGACCACGGTGCGGGCGCCCGCCTCCTCCAGCGCCTGCCGCGGCCGCTCCAGCTCCACCCGCTCCACGCCGTCGGCCGCGAGGATGGCGACCCGCCGTCCGTTCAGCTCTCCTGCCATGTCAGGCGCCCGCCCCCGCCATCGCCGGGTGGAGGACGACCTTCGTCCAGCCGTCGTCCCGCTTGTCGAAGTGCTCGTAGGCCTCCGGCGCGCGGTCGAGGGGCAGCTCGTGGCTCACGATGAACGACGGCTCGGCCTTGCCGGCGGCGATCAGGTCGCGCAACTGCCGGTTGTACCTCTTCACCGGTGCCTGGCCGCTGCCCATCTTCTGGCCCTTGAACCAGTACATGCCGTAGTCGAATGCGACCTTGCCCTGCTTGGCCAGCTCGTCCTGCGCGCCGGGGTCCTGCGGGACGTACACCCCGACGACGCCGATCTTGCCGGTGAACCGCACCGAGGCGACCAGCCGGTTGAGCGTCAGTTCCGGTTGCTCCTGCCCGTCGGGCTCGTGCGCCTGGTAGCCGACGCACTCGCAGCCGTTGTCCGCGCCCAGCCCCATCGTCTCGTCGAGGACGGCCTGCACGGGATCGACCTTCGAGTCGTCGATGGCGATGGCCCCGATCGACTCGGCCAGCCGCAGCCGGTCGGGTTGCCGGTCGACGACCATCACCTTGCTGGCCCCGCGGATGGTCGCCGAGAGGGCGGCCATCAGCCCTACCGGGCCGGCGCCGTAGATCACCGTCTGGTCGCCGGGCTGTACGCCGGCCATCTCGGTGGCGTGGTAGCCGGTCGGGAAGATGTCGGCCAGCATCACGTAGTCGGTCTGCCGCTGCTCGGCGTCCTCGCCCAGCCGAAGGCAGTTGAAGTCCCCCCAGGGCACGCGCAGCAGCTCGGCCTGCCCCCCGCCGTACGGGCCCATGTCGGCGAAGCCGTACGCGGCGCCGGCCCACTCCGGCTTGGGCTGCGCGGTGAGGCAGTAGTTCGTGAGCTGGCGCTCGCAGTTCTTGCAGTGTCCGCAGGCGATGTTGAACGGCAGCACGACCCAGTCGCCCACCCGCACCTTGTCGACCCCGTCGCCGACCTCGACCACCTGGCCCATGTTCTCGTGCCCGAACCAGCGGCCGGGCTCGAAGTCGGTCCGGCCCTCGTACATGTGCAGGTCCGAACCGCAGATGTTCGCCGACGTGATCCGTACCAGGACGTCGGTCGGCCGCTCGATGCGGGCGTCCGGCACGTCCTTGACGCTGACTTGGCGGGGTCCGTCGTACACGACTGCCTTCACGCTGCCTCCTCGTCATGGTCCCCTCGCCACCGGCTGGAGCCGGGGCCCTTGATTGCACCCGGCGCGGCGTGGCGCCCGGTATCGGCAGACATGCCGATACCGGGCCGGGGCCGGCCCGGAAGCGGAGCAGGTCCCCCGCCCGGGACGACATCGGCCGATCGACCGATGTCCGCGCGCCAGGAACGGTCCTAGCGTCTGAGCCGCGGTCGATCGACGGAATCTCTACGACCGGCGCCCGACGGCGCCTCCGGGAGCGGACATGGACTACGCGACGTTCACGCGGACCGCGGCCGAGCGGGCCGGGCTGCCAGAGGCGACAGCGGAGCGGATCGAGCACGCCACCCTGCGGACCCTCGCCGATCGCATCAGCGGCGGTGAGGCCCAGGACCTCGCCGCGCAGTTGCCGGCCCGGCTCCAGGACGACTTGCGTCCCCCGCGCGAAGAGGCGGAGGCGTTCGGCGTCGACGAGTTCGTGCGCCGCGTCGCGGAACGTGGGGACGTCGGACCCGAGGAAGCCCGGAGCGGGGCCGTCGCCGTCCTGACCACGGTGCGGGAAGCAGTCACGCCCGGGGAGTTCGACGACGTCCTGTCCCAGCTGCCGCAGGAGTACCGGGAGCTGGTCGGACCGATGGCCTGAGCTCCTCCGCGCTCAGGCATCGGCCGCGACCGGAAGAGCAGGGCCGCACCAGGTCAGGAGGAGCCCGGTGATCCAGTACGCGACGTTCGTCCAGACCGTGGGAGCGCAGCTCGGCGCGGCCGACACCGAGGAGGCTCGCCGGGCGGTGGAGGCGGTCATCGCCGCAGTGGCCGCGTCACTGGAGGAGCCCGACCGCGACCGGCTGGCCGCGGTCCTGCCCGGCTCCCTCCGCGGCGCCGCTGAGACCCAGGCGCAGTCCGTGCACCCCGACAGCGGCGCCGCCCTGGTCTCCGCGGTGAGCGCCGGGTCCGGATGCCCGGCCGAGCGGGCCCGGTTCTACACCCAGGCGGTCCTCTCCACACTGGCCGGCTCCGAACCGGAGGTGGCCGGCGTCCTCGCCCGGCGACTGCCGGACGCTGAGGAGCTGTTCGCACCGATCGACCAGGGGGTTCCGCCACGCGGTTCCGGGGTGCTGATCGGGCTGACCCCGCGACTGCTCGAGCGGGATGAGATCGACCGCGCGCTCGCGGCCCTGGAGGGCTGGGAGGGTGATGAACACCGGCTGCGGCGCACCGTCGTGCTCCCGCCCGACCGGCATCGGCCACTGCGCGACGCCGTCGCCCGCGCCGAGCTGGACATGACCCACCACGCGCGCGTCGAGCAACTGCAGGACACGGTCACCTTCGAGGTCTGGACGCATTCGCTCGACCGCGTGACCGACATGGACGTCGACCTCGCCCGGCGGATCGACGCGGCGATCGCCGCGGTCGGGTCCCACGGCTGACCCCCCGAGGGCCCCGACCAGGAAGGCAATCCCCGTGACCGATGCGACCACCCCCGACCAGGTCCTGCAGTACCTGGTGGACGTCGACTACCCGGCCGGCAAGGAGGTGCTGGTCGCCGCCGCCGAGCGGGCGGGCGCACCCGATGCGGTGGTCCGCAGCCTGCGGGCCATCCCGCCGGTCGAGTACCGCAACCGTGCGGAGGTGGTGCGGTCGGTGCCCGTCGACCCCGGGGCGGGCCGGTCGGCGAGCCGGGCGGCCGAGCAGGCCAGCACGCACGCCCCCGCGGGAGTCGCCGAGCACATGCGCGAGCCCCGGTAGCACCGGGTCGACGGCACCCGGCACCGACGGCCGACTCCTGGGGGCCGGTCTGCTGACCTGCCTGAGGAGTCAGGTCCGCGGCGCCAGTTCGTACACCGGCCCCAGATCGGTCCGGCTCGTGTCCGGTACCTCGTGCAGGATCTTCGGCTCGCTGTGCAGCAGGCGGTGGACCGCGGCCCGCGTCCGATCCAGGTCCAGGCCGGCGCGACGAGCGATGTCGCTCAGATGCGGGGCACCGGCACCGACCTCCACCTCGGCCACGGCCCGGTAGACCGCGGCGTCTTCCCGCGACAGGTCTTCGACGCGCATGGTGGTCCTTCCCGGGACGGCAGCTCGACACCGCGGTCGGCGGCGCGGGAGGCATACCCGGCTTCCGCATCGGTACCCGGACGGCGGGCGCACATCGGCAGCTCTGCCGATGGCTTCCCACGGCGGCGTCCTCCAGGCTGGCAGCACAGGGCGCCAGGACCGAGGTAGGACCGGCGCCGGCGTCCGCGCCGGACCGCCGACCGCCCACCCCCTCGGCCATCGCGCGGGCCTCCCCGAGCTCGTGGAGCCCACTGCGTGATCACTGCATCGAAGGAACTGGATGGAGGAGTTGTGAGCGAGTCAGAGCTGGAGGAGACCGGAACCGGGCCGGCCGCCAAGCGCATCGGCCAGGCACCGACGACCACGGACGTGACCGATCCGGAGCGGTCGTCCCGCAACACCGCCGCCGGCTCCGGCTCGGAGCCGGGCGAAGGACCCGTCCAGCCGGCCGCCGACGACGGAGTGGATCCCTCGGCCAGCATCGAGCCCCACAACGAGGGGCTCGTCTGACCTGGACGGCCCCTCGCCGCGTCGGTTCCGGGCCTCCCCTGGAGTCGGCACGGGACACCGGGGACGACCGCTCACGCCTGCGCCGCCGCGGCCTCCCGCACGTCCTCGACCTCGAGGTCGAGGTCCCCGTCCCGGACCACGACGCGAACCCGATGGCCGCTGCGCACCCGGCCGTCGAGCATCAGCCGGGAGAGCCGGCTGTCCACCTCGCGCTGGATGGCCCGGCGCAGCGGTCGGGCGCCGAAGCGCGGTTCGAACCCGCGCTCGGCGAGCCAGGTGACCGCCTCCGGGTCGAACTCGACCTCGATGCCCTGCCCCCGCAGCCGTCGGCGGGTCTCGTCGAGCATCAGTTCGGTGATCCGCTCCAGCTGGGTGGCGTCCAGCTGCTGGAACACCACGATCTCGTCGATCCGATTGAGGAATTCCGGGCGGAACGCCTCCCGCAGCCGGCGCATCACCTGGTCGCGCAGGTCGGCGTTGGACTCGTGCGCGGTGCTGCTGCCGAACCCGAGCGGCCCGCGTCGCCCGACGATCAGCTCCGACCCGAGGTTGCTGGTCATGATGATGACCGCGTTGCGGAAGTCGGCGGTCCGGCCCTGGGAGTCGGTCAGCCGGCCGTCGTCGAGCACCTGTAGCAGGGTGTTGAAGACGTCGGGGTGGGCCTTCTCGATCTCGTCGAAGAGCACCACCGAGTACGGCCGGCGGCGCACCGCCTCGGTCAGCTGCCCGGCGTCCTCGTACCCCACGAATCCGGGCGGGGACCCGACCAGCCGGCTGACCGTGTGCCGCTCCTGGAACTCGCTCATGTCCAGCCGGATCATCCGGGTCTCGTCGCCGAAGAGCGCCTCGGCGAGGGCCCGCGCCAACTCGGTCTTGCCCACGCCGGTCGGGCCCAGGAAGAGGAAGCTGCCGATCGGCCGATCCGGGTCGCCGAGGCCGACACGGGAGCGGCGCACCGCCTCGGCGACGACCTCGACCGCCTCGTCCTGCCCGACCACCCGCTCGTGCAGGCGCTGCTCGAGGTCGAGCAGCCGCTCCATCTCTTCCTGGGTGAGCTGGCTGACCGGGATGCCGGTGGCGCGGGACACCACCTCGGCGATGTCCTCGACACCCACTTCGGGGACACCTGGACCTTCGCCGCCGCCGTCCCGGGCCTGCTCGAGCCGCTGCTGGGCCTCGGCGACCTGGTCGCGGAGCTCGGAGGCCCGCTCGTACTGCTCGGCCGCGACCGCCTGGTCCTTCTCCCGCTGCAGCCGCTCCACCTCGTGCTCCAGGCCACGCAGGTCGGTCGGGGGCATCTTCACCCGGCGGCGCACGCGTGCCCCCGCCTGGTCGATGAGGTCGATCGCCTTGTCGGGCAGGTGGCGGTCGGGGATGTAGCGGTCGGAGAGCTCCACGGCCGCGACGACGGCCTCGTCGGTGAACCGCACCTGGTGGTGGGCCTCGTAGCGGTCACGCAGCCCGCACAGGATCTGCACCGTGTCCTCGATGCTGGGCTCGGCCACCAGGATCGGTTGGAACCGGCGCTCCAGCGCGGCGTCCTTCTCGATGTTGCGCCGGTACTCGTCCAGGGTCGTGGCGCCGATGATGTGCAGCTCCCCGCGGGCGAGGGCCGGCTTGAGCATGTTGCCGGCACCGCCGGACCCCTCGGAGGCGCCTGCCCCGACGACGGTGTGCAGTTCGTCGATGAAGGCGATGACCTCGTCGCTGTGCTCCCGGATCTCGTCGATGACCTTCTTCAGCCGCTCCTCGAAGTCGCCGCGGTAGCGGGTGCCGGCGACCAGTCCGGTCAGGTCGATCTCGACCACCCGGCGGCCGCGGAGGGTCTCCGGGACGTCGCCCTCGGCGATCTGGGCGGCGATCCCCTCGACGATCGCGGTCTTGCCGACGCCGGCCTCCCCGATGAGCACGGGGTTGTTCTTGCGTCGCCGGGAGAGCACCTCGACGGTCTGCTCGATCTCCTGCTCCCGGCCGATCACGGGGTCGATCTCACCGTTGCGGGCCATCGCGGTCAGGTCCCGGCCGTACTCGTCCAGCGTCGGGGTGCTCGACGGGGGCCGGCCGGCCCCGCCCTGGCCGCCGCCTGCGCCGATGGCGGCCTGCTGCAGCGCCTCCGGCGTGACGCCCCGATGGCGCAGGAGACGCCCGCCCGGCGAGTCCGGGTTGACCGCCAGCGCGAACAGCAGGTGTTCGGGGCCGATGTAGGTGGAGCCCAGCGCCCGGGAGATCTGGTGGGCGTCGAGGAGGGCGCGCTTGGCCGCCGGGGTCAGCGCCGGCGTCTCGGCGCGCGGCTCGCCGCGACGCGGCACGCCGTCGAGCTCGGCGCGCAGCTGCGCCGGATCCGCTCCCGCGCGGCCGATCAGCTGCCGGGTGGGCCCCTCCTCGGTCATCGCCCACAGCAGGTGGTCGGTGTCGAGGTCCGGGCTGCCCACCTCGGCGGCCCGGCGCGCGGCCGCGTTCACCAGTTCCCGGGCCTGCTCACTGAGGAACTGGGTGATGTCGACGCGCTGGCGCGGCTGGCGAGGGCCGCCCATGTAGCGGCCGAAGAAGTCGTCGAAGGGGCTGCCGTAGGGGCCTGGGAAGTATCCGCTGGTCATCGCTCATCCGTCCCGGGAGTGGCGTGGTCCCTACTGCCCTACTCCTCGCGGAACGGGATCTCCATCGGTCATCCTGCCGAGGCGGCCGTCCGGCGAGGCGGACCCGACCACCGAGATCACCGCAGTCACCGTCCGCGCGCATGTCCCTCGGCGACGAGATCCGTCACCTGGCAGGCGTGGCGTCGCAGGCGTCGGTTGCCACGACCGATCGCTGTCCGGGTCGCGGAGGGGCTCCGAGCACATGGGCGCATCGGTCGCTCTGCCGATGTCGGACGCCGGGACGTCCCCGCACCCTTGACGTCGTGGAGGGTTGCTCGAACAGGCAGATCGCGCGCACCCTCGTCGTCTCCCGAGGAAGGTGGGCCAGCGGGGATGAGCGGGAGTGAACCCGAGCCTCCGGGGCTGCGGTCGGAGTTCGCGGCCGCGCCTCTCCGCAACTACTTCGGCCGTCCGGAGGCCGACGAGGAGGTGGACCAGCTCGGGCTCGACCGGCGCCGGCTGCCGATGCTGGCCAGCGAGATCCCGGGCCCGCTGACCGAGGTCCGCGCGTGGGCGGACCACCTGCTCCCGGCAGGTTTCCGTCAGGGCGTGGCGGGCGGCCTCTTCACGACGGACGGGCGGCACGTCGGCTTCCTCAGCCTGCTCTGCGCCGATCCCTCGCGGCCGAACCCGCCCGACCGGAGGATCGTCGCAGCCGTCACCGCAGTCATCGCCGACGACCTGGACCGGACCCGGGAGATCGCCGAGACGGCCCTGGTCATCGGACGGGCCAGCGCCGGTGTCGTGCTCACCCGCGGGGGCGACGTCCTGCCGCTACCGGGTCTGCCCGACGACCGCCTGCTGGCGCCGGGTTCACCGGTCCTCGCGGTCGCCGCGGACGAGTTGGCGGACAACGACGCGTACACCACGTTCCTCGCCCCTGCACCGGGCACCGGCTCCTGTGCCCACCCGGCGACCTGCGCGGCCTCACCCCCGTGGACCTCCGGGTCCTGGGACTGCTCGTCGAGGGCGTGACCGACGTCCGGGCCCTCGGGCAGGCGCTGCACCTCGGCATGGAGGCGGTGGCCGACTCCCTCGGGCGGAGCCTGACCGCCCTCCGTACGGGCGATCTCACGGCCGCCGCGGTCCGCGCCCTCCGCGACGGGCTGCGCATCCCGCCGGGGCTGACAGGAGGGCCCTGAGCCGATCCGACGCCGGCTGCGAATCGGTCGCTCTGCCGATGGTTGGCGGCCGATCCGTCGGCTGTCATTGCAGACGGTCCCGTTCTTT
>NZ_SPQM01000108.1 GCF_004570345.1 Blastococcus sp. CT_GayMR20 | reverse complement strand
CAGCTCGGGGTCCCGCAGGGCGGCGAAGGCGGCGTAGCTGCTGCGCGCCAGGTCGCCGTTGTGCGGGATGTTGTCGCAGGACACGACGGTGAACGGCGGGATCCCGCGGCTCCGGCGGCGGACCAGCGCCTCCACGAGGAGGCCGAAGGTGGTCCGCAGCGCCGCGCCGGGCTGCAGGTCGTGGACGACGCCGGGATGGCTGCCGTCGAACTCCCCCGTGACGGCCGAGGCGTTGTACCCACCCTCGGTCACCGTCAGGGACACGACACGGGTGGCCGGATCGGCCATCCTCTCCACGACGGCGTCGGGGTCGTCGGGGGCGAACAGGTAGTCGACGATCGAGCCGACGACGCGGGCGTCGAGGGCCCCGTCGGGATGCTTGACGACCAGTGTGAACAGGCAGTCCTGCGCGGCCATGACGTCGGCCATCAGCCGGTCGCCGGGCAGGATGCCGACCCCGCAGACCCCCCACTCCAGCGCCTCGCCCCGCTCCATGAGCCGGTCGAGGTACATGGCCTGGTGGGACCGGTGGAAGCCGCCGACGCCGAGATGCACGATGCCCGTCCGCACGACGCTGCGGTCGTAGGCCGGCGTCGCCACCGAGGGGCTCAGCGACCGGAGGGACCGCGCGGCGAGAGGGGTCACGGGCACACCATGCCCTGGAAGCCGCGTCCTCGACCCCTCGGTTCGGGCGACCCGCCGGGGATGTCCTGGGCGGTTGCTACCCACGGGTAGGAAATGTGGGATCGTCAGGTCACCACGAACGTGACGGCCGCGATCGGAACGACGGCCGGCAGGAATTGAGGATCGATGCGGTTGCAGCTGTCCCCGGAGCTCGAGGCCTTCCGCGAGGAGATGCGCACCTTCTTCACCACGCAGGTGCCGCAGGAGATCCGCGACACCGTCGCGGCCCACCGGCACGTGTCCAAGGAGCAGTACGTCGAGACCCAGCGGGTGCTCAACGCCGCAGGCCTGGCCGTGCCGCACTGGCCGGTGGAGTGGGGGGGCCGCGACTGGACGCCGCTGCAGCGCCACATCTGGCGCGAGGAGATGCAGCTGGCCAACGTGCCCGAACCCCTGGCGTTCAACACGTCCATGATCGGCCCGGTGCTCGCGGCCTTCGGCAACCAGGAGCAGAAGGAGCGCTTCCTGCCGAAGACGGCGAACCTCGACATCTGGTGGTGCCAGGGCTTCTCCGAGCCCGACGCCGGCTCCGACCTCGCGTCCCTGCGCACCACCGCCGTCCGCGACGGTGACGACTGGGTGGTCAACGGCCAGAAGACCTGGACGACGCTCGGGCAGCACGCCGACTGGATCTTCTGCCTGGTCCGCACGGACCCGGGCGCGGAGAAGAAGCAGCGCGGCATCTCGATGCTCGTGTTCCCGATGGACTCCCCCGGCGTCGCGCTCCGCCCGATCGAGCTGATCGACGGCGGCTTCGAGGTCAACGAGGTCTTCTTCGAGGACGTCCGCGTCCCCGCCGAGAACCTCGTCGGCGAGGAGAACCGGGGCTGGGACTACGCGAAGTTCCTGCTCGGCAACGAGCGGGTCGGCATCGCCCGCGTCGGCTCCACCAAGAGCATGCTGGCCCAGGCGAAGCAGCACGCCCGTGAGATCAGCGTCGGGGGCCGGCCGCTCTCGGAGGACCCGCGGATGGCCGCCCGCATCGCCGAGGTCGAGAACGACCTCCTGGCCCTCGAGCTCACGGCGCTCCGGGTGGCCGCGAACTCTGCCGACGGCAAGCCGCACCCGGCCTCGTCGGTGCTCAAGCTGCGCGGGTCGGAGCTGCAGCAGGCGGCCACCGAACTGCTGGTCGACATCGCCGGTCCGCTGTCGCTGGCATCGTTCGCGCAGGCGGACTCCGACGTCCCCGACTGGGCGCGAGTGGCGACGCCGCACTACCTGAACTACCGCAAGGTCTCCATCTACGGCGGCTCCAACGAGGTGCAGCGCACCATCATCGCCGGCTCGATCCTGGGATTGTGACGTGAACTTCGACTACGACAGCGAGCAGAACGACCTCCGGGAGGCGGTGCGCGGCCTGCTGGTGCGCGCCTACTCCGACAGCGAGCAGCGCCGTTCGGTGGTGAAGACCGACCCGGGCTTCGACGAGAAGACCTGGGCGCGGCTGGCCGAGATGGGCCTGCTGGGCCTGCCCTTCGCCGAGGAGGACGGCGGCATGGGCGCCGGCCCGGTCGAGGTGGCGATCGTCGCCGAGGAGATCGGACGGGTCCTGGCGCCCGAGCCGTTCATCGAGACGGTCGTCCTGGCCGGCGGCCTCGTCGCCGCCGTCGGCACGCCCGAGCAGCGCGGCGAGATCCTCGCGGGCATCTCCGAGGGGACGACGGTCGCCGTCTTCGCACACGCCGAGCCCGGCCTCCGCTGGAGCCCGACGGCCGAGAAGGTCACCGCCACGCAGAGCGGCGACGGGTGGACGCTGACCGGCGTCAAGGAGCCGGTGCCGAGTGGTGCCCGCGCCGACCTGCTCGTGGTCAGCGCGGTGGTCGACGGCGGCACCGGCCTGTTCCTCGTCGGGGGGGACGCCGAGGGCCTGACCCGCACCGGGTACCGCACCCACGACGGCACCTGGGCCGCGAACGTCCGCTTCGACGGGACCCCGGCCCAGCAGCTGGGCCGGAGCGACTCCCCCGCCCACCCGGACCGCACCGCGGCCGTCGAGCGGGTGCTGGCCGAGGCGCGGATCGCCTACGGCCACGAGGCGATCGGCGCCATGGACACGGCGCTGCGCACCACGGCGGAGTACCTGAAGACGCGCAAGCAGTTCGGCGTCACCCTCAACAAGTTCCAGGCGCTGACCTTCCGGGCGGCGGACATGTACGTGTCACTGGAGCTCGCTCGCAGCCTCGCGCTGTGGGCGTCGATGGTGCAGGAGGCAGGCGGCGACGTCGTCCAGGCCGCGGACCGGGCCCGGCTGCAGGTCAGCCGCGCGAGCCGGCACATCGGCAAGGAGGCGATCCAGCTGCACGGCGGCATCGGTGTGACGGCGGAGTACTCCGTCGGGCACTACACGAGCCGGCTGACCGCGATCGACCACCTGCTCGGTGACGGCGACTGGGCCCTGTCCCGGCTCGCCGAGAAGGTGGACAGCTACCCGACGGTCGATCCCCTGGGCGCCCCGTACGCGTAGTCCGCATCAGGCCCCGCGAGAGTGTGCGCGGATGTGCAGTTCCAGCGACGAGAACCGCACGTCTGCGCACACCCTGCGCGCGGCGGGCGGCTCACACGATCCAGTCGTCGGGGTCGTCCTCGGGGGACGGCTCGCCCAGCATCGCGCGGCGCAGCTCGGCGGCGTCGGCCCGCACCTGGTCCAGCACCGGCACCAGGTCGTCCTCGACCAGCTTGCCGCAGGTGAGCCGCGAGATCGGGACCTCCTCGTAGTCCTCGGTGCACAGCCGCGAGGCGACCTCGAACGCGGCGCGGAGCAGCGCGCCGTCGATCGCGCGGTAGTCGTCGATCTCCTTCAGCGGCGTGGTCAGCGTGGTCGGGAAGCCCCACTGCTCGAGTGCGACCGCGGTGAGCCGCAGGCTGTTGATGCCGTACCGGCGGGTCTCCGCGGTACGCCGGCCGCGGTAGGTCGGCTCCGCGTCGAGGATCGCCTCGTAGCCGGCCGGGTCGTTGTGGTGCAGCAGCGCGGCACCCATCTGCGCGAGCAGACCGAGGCAGAGCGAGTCCTGGGGCCGCTCGCCGAAGCGGGGCGCGAGGGTCGAGGCGGCCAGCGCCAGGCTGGTCGTCACGTCCCAGAAGTTCTCGGGCAGCCGGGACTCGTCGTCGAGGTTCGTCAGGGCGACCGTCGCCATCGTGCGCACGGTGGTGAAGCCGACGACCGTCACCGCGAACTGCAGCGACGTCACCCGGCCACGCATGCCGAAGTAGGCCGAGTTGGCCAGCTTCATGACCCGGCTGGCCAGCGCGACGTCCGACGCGAGGATCCGCGACAGGGCCTTCGCGCTGGTGTCGTCGGAGTTGGCGACCGACACGATCTGGGCGGCGACCGGGCGCTGCGCGGCCATCGTGTCGATGCTCGCGAGCACCTTCTCGATGTCGAACACCGGCGCGGCGACGACCTCGGGGAACGGGGACACCGTCACGACTCATCCTTCTGGTAGGCGGCGAACCAGGCGGCGGCGTGCCCGCCGGTCATGGGCTCGGCCAGGCTGAAGCCCTGCAGGTAGGTCACGCCGAGCTGGGTCAGCTCGGCGGCCTGCTCGAGGGTCTCGACACCCTCGGCGACCGTGCACAGGTTGAGGGTCGCCGCGAGGGCGATGACGGCGGAGGCGATCTCCGCGTGGCCCTGGGCCATCTCGGCGACGAACGACCGGTCCACCTTGAGGCAGTCGACCGGCAGGTGCCGGAGGTAGGCCAGCGAGGAGTAACCCGTGCCGAAGTCGTCGATCGCGAGCTCGATGCCGAGGTCGCGCAGCTGCTGCAGGATCTCCCGCGCCGACGTCGGGTCCTTCATCAGGGCCGACTCGGTGATCTCCACGGAGATCCGCGACGGCGCCAGCTCGTGCCGCTCGAGGGCTGCCGCGACCTGGCCGGGCAGGTTGTCGTCGAGCTGCAGCGCCGAGACGTTGACGTTGGCGCGCGGCGGGGCGGCCGGCCCGAGCAGGTGGTCCCACTCGGCCAGCTGGCGGCAGGTCTCGTCGAGCACGAGCAGGCCGAGACCGGAGATGAGGCCGCTCTCCTCGGCCAGCGGCACGAAGGTCGCCGGGCTGATGGGGCCGCGCTCGCCGTGCGTCCAGCGGGCGAGGGACTCCACGGCCACCGGGTGACCCTCGGAGGCGCTGAAGATCGGCTGGTAGGTCAGCGTGATCTCGCGCCGGTCGATCGCGTCGCGCAGCTCGGCGACGAGCCGCAGCTTGTCCCGCGCCTCGGCACGGGCCTGCTGGTCGAGGACGGTGACCCGCCCCTTGCCGCCGGCCTTCGCCTGGTACATGGCGATGTCGCAGTCGCGGATGAGCTCGTCGGCCGCGGTGTGCTCCGCGGTCTGCACGGTGACGCCGACGCTGGCGTAGGGACGGACGTCGACGCCCCCGAGGCGCATCGGCCGGGCCAGGGCCTCGGACACCCGGCCGGCCAGTGCGACGACCGCCTCCTCGTCCACCTTCTCGCAGACGACGACGAACTCGTCGCCGCCGAAGCGCGCGACCAGGTCGCCGGGACGGACGGTGGCGCGGAGCCGCGCCGCCACCTCCACCAGCAGCTCGTCGCCGGCGGTGTGGCCGAGGGAGTCGTTGACGACCTTGAAGTTGTCGAGATCGAGGAAGAGGCAGGCCAGCCCGCCGGCACCGGTCTGGAACCGCTCGGCGACGTACTGCGCCAGCAGTGTGCGGTTCGGCAGGCCGGTCAGCGGGTCGTGGTTGGCCTGGTGGGCGAGCTTCGCCTCGAAGGCGAGCCGGTCGGTGATGTCCTCGATGGTGCCGACGAAGCCGGCGCCGACACCCGGGGTGAACAGGTGGGCGAAGCGGATGACCGTCGTCCGGACGGTGCCGTCGTCGCGCACCAGGCGGGCCTGGGTCTCGACCTCGTCGCCGTCCAGGGCGGCGGCCACCTGCTCGATGACGGCGTCCAGGTCGTCCTCGTGGATGGAGTTGATCCAGCCGGTGCCGAGCAGCTGCTCCGCGCGCAGGCCGACCAGGGTGCAGAACGCGTCGTTGACGTGCGCCAGGCGCATGCCCTGCTCCGAGAGCAGGGTCGGGACCGGGGACCGCTCGGTGAGCGCGGAGAACCGCCGCTCGTGGGCATCGGCGGTGGCGCGCAGGGCGCGCTCGTGCTCGTTGCTGGTCGACAGGATGCGGATGGTCCACATGCGGCCACCGGGGGACGGCGTCGTGATGACGACGGCCTCGACGACGGCACCGCTGGCGGTGTGCACGGGGAGGGTCATGCGGGCGGCGCGCTCACGGCGCAGCAGGAGCTTGAGCTCTCCGCCGCCGAGGGAGGGGAAGAGCTGGTCCAGGGGCAGCGCGCGCAGGTCGTCGAGGCCGTACCCGAGCAGCTGCACGGCGCCCTCGTTGCACCAGGTCAGTCGCTGACCGGCCGCGGTGGCCTCGGCCACCAGGATGGCGAGGCTGTCGCTGACGGTCGCGCTGTAGAAGACCGACGAGACGACCTCCGGCGGCACCATGTCCTCGTGCGGTGCACTGATCGAGACGGACACGGTCCTCCCTCCGCTGCTCCATGACCGCAGCCCCTCGGCTGCGTCAGCGGGGTTCCGGCCAGCTCGTGGCGGCCGCCTTCGACCGCGCACTCCGGGCTGGGCCGGAACCCGCTGCGAACTGTTTCGGCCGAAACGGGGGGCAGCTTTCACCTGAACGTGCGCGGCACCCCCCTTACGGGTGAAGGCCGGCCAGCAGGCCGTATCCCCTCGTCCGGCCACGGTTCGGCGGTCAGGAGGCGAGGACGCGATGCCCGAGCCAGCCGAGCAGCGTGGCCAGCGGCTCCTTCCAGCGGGCGTCGAGCATGAGGTCGTGGCCCATGCCGGGGAACTCGACGAGGTCCGCGCCGTACCGCCGGGCGGTCGCCCGGACGCCGCGGATCGGCACCAGCCGGTCGTCCGGAGTGGCGAGGACGAGGACCGGCGGCGCACCGAGCGGGCGGCCCGCCGGGCGGTGCAGGAGCAACTGGTACTGGACGACGGCCGACTCGCCGCCGCACCGGTCGGCGTGGCCCTGGGCCGCGGCGTCGTCGAGCTCGTGGAAGAGGTACTCCGGGCGCAGGGGCAGCGAGGCGCCGACGACGATCCGCAGTGCGTCCGTCGGGTGCCGGCGGGCGATGGCGACCAGCGAGGGCACCGCCGGGTGCGCCGGCACCGGGGTCACGAGGACGGCGGCCCGCGCCGCGTACCGGGCCAGCACCAGTTGCACGACCAGCCCGCCCATCGAGTGGCCGACGAGGACCGGAGGGCGCGGCAGGGACAGCGCCGTCTGCACGACGTCGTCGGCGTAGTGCCGGAGCTGGGCGGTCCGCATCCGGCCCGGACTCGATCCGTGCCCGCGCAGCGAGACAGCGTAGCTGGGCCAGCCCGCCTCCGCCGTGGTGTCCATCCACCGCTCCCAGCACCACGCGCCGTGGCCGAGACCGTGGACGAACAGCAGCGGCGGCCGCCCGTCGTCCACGGCCGGCTGCCGCTCCAGCACCTCGAGCGCCGACGGGGCCCGGAACGTGTTACCTGTCACATCTGTGACCGTAATCCATGCGCATGGTCTTGGGCACGGCATGATCCCCCCAAGAGCCCCAACGAAGGAGCGCCACGTTGCTGATCGGAGTGCCGCGGGAGACCCGCGCCCGGGAGACTCGGGTGGCCGCCACGCCCGTGACCGTCACCAAGATCGTGGCGCTGGGCTACGACGTGGTGGTCGAGTCCGGCGCGGGGGCGGCGAGCAGCTTCCCCGACGAGGCCTACGCCGAATCCGGCGCGCGGATCGGGACGGCCGAGGAGGCCTGGCAGGCCGACGTCGTCCTCCGGGTCAACGCCCCCACGCCCGAGGAGCTCCCCCGCCTCAAGGACGGCGCCACGCTGATCAGTCTGCTGTCCCCGGCGCTGAACCCGGAGCTGGTGGACGCGCTCGCGGGGCGGCCGATCACCGCACTCGCCATGGACGCCGTCCCGCGGATCTCGCGGGCGCAGTCGATGGACGTGCTGAGCTCGATGGCCAACATCGCCGGCTACCGCGCCGTGATCGAGGCGGCGCACACGTTCGGCCGGTTCTTCACCGGTCAGGTCACCGCCGCCGGCAAGGTGCCGCCGGCAAAGGTGCTCGTCGCCGGTGCGGGCGTCGCCGGCCTGGCCGCGATCGGTGCGGCGAGCAGTCTCGGGGCGATCGTGCGCGCGACCGACGTCCGCCCGGAGGTGGCCGAGCAGGTCCGGTCGCTGGGCGGTGAGTACGTCGCCGTGCCCGCCGGGGAGGCCGAGGTCAGCGCCGACGGCTACGCGCGGGAGATGGGCGAGGACTTCAACCGCCGCGCGGCGCAGATGTACGCGGAGCAGGCCCCGGACGTGGACATCATCATCACCACCGCGCTCATCCCCGGCCGGCCGGCGCCCCGGCTGATCACCGAGGAGATGGTCGCCTCGATGAGGTCCGGCAGCGTGATCGTCGACATGGCCGCCGCGCAGGGCGGCAACGTGGCCGGCTCGGTCGCCGACGAGATCGTGGTGACTCCCAACGGCGTGTCGATCATCGGCTACACCGATCTCCCCGGTCGGCTGCCGGCGCAGGCGTCCCAGCTGTACGGGCAGAACCTGGTCAGCCTGCTCACGCTGCTCACCCCGGCCAAGGACGGCCGGCTGGTGCTCGACTTCGACGACGTCGTCCAGCGGGCCATGACCGTCGTCCGCGAGGGCGAGAAGACCTGGCCCCCGCCACCGGTGCAGGTGTCGGCCGCACCGGCCCCGGTCGCGGCCGCCGCGGTCGAACCCGCCCCGCCCAAGGCGCCACCACCGCCGTCGCGGAAGTTCGCCGTCGTCGGCGTCGCCGCCGCACTCCTGTTCCTGATCACCGCGTTCTCCCCGAACGAGCTGATCCAGCACTTCACCGTGTTCGCCCTCGCCGTCGTCGTCGGCTACTACGTGATCGGGCACGTGCACCACGCGCTGCACACGCCGCTCATGTCGGTGACCAACGCGATCTCCGGGATCATCGTGGTCGGCGCGCTGCTGCAGATCGGCCACGACGAGCCGGTGGTCACCGGGCTGGCGTTCGTGGCGATCCTGCTGGCCAGCATCAACGTCTTCGGCGGCTTCGCCGTCACCCGCCGGATGCTGGGGATGTTCACCCGATGACCGCCACCTCGGCCGCCGCGGCGGCCTACATCGTCGCCGGCCTGCTGTTCATCCTGAGCCTGGCCGGCCTCTCCAGGCACGAGACCGCGAAGGCCGGCAACGCCTTCGGCATGGCCGGCATGGCCATCGCCCTCGTGGCGACCATCGGGCTGGCCCTGAACCACGACATCTCCGGGGTCGGCGCCGGCCTGCTCGCCGTCGCCGTCGTGATCGGCGCCCTCATCGGGCTCTGGCGGGCCCGGCAGGTCGAGATGACCGGCATGCCGGAGCTGATCGCGATCCTGCACAGCTTCGTCGGCCTCGCCGCGGTGCTGGTCGGCTGGAACGGCTACCTGTCGGTCGAGGGAAATCTCGACGAGCAGACCGAGGTCGCCTCGAACCTGCTGGGCATCCACTCCGCCGAGGTCGTGATCGGCGTCTTCATCGGTGCGGTCACCTTCACCGGATCGATCGTCGCCTTCCTCAAGCTGTCCGGGCGGATCAGGTCCAACCCGCTGATGCTCCCCGGCCACAACCTGCTCAACCTCGGTGCGCTGGTCGCCTTCGTCGTCCTCACGATCGTGTTCGTGATCGACCCCAACCTGGTCGTGCTGTCGGTCGTCACGCTGATCGCACTCGCGCTGGGCTGGCACCTCGTCGCCTCCATCGGCGGCGGCGACATGCCCGTCGTCGTCTCCATGCTCAACAGCTACTCCGGCTGGGCGGCCGCCGCCTCGGGCTTCCTGCTGGGCAACGACCTGCTGATCATCACCGGCGCCCTGGTCGGGTCCTCCGGTGCCTACCTCTCCTACATCATGTGCAAGGCGATGAACCGGTCGTTCATCTCCGTCATCGCCGGCGGGTTCGGCAACGAGGGCGCCGCCTCCACCGACGACCGCGACTACGGCGAGCACACCGAGATCGACGCCCAGGGGGTCGCCGAGATGCTCGCCGACGCCCGGTCGGTCGTCATCACCCCCGGCTACGGCATGGCCGTCGCCCAGGCCCAGTCCGCAGTCGCCGAGCTCACCCGCCACCTCCGCGACAAGGGCGTCGACGTCCGCTTCGGCATCCACCCCGTCGCCGGCCGGCTCCCCGGCCACATGAACGTGCTGCTGGCCGAGGCCAAGGTGCCCTACGACATCGTCCTGGAGATGGACGAGATCAACGACGACCTCGGAGAGACCGACGTCGTCCTCGTCATCGGCGCCAACGACACCGTCAACCCCGCCGCGACCGAGGACCCCACCAGCCCGATCGCCGGCATGCCGGTGCTCAAGGTGTGGGAGGCGGGGAACGTCGTCGTCTTCAAGCGGTCGATGAACACCGGTTACGCCGGCGTGCAGAACCCGCTCTTCTTCCGGGACAACAGCCGGATGCTCTTCGGCGACGCCCGCGAGCGCGTGGAGGACATCCTCCGCGCGCTGTGAGATCCGTCGGGCCCTGTCCTCCGGGACGTGGGCGGCCTACGGTGGGTGAGTGCGTGCACACGGAGTCATGAGCGCGATCCCGGAGCCGGGTGCGTCCGACCACGTCTGCTGGGTCTACGACGACGACGCCGACTTCGACGAGGCCGTCCGCGAGTTCCTCGCCGGCGGGCTCGAGCGCGGGGAGCGGTTGCTCTGCGTCGGGGACGACGTCGTGCAGCGCATGCGCAGCGACCGTCCTCCGCTCCCCGGCGCCGCGGATCTCCTCGCCCGGGGAGCGCTGGAGCTGCTCACCGTCGCCGAGGCCTACGACGCGGCCGGGGCCTTCTCCGTCGAGCGGCAGTTCGCGTACTACGAGGGCGAGACCGGCCGGGCCCGCGACGAGGGGTACACCGGGCTCCGGGTGGTCGCCGAGCTCAGCCCGCTCGCCGGGGACCCGGTCCGCCGGGGCGAGCTCGTGCGCTGGGAGCACGTGGCCGACGAGTACATGGCGTCGGGTTCCGGGATGACGGCGATGTGCGCCTACCGCGCCGAACTGGGCAGCGAGGCGCTCGCCGACGTCACCTCGGTGCACCCGATCGTCTCCGCCGCCGACGGCGGCCCGCCGTTCCGCATCTTCTTCGACGAGGACCGGCTGGTGCTCGCCGGCAGCGTGGACACCTTCAGCGCCGACCGGCTGGCCCGGGTGCTGGCCACCTCGCCCGTTCGTCCCGACGCCGCGGTCATCGACCTCGGCCTCGTGGAGTTCATGGACGTGTCCGCTGCTCGCGTCCTCGCCCGTTGGGCCCACCACCTGCAGGCCGGGTCGGTGCGGGTGGAGGTCCGCAACGCCACCCCGCTCTTCCGCCGGATGTGGCAGATCCTCGCGCTGGACGAGCTGGTCCCGGTGTCGTTCGCCGGCGCCGCCGCGTGAGCGTGCTGGCCGACGAGATCCGGGGCTTCGAGCACGAGGCACTGTTCTACCGGGGGGAGGAGGACTTCCTCGCCGGGCTCCTGCCGTTCGTGCGCGAGGGTCTGGACCTCGACGAGGTGGTCGTCGTCGCCGAGCCACGGCCCCGCCTCCGACTGCTGAGGGATGCCCTCGGCGACGACGCCGACGCGGTGCAGTTCATCGACATGGCCGAGATCGGCGGCAACCCGGCACGGATCATCGGCGTGTGGGCCGCCACCCTGGAGAAGCACACGCGGGCCGGACGGCGGATCCGCGGCGTCGGCGAGCCCGCCTTCGCAGGTCGCCGCCCGGCCGAGTTCGCCGAGTGCGAGCTGCACGAGCTGCTGCTGAACCGAGCCTTCGACGACGGGCCGGCCTGGCGGCTGCTCTGCCCCTATGACGAGGACCGCCTTCCCCGCACGGTGATCCGCGGTGCGCTGCACACGCACCCCTTCCGGTCGACCAGTGTCTCGCGGCTCACGAGCGGGTCCTACGCCGCCGACGGGGTGGCCACGGCGTTCGGCAGACCCCTCCCCCCGCCGACCGAGGGAGTCCTCCGCGGGACGTTCGGCGCGCACGACGTGCCGGCCACCCGGCGCACGGTCGCGCACTACGCCCGGCGGTGCGGGCTGTCGGAGGAACAGGTCGAGGTGCTGGAGCTGGCCGCCTCGGAGCTGGCGACCAACAGCGTCCTGCACGGCGGTGGCACCGGCACCGTCGCCATGTGGCTCGAGCCCGGGGCCGCAGTGGTCGAGTTCAGCGACTCCGGTCACGTCACCGATCCGCTGACCGGCCGGACGATGCCGCCGCTGGAGTCCGAGGGCGGGCGTGGGGTCTACCTCGTCAACCAGCTGTGCGACCTGGTCCAGCTCCGGTCGTCGGAGCACGGGACGACGGTCAGGGTCATCACCTGGCGGTGACGGCGGAGCTGGGCGTCCCTGCGCCCGGATCGGCGCCGCCCATGGCTATGCTCGCTGCCTGAACGCGCGTCACACAGCCGGCGCGCACGGTCGGGGCCCGCCCCGGCTCGGCGGCGCCCTGAAGACACGGGGGCTCCGCCACTGAGCGCCGGCGTCCCTTCGTCCGGTACGACCCCGACGGAGTGCAACGCGTGACTCGCCCCGATGACGACCGAGCTGTCGTCGTCCAGACCGCGTTCGACGAGCTCGGCCGGCTCTCGTTCGCCGACCACTCGCTGGAGTCGCTCCTGCAGACCGTGACGGACGTGGCCGGGCGGGTGCTCCCGGGGCAGCCGTTCACGTCGGTCACCATCGTCCACGAGAACCGGCCGTCGACCGTCGCCGCGAGCGGCGCGCTGGCCGTCGAGCTCGACGAGCTCCAGTACCGCCTGGGCGCCGGCCCCTGCCTCGCCGCCGCCGCCACCGGCGCGCCCTCCGAGATCCCCGACACCCGGAACCCGTCCGAGTGGACCGAGTTCGCCACCCACGCGGCGGTGCGGGGGTGCGACACGATCCTGTCGATGCCGCTGCCGCCCCAGGAGCTCGTGTCGGGGGCGCTCAACGTGTACGCCCGGCACTCCGACGCCCTGCCGGCCGAGACCAGGAAGCTGGTGTCGCGGTTCGCCGCCTACGCCGTCGTCCCGGTCTCGAACATGTACCTCTACACGAGCGCCGTCGAGCGGGCGGAGCACCTGCAGGCGGCACTGGACTCCCGGGCCGTCATCGACCAGGCCAAGGGCATCCTCATGGAGCGGTACCGGCTGACTGCCGACCGGGCCTTCCAGGCGCTGGCGCGGGTGTCGATGGAGACCAACACCAAGGTGCGGGACGTGGCGCAACGCATGGTGGAGACCGGCGAGTTCGAGGGTTCCTGAACGGACGCCGGCCCTCGGGCTGCGGACGTGCGTGCCGCCAGGCAGGGTCGGCGCTACGGCGCTGCGGTCGGCCGGCCGCCCGGAGCGCCCAGGCTCAGCGGTCGAGGACACGGCCGCTGAGCCGCCCTGTCACCCGGCCGTGCGTGCGGTTGCGCTCCGGGCCGGGGTCGCGGACGGTTGCCGTCGTGGATCCCTTCCGCGGCCTGGGGATGCCCCGCATCCCCGGCCTCAGCGAGCTCCTGACCCTCCTGCAGACGCAGACCGAGGCGCTGGCCCAGCTGCCGCGCACCCTGACCGACCTCAACGGCACGGTCCGCGAGCTGACCGAGGCGACGACGATGGCGCACGCGACCATCGCGTCGGCCCAGCGCATCGCCGAGCGCCTCGAGGACCTCGTGGAGGAGCTCGAGGAGCCGGTGCGCGCCCTGAAGCCGGGGATCGAGCGCGTCGGCCGGGTGCTCGACGACCCGGTCGTGGACACCGTGCCGGACACCCTGCGCCGGATCCAGGAGGACCTGGTGCCGCTGATCCACGGCCTGCGGGTGGCCCAGTCCCGCGTCGGCTCGGTGACGGGGCTGCTGCGCCGCAGGCCCCGTGAGGACGACGAGGACGACCCCCCCGGGATCTAGGTGCCGGTGGTCTTCCCGTCGTCCAGGCTGCCCGGACGGACGAAGTCGCCGACCGCCTTCTCCAGCTGGGCCCAGGTGGAGCTCCACTCGACCAGCGGATCGATGAGCCGCTCGAAGACCGCGAGCTGCCCGTCGAAGGCGTCGAGCTGGGCGCGCATGGCCGCGATCGACTGCCGCTGGGCACTCACCGTCTGCTGGACCGTCCGCAACTGTGCCGCGGACATCGCCCCGGGCGGGCTGGGCAGGGCGGGCAGGTGCAGCTTGGACGGGACGTTCCCCGCGATCGAGCGGGCGCGGTCGCTGAACCCGCGCAGCTGGGAGACGAACTCGTCGATCGACCGCCCGACCAGGCTGCCGGTCGCGGTCGTCGGTTCTGGGTGCTCCTGCTCGCCCGCCATGGCCGGAACCGTATTCCCCGGGCCCGACGACGGCGAGAGGCGGACCGGTCAGCCCGTCGTCCAGGCCACGGCGAGCTCGTCGCGCTGCCCGGTCGGGACGTCGGCGTGGCGCGGTGAGCGTCTCGGGAACGACGGCCACGCTACGCGGGGGTTGCGCCGCGCCCCCTGTGCGTGCGCCAGGATGCGGCCATGGAGGTGCTGAGCAGCCGCGTCCTGCTGCGTCCGGCCGACGCGGCGCGGTCGCAGGCGTTCTACCGGGACGTGCTGGGGCTCGCGGTGTACCGGGAGTTCGGCCCGCCGGAGCACCGGGGCGTCGTCTTCTTCGTGGGCAACGGGCTGCTCGAGGTCTCCGGACGGTCGCACGAGCCGCCGCACGGGATGGCGCTGTGGGTGCAGGTGCGCGACGTCGCCGCCGAGCACGCCCGCCTCTCCGCCGCCGGCGTCCCGGTCGCGCGGCCACCCGAACGGGAACCGTGGGGACTCGTCGAGATGTGGATCGAGGACCCGGACGGCGTCCGTATCGTCCTGGTCGAGGTTCCCGACGACCACCCGCTCCGCCGCGACCAGCGCTGAGGAGCGCCCGGAGGTGACGACGACCGCATGCGCAGAACCGCGTCGGCCGCTCTGCTGTGCCTCCTGCTGGCCGCCTGTTCCTCCGGCGGGGGCACCGCACCTGCGGTGTCGTCCACCGCGACCGGCACGACTCCGTCGGTGTCGGCGGAACCGACGCTCTCGCCCGAGGAGGAGCAGGTGGACGCAGCGCTGGAGCTGCTCGACGACCGCGGCCGGGTGCAGCAGCTGTTCGTCGTCGGCGTCCGACTCGACGACCTGTCCCCCGGCGACGCGCTGGCCGCCGACGGCATCGGCGGGATCTTCCTGGCCGGCCGGTCCGAGGCACCCGCGACCGAGCTGGCCGGGACGACGGCCCACTGGCAGTCCCTCGCTCCCGGCCCGGGTCTCTGGGTGGCGGCCGACCAGGAGGGCGGGGCCGTCCAGACCCTGAAGGGACCAGGCTTCACCCGATTCCCGACGGCCCTCGAGCAGGGCGGCCTGCCGCCGGCGGAGCTGTCGGCACTGGCCGGCACGCTGGGGGCCGAGCTCGCCGCCGCGGGCGTGAACCTCGACCTCGCGCCGGTGGCGGACGTCGTCCCGGCCGGGACCGAGGACGGCAACGCCCCGGTCGGTGCGTTCGGGCGGCAGTACGGCAGCACCGCGGGCCAGGTGACCGCGGCGGCCGGTGCGGTCGTCGACGGGCTGGCCGCCTCCGACGTGACCGCCACCCTCAAGCACTTCCCCGGGCTGGGGCGGGTCGAGGGCAACACCGACACCGACGCCGGGGTCACCGACACGGTGACGACGGCCGGCGACGAGCAGGTGGCGGCATTCGGGACGCTGGCCCGCTCCCCGTCGCGGCCGTTCGTGATGGTGTCCTCGGCCACCTACACGCAGCTCGATGCGGCCGGCCCGGCCACGTTCTCGCGGGCGGTCCTCTCCGACCTGCTGCGGGACCGGCTCGGCTTCGACGGGGTCGTCGTGACCGACGACGTCGGCCACGCCGAGGCACTCCGCGACGTCGCCCCGGGCGACCGGGCGGTGCGGTTCCTGGAGGCCGGCGGCACGCTGGTGCTCACCGTGGACGCCGGGATCGTGCCGGGGATGGTCGACGCGGTGCTGGCGCGCAGCGCCGCCGACCCGGCCTTCGCCGCCGTCCTCGAGGACGCCGTCACCACCGCCCTGACCGCCAAGGCGCGCGCCGGCCTCCTCGGTTGACTCAGGCGCCCGCGAGCTCGCGCAGCCGCAGGGCGTTGCGGACGGCGTGCCCGTGCCCGTCGTTGTTGAAGTACACGAAGACGTCGCGGCCGCTCACCGCCCACTCCCGCACCCGGTCGGCCCACCAGCGCAGGTCGGCGTCGCTGTAGGAGCCGGCGTACAGGTGACCGGGATCCGGGCCGTGCATGCGGACGTAGACCAGCGACGCGGTCGCCCGGAGCACGCACGGCAGGTTCGCGCCGCTCATCACGCAGTAGGCGGCACCGTGCCGCTCGAGCAGGGCGTACACGCCCTCGTCGTGCCAGCTCGGGTGGCAGAACTCCACGGCCACCCGCATCCAGTCCGGCAGCCGGGCGAGGAAGAAGTCCAGCCGGGCGTCGTCCCGCTCGTGCGCGGGGTGCAGCTGGACGAGGAACACCGCCCGACGGTCGCCCAGCTCGTGCCAGGCCGACGTCAGCCGGGGCAGCCAGGCCTCGGGCGCGTGGAGGCGCTTGGCGTGGGTCAGTCCCCGCGGGGCCTTGACCGAGAGCTGGAAACCCGGTGGCAGCCGGCGCCGCCAGCCCGCGAAGGTGGCGTCGCGCGGCCACCGGTAGAAGCTGGCGTTGAGCTCGACGGTGCGGAAGCGGGCGACGTAGTGCGCGAGCCGGTCCCGCGACGGGGTGCCGGGCGGGTACAGGACGCCGTCCCAGTGGTCGTAGCTCCACCCCGACGTCCCGATGTGCACGGTCATGCTGTGCCGCTACCCACCGCACGCGGCCCCGTCCAGAGGCTCGCCCCGAGCTTGCGAGGGGTGAGGAGGACGGGGTCCTCTTAGTACCAGCCCTTGGACTGCGAGTGCGCCCACGCGCCGCAGGGCGAGCCGAACCGGTTCTCGATGTAGATGAGACCGGCATCGATCTGGCGGTAGCCGTCCGACGTCTTGGCGATGCCCGTCCCGGCCCAGGTCGAGTCGAGGAACTGCGCGATGCCGTAGGCGGTGCTGGACGGGTTCTGCGCGTTCGGGTTCCAGCCGCTCTCCTTGCCCCACAGGTTCTCCAGGCAGCTGAACTCCGAGCCCGCGCCCCCGAGCTTCTGCAGCGCATAGTCCTTGTACGAGCCGGCCGGCGCGACGGGCGCGTTCGTCCCCTGCCCCGGACCCGCCGCGGCGGCCGCCGCCTCGGC
>NZ_SPQM01000107.1 GCF_004570345.1 Blastococcus sp. CT_GayMR20 | reverse complement strand
ACCGGGGAGTCGGCCAGGCCGTGGGCGGCCATGCGACGGAGCATCGGCTCGTCGGTCGCGATGCCCGAGCCGAGCCCGCCCATGGTGAAGCTGGGCCGGATGACGACGGGATAGCCGACCTCCTCGGCGGTGGCCAGCGCCTCGTCGACTCCTGCGCAGACCGTGGAGCGGGGGGCGTCTGCCCCGATCGACCGGACGATGTCCTTGAAGATCTGCCGGTCCTCGCCGCGGTTGATCGCGTCCACGTCGGCGCCGATGAGCTGCACGCCGTACTTCTCGAGGACGCCGTTCTCGTAGAGCCCGATGGCGATGTTGAGCGCGGTCTGCCCGCCGAGGGTCGCCAGCAGCGCGTCCGGCCGCTCCATGGCGATGACCTTCTCGACGAACTCGGGGGTCAGCGGCTCGATGTAGGTGGCGTCGGCGACCTCGGGGTCGGTCATGATCGTGGCGGGGTTGCTGTTGACCAGGCTCACCCGCAGCCCCTCGGCACGCAGGACGCGGCAGGCCTGGGTGCCGGAGTAGTCGAACTCGGCGGCCTGACCGATGAGGATCGGCCCCGAGCCGATGACCATCACGTGCTGGATGTCGGTCCGCTTAGGCACCCTTGTTCTCCCCCATCAGGTCGACGAACCGCTGGAAGAGCGGCGCCGCGTCGTGCGGACCGGCCGCGGCCTCCGGGTGGAACTGCACGCTGAAGGCGGGGACGTCGAGGCAGCGCAGCCCCTCGACGACGTCGTCGTTGAGGCCCACGTGGCTGACCTCCACCCGGCCGTACGGGGTGTCGGTGGGCCGGTCCAACGGCGCGTCGACGGCGAACCCGTGGTTGTGGCTGGTCACCCGCACGGTGCCGCTGACCCGGTCGAGCACCGGCTGGTTGAGCCCGCGGTGGCCGAAGGGCAGCTTGTACGTGCCCAGGCCCAGCGCCCTGCCGAGGATCTGGTTGCCGAAGCAGATCCCGAACAGCGGACGGCGGGCGTCGAGCACCCCGCGCACCGCCTCGACCGCGTAGTCGGCGGCGGCCGGGTCACCCGGGCCGTTGGAGAGGAAGACGCCGTCCGGACCGGCCGCCAGCAGGTCCTCGGCGGTCGCGGTCGCGGGGAGGACGTGCGTCTCGACCCCGAGGTCTGCCAGGTGGCGCGGGGTGGCCGTCTTGATGCCCAGGTCGAGCGCGGCGATCGTGAACCGCTTCTCCCCCACCGCCGCCACGACGTAGGCCTCGTCGGCGCTGACCTGGGGGGCGAGGTCGGCGCCGGTCATGCTCTCGGCGGCCTGCACGTCGGCCAGCAGCCGCTCGGGATCGGTGTGCTCGCTGGTGATGCCCACCCGCATCGCGCCGCGGTCGCGCAGGTGGCGGGTCAGCGCGCGGGTGTCGATGCCGCTGATGCCGACGACGCCCTGGGCGACCAGCTCGTCGTCCAGGCTGCCGGTCGACCGCCAGTTGGCCGGGCGGCGAGCGGGGTCGCGGACCACGAAACCGGCGACCCACATCTTCCGGCTCTCGTCGTCCTCGCCGTTCACGCCGGTGTTGCCGATGTGCGGCGCGGTCATGACCACCACCTGGCGGTGGTAGCTGGGGTCGGTCAGCGTCTCCTGGTAGCCGGTCATCCCGGTCGAGAACACCGCCTCGCCGACCGTCGTCCCGACGGCGCCGTAGGCCTCCCCCCGGAACGTGCGCCCGTCCTCGAGCACGAGGATCGCGTCTGTCAACGAACTGCCTTTCCGTCAAGGACCGTCGGCACTCCCCGGAGGAAGGTCGCGATCACCCGGCCCGGGAGCTCCCGGCCGGCATAGGGACTGTTGCGGCTGCGGCTGGCCAGCGCCGCGGGGTCGACGGTGACCCGCGTCGCGGGATCGAACAGCAGCAGGTTGGCGGGCTCACCGGGCGCCAGGGGCCGGCCGTGCCCTTCCAGCCGGCCGATGACGGCGGGCCGGACCGACATGCGGTCGGCGACGCCCTGCCAGTCGAGCAGCCCGGTCTCCACCATCGCCTCGACGACGACCGAGAGCGCCTGCTCCAGCCCGAGCATCCCGGGGCGGGCCTGGGCCCACTCGCTCTCCTTGTCCTCCACGGCGTGGGGGGCGTGGTCGGTGGCGACGGCGTCGATCGTGCCGTCGGCCAGCCCCAGCCGCAGCGCCTGGACGTCGTCGTCCGTGCGCAACGGCGGATTGACCTTGAAGACGGGGTCGTAGCTCTCGGCGCAGGCGTCGGTGAGCAGCAGGTGGTGCGGGGTGACCTCGGCCGTGACCTGCACGCCGCGGGCCTTCGCCCAGCGGAGCAGCTCCACCGATCCCGCGGTCGAGACGTGGCAGACGTGCAGCCGGGCGCCGACGTGCCCGGCCAGCAGCACGTCGCGCGCGATGATCGCCTCCTCGGCGGCGGCCGGCCAGCCGGCCAGACCGAGCCGGGCGGAGCGGTCGCCCTCGTGCATCTGCGCCCCGACGGTGAGCCGGGGCTCCTCGGCGTGCTGGGCGACGACGCCGTCCAGCGCCTTCACGTACTCCAGGGCCCGCCGCATGAGCGCCGGGTCGGAGACGCAGTGTCCGTCGTCGGAGAAGACGCGCACCCGGGCGGCGGAGTCGGCCATCGCACCGAGCTCGGCCAGCCGCTCGCCCGCGAGCCCGACGGTGACCGCCCCCACCGGGACGACGTCGACGAGCCCGGCCTCCTGGCCCAGCCGCCAGACCTGCTCGACGACGCCGGCCGTGTCGGCGACCGGGTCGGTGTTGGCCATGGCGTGGACGGCGGTGAACCCGCCGAGCGCGGCCGCCCGGCTGCCCGTCTCGACGGTCTCGGCGTCCTCCCGGCCCGGCTCACGCAGGTGGGTGTGCAGGTCCACCAGGCCCGACAGGGCGATGAGGCCGGCGGCGTCGACCACCTCGGCGCCCGTGCTGGACAGGCTGTCGCCGATCGCGGCGATCCGGCCGTCCTTGATCAGGATGTCGGCGGCGTCGCCGCCGTAGGGCTGGGAGCCCTTGATCAGGTAGCTCACTGGGGGGTGCCTCCGAGCAGCAGGTAGAGGACGGCCATGCGCACGGAGACGCCGTTGCCGACCTGCTCGACGATCGTGGAGCGGACGGAGTCGGCCACCTCGGCGGCGATCTCCATCCCGCGGTTCATCGGGCCGGGGTGCATGACGATCGCATCGTCGTCCAGCAGGCCCATCCGGCGGGCGTCGAGCCCGTAGCGGCGGCTGTACTCGCGGGCGCTCGGGAAGAACGAGGCGTTCATCCGCTCGCCCTGGACCCGCAGCATCATCACGACGTCGGCCTTGGGCAGGACGGCGTCCAGGTCGTAGCCGACCTCGACCGGCCAGCTGCCGACCCCCACCGGCAGCAGCGTCGGCGGCGCCACCAGGGTCACCTCGGCGCCGAGGGTGTGCAGCAGCCAGACGTTGGAGCGGGCCACCCGGCTGTGCAGCACGTCGCCCACGACCGCGACCCGCACGCCCTCGAGGCGGCCCAGCCGCTGCCGGATCGTGTACGCGTCGAGGAGCGCCTGGGTGGGGTGCTCGTGGGTGCCGTCACCGGCGTTGACCACGCTGCCCCGCACCCAGTTCGCCAGCCGGTGCGGGGCACCCGAGGCCGAGTGCCGGACGACGATCGCGTCGCTGCCCATCGCCTCCAGGGTCAGCGCGGTGTCCTTGAGGCTCTCGCCCTTGGAGACGCTGCTGCCCTTGGCGGAGAAGTTGATGACGTCGGCGGACAGCCGCTTGGCCGCCAGCTCGAAGGAGATGCGGGTGCGGGTGGAGTCCTCGTAGAAGAGGTTGACCACGGTGCGCCCGCGCAGCGTGGGCAGCTTCTTGACCTCGCGGCCGGCGAGTGCCTGGTCGATCTGCGCCGCGGTGTCCAGCACGAGCGTCGCGTCGGCCCGGTCGAGGTCGGCCGATTCCAGCAGGTGCCGCTTCACTCTGCTGCCCCCTCGCTCCCGCGGGACGCTCCGCTCCTCGCTCGTTCCTCGCTGCGATGCTCACGCCCCTGTCCGCTCACGCTCTCCCCCTCGATCAGCAGGACCTCGTCGGCGCCGTCGACCTCCTGCAGGTGCACCTTCACCTGCTGCGTGCGCGAGGTCGGCACGTTCTTGCCGACGAAGTCCGCGCGGATCGGCAGCTCGCGGTGGCCGCGGTCGACCAGGACCGCCAACTGCACGCCGCGCGGCCGGCCGAGGTCCCGCAGCGCGTCGAGCGCAGCCCGCACCGAGCGGCCGGAGAAGAGGACGTCGTCCACGAGGACGACGAGCCGGCCGTCGATGCCGGCGTCGGGCATGACCGTGGGCTCCAGCGCGCGGACGCCGCGGAGGCGGAGGTCGTCGCGGTAGAGCGTGATGTCGGCGGTGCCGACGTCGACCGCGGTGCCGGAGAACGCCTCGATGCGCGCCGCGAGCCGCCGGGCGAGCGGTGCGCCGCGGGTGGGGATGCCGACCAGGACGAGGGCGGACAGGCCGGCTGTGCCGTCACCCCGCCCACCCCCGGGATCGGTTGCGGCTGCCCGCTCGATCAGCTGGTGGGCCATCCGGTCGACCACACGGGCGACGTCGGCGGCGGAGAGCAGGGTGCCGGGTGCGCTGCCGGGAGACGGACTCCGGGCAGGCTCGGTCGAGCTGGCCATCAGGCCTCCTTCCCCGCCTCACTGGACGGGTCGTTAAAGGAGTTGGTTTGGACCGCGGACGACGGTACTGCACCGGTCCCGCGAGCCGGTCGGGGCCTCTCGACTCCGGATCGGTGTCGCAGGTGCTCACTCTCCGGGGTGGGCAGGTCACTGACCCGGGAGGAGTGTCCTGTCTGGTGCAGCCGGGGCTCGATCAGTACTGTGAGTGACGAACGAGCCCTTTCCAAGACGACGGACAGTGAGCAGACAGCGATGAGCACCGACTACTCACGGGCCCTCGGTGCCCGCCTCCGCGCCATCCGCAACCAGCAGGGCCTGTCCCTGCAGGGGGTGGAGGACAAGTCGCACGGCCGCTGGAAGGCAGTCGTGGTGGGTTCCTACGAGCGCGGCGACCGCGCGGTCACCGTCCAGCGGCTCTCCGAGCTCGCCGTGTTCTACGGCGTCCCGGTCTCCGAGCTGCTGCCCGACCCGCGTCCCAGCTCCGCGGTGACCACGAGCACCAAGATCGTGCTGAACCTCGAGTCGCTGGGCTCGCTGCCCGCCGACGAGGCCGGCCCGCTCGCGCGCTACGCCTCGACGATCCAGGCGCAGCGGCACGACTACAACGGCAAGGTCCTCTCGATCCGCACCGAGGACCTCAAGTCGCTGGCGATCATCTACGACATGAGCCCCGACGAGCTGACCACCCGGCTCATCGAGTGGGGCGTGCTCTCCCCCGGCATGGAGAGCGTCGTCGGCTTCGGCGGTCCCGAGGACGACGACGAGGAGCTCGACCCCAACTGGGAGCGCCGCCGCGCCCCCCGCTGACCCGCTGAACGCCAGAGGCCCAGAACCGCTCCGGTTCTGGGCCTCTCGCGTTCAGTGCTCGCTCTCAGTGCTCAGGCGGTCGGGACCTCGGCAGCGAGGATCGCGCCCAGCACGCCGTTGACGTAGCCCGGCGAGTCGTCGGTGGACAGCGCCTTGGCCAGCTCCACCGCCTCGTCGATCACAACGGCGTCCGGCACGTCGTCGGCCCACAGGAGCTCGAACACGGCCATGCGCAGGATCGCCCGGTCGACGTCGGGCAGCCGGTCGATCGACCAGCCGGAGGCGTGGCGGTCGATCAGCTCGTCGATGCGGTCGGCGTGCTCGGCGACGCCCTCCACCAGGCGCACCGTGTGCTCGGGCACCGGCGGAGTCTCGTCCGCCAGCCGCTCGCGGAGCAGGCTCAGCCGGTCACCGCTGCGGATGTCGGCTTCGTAGAGGACGTCGACGGCGCGCTTGCGGGCCTTCGTCCGGGCAGCCATGAGCAGGCTCAGTTGACGCGGCCGAGGTACCGGCCGTCGCGGGTGTCGACCTTCAGCTTCTCGCCGGTGGTGATGAACAGCGGAACCTGGATCTGCGCGCCGGTCTCCAGCGTCGCGGGCTTGGTGCCACCGGTCGACCGGTCACCCTGCAGCCCCGGGTCGGTGTGCTCGACGACGAGCTCCATGGTCACCGGGAGCTCGACGTACAGCGGAACGCTGTCGTGCACCGCGACGACGACCTCGGTGTTCTCGAGCAGGTAGTCCGCCCCACCGCCGACGACCTCACCGGAGACGTGGATCTGGTCGTAGGTGTCGCCGTCCATGAAGACGAAGTCGCTGCCGTCCTTGTACAGGTAGGTCATCGAGCGCTTGTCGACGTTCGCGGTCTCGACCTTGGTGCCGGCGTTGAAGGTCTTGTCCACGACCTTGCCCGACAGCACGTTCTTCAGCGTCGTCCGCACGAACGCGCCGCCCTTGCCGGGCTTCACGTGCTGGAAGTCCGTGACGGTCCAGAGCTGGCCGTCCAGGTTGAGGACGATGCCGTTCTTCAGGTCGTTGGTGGTAGCCATCTAGAGAACCAGCAGTTCCTTGCTCGTGAGGGTCAACAACTCGGGCGCATCGTCCGTGACGATCAGGGTGTCCTCGATCCGGACACCGCCGTGGCCGGGCAGGTAGACGCCCGGCTCCACGGTGACGGCCATGCCGGCAGCCAGGGTACCTGCGCCGAGCGGGCCGATCCCCGGCGCCTCGTGGATCTCCAGCCCGACGCCGTGCCCGAGCCCGTGGGTGAAGTGGTCGCCGTGACCGGCCGCTGCGATCACGTCGCGGGAGGCGGAGTCCACCGCGACGACGTCCGTGCCGACCACCAGGGCGGCCCGGCCGGCCGCCTGGGACGCCGCGACCAGCTCGTAGATCTCCCGCTGCCAGTCCGCGGCGTGCCCGAGGACGACGGTGCGGGTCATGTCGGAGTGGTAGCCGTCGACCGTCGCCCCGAAGTCCAGCTTGAGGAGGTCGCCGTCGCGCAGCTCGGTCCCGTCCGGCCGGTGGTGCGGGATCGCCGAGTTGGCGCCGGCGGCCACGATCGTCTCGAAGGACGGCGCCTCGGCCCCGAGCACGAGCATCCGCGCGTCGAGGTCGCGGCCGACCTGCAGCTCGGTCCGGCCGGGCCGCAGCGCGCCCTCGGCGGCGAGCTCGGCCAGGGCCTGGTCGGCGACGGCGCAGGCCCGGCGGAGGGACTCGATCTCGTCGTCGTCCTTGATCGCGCGCTGCGCCTCGACGGCGCGGCGGATCGAGGTCAGCTCCGGCAAGGTGCCCCCGGCGTCGGCGAGCACCTTCTCCAGCCCGGCCAGACCGTCGACGGTCAGGTCGTGGGACTCGTAGCCGAGCCGGCCGACCCCGCGGCGCACCGCCGCCGTGGCGAGCCCCGCCACGGTGGCCCGGTCGACGAGCAGCTCGACGTCGGGCACCTGGGTGCCGGCCTGCGTCGTGTAGCGGCCGTCGGTGCCGAACAGGTCGGCCCCGTCGGTCCGCACCAGGAGCGCTCCGTTGGAGCCGGTGAACCCGGTCAGGTAGCGCACGTTGAGCAGGTTCGTCACCAGGACGGCGTCCAGCCCGCGGGCGGCCGCGGTCGCTCGCAGCGCGTTCCGGCGTTCCGCCGTCCTCACGCGACTCCCTGCTGGGCCAGCCATCCCAGGGCGAGGATGTAGCCGCTGACGCCGAGACCGGCGATGACGCCGTCGGCCACGCCGGACACGTAGGAGTGGTGCCGGAACTCCTCGCGGGCGTGGATGTTCGTGATGTGCACCTCGACCAGCGGCGCGTTCAGGCCCGCGAGGGCGTCGCGCAGCGCCACGGAGGTGTGCGACCAGGCGCCCGGGTTGATCAGCACCGGATCTCCGGCGTCGGACGCCGCGTGGATCCAGCGCAGCATCTCGGCCTCGTCGTCGGTCTGCCGGACCTGCACCTCGACGCCCATCTCGCGGCCGGTCGCCTCGACCAGGTCCACGACCTCGGCGTAGGTGGTCGTGCCGTACTTCTCCGGCTCGCGGAGGCCGAGCCGGCCGAGGTTCGGGCCGTTGAGCACCTGGATGGTCACGCGTTCTCCTCGCTCACAGCCGCCCAGGCGGCGTCGAGCCAGGCCTGGTCCGGGTCGGTCAGGATCGTGGGGTTGCCCAGCCCGTCGAGGACGACGAACCGCAGGGTCGCCCCCCGGGCCTTCTTGTCGACGCGCATCACCGACTGCAGCCGGGACCAGTCCCCGTCGTAGCGGGTCGGCAGTGCCATGGCGTCGATCAGCGTCCGGTGCCGGTCCACCTCGGCGCGGGTGAGCAGCCGTGCCTGCCCGGCGAGCTCCGCGGCGAACACCAGCCCGACCGCGACCGCCTCGCCGTGCCGCCAGCCGAAGTCCTCCACCCGCTCGATGGCATGGGCGAGCGTGTGCCCGTAGTTGAGGAACTCCCGCCGGCCGAGGTCGTAGAGGTCCTCGCCCACCGCGTCGGCCTTGACCTGCACCGCGCGGGCGACGAGCTCCTCGGTGTCGCGGCGGCCGGTCGGGTCCGCGTCGAGCAGGTCGAGGATCGTCGCGTCGGCGATGAAGCCGCACTTCACCACCTCGGCGAGTCCCGACCGGAACTCGGCCTCCGGCAGGCCGCTCAGCGCGTCGGTGTCGGCGAGGACGGCCGCCGGCGGGTGGAAGGCGCCCACGAGGTTCTTGCCCGCGGCGGTGTTGATGCCGGTCTTGCCCCCGACCGCGGCGTCCACCATGCCGAGCAGGCTGGTCGGCACCTGCACGACGCGCACCCCCCGGGTCCAGGTGGCGGCCAGGAAGCCGGCCAGGTCGGTCACCGCTCCCCCGCCGATGCCCACGACCGCGTCGGAACGGGTCAGCCCCAGGCGGCCGAACTCCTCCCACGCCTGCGCCGCCACCTCGGCCGTCTTGGCGGCCTCTCCGTCGGGGACGACGACAGCCTCGGCGGCCACCCCCGCCGACTGCAGGATCTCCACGGCGGCACCGGCCGCGGCGGCCAGCGGGGGGGCGTGCACGACAGCGGCCTTCGCCGTCCCGGCCAGCACGATCCCCAGCTCGACCTGCGCCGACGGACCGATGACGACCTCGTACGGCGTGGGACCGGCGACGGTCACCCGCCTCACGGCGCGACCGTCCGGCCGGGCAGCGCGGCGAGCACGTCGGCGACGACGTCCTCGAACGCCTGGCCACCGGTCGACACCTTCACCGTCGCGACCTCGGCGTACAGCGGAGCGCGCTGCTCGAGCATCGTGCGCAGCATCGCCCGGGGGTTGACGGCGAGCAGCGGGCGGTCCCGCGAGAAGCCCGCCCGCTTCGCCGCCGACGCCACATCGACGTCGAGCCAGACGACCGTGCCGCCGCTCCGGCCGTACCCCACGAGCAGCTCACGGGTGGCTTCCTTCGTCACCGCGCCCCCGCCCAACGCCAGCACACCGTCGTGCTCGCTCATGGCTCGCTCCACGGACTTCACCTCGAGACCGCGGAAGTGGTCCTCGCCCTCGGTGACGAAGATGTCGGCGATCGAACTGCCGGACTGCAGCACGATGTCTTCGTCGGTGTCCCGGAAGGCGGCACCCAGGGCCCGGGCAACAGCCGTCCCGACAGTCGTCTTGCCGGAGGCCGGCGGGCCCACCAGCACCAGCAGCGGTGTCACCGGATCGGGAGGGCGTCGAGGTAGGCCTGCGCGTTGCGGCGGGTCTCGGTCACCGAGTCCCCGCCGAACTTCTCCAGGACGGCGTCGGCCAGCACGAGGGCGACCATCGCCTCCATCACGACGCTGCCGCGGGGCACCGCGCAGGCGTCGCTGCGCTGGTTGATGGCGACCGCCGGCTCGAGGGTCGCGGTGTCGACGGTGGCCAGCGCGCGGGGCACCGTCGAGATCGGCTTCATCGCCGCCCGTACGCGGAGGACCTCGCCGTTGGTCATGCCGCCCTCGATGCCGCCGGCACGGTCGGTGCGGCGCGTCACCCGCCCCTCGGTCAGGTCGATCTCGTCGTGGGCCACCGAGCCGCGGCGGCGCGCGGTCTCCAGGCCGTCGCCGACCTCCACCGCCTTCACCGACTGGACGCCCATCAGCGCTCCGGCCAGCCGGGAGTCCAGGCGGCGGTCCCAGTGCACGTGACTGCCCAGGCCCGGCGGCAGCCCGTGGACGACGACCTCGACGACCCCGCCGAGGGTGTCGCCGTTCTTCCGGACGTCGTCGATCTCCGCGACCATGCGCTCGCTGGTGGCCGGGTCGGCGCACCGCACGGGGTCCTCGTCGATGCGCGCGTTGTCCTGCGGGCCGGGCAGCACGCCGTCGGGCACCCGGACCGGGCCGATCGCGACGACGTGGCTGACGACCTCGACACCGACGGTCTGGCGCAGGAAGGCCTGCGCGACGGCACCGAGGGCGACCCGGGCGGCCGTCTCCCGGGCGCTGGCCCGCTCGAGCACCGGCCGGGCGTCGTCGAAGCCGTACTTCTGCATGCCGGCGAGGTCGGCGTGGCCCGGCCGCGGCCGGGTCAGCGGTGCGTTGCGCGCCTGGCCGGCCAGGACGTCGGCGTCGACCGGGTCGGCGGACATGACGGTCGACCACTTGGGCCACTCGGTGTTGCCGACCAGGATCGCGACCGGCCCGCCCTGCGTCCGGCCGTGCCGGATCCCGCCGGCCAGGGTGACCTCGTCCTGCTCGAAGGACATGCGGGCGCCCCGACCGTGCCCCAGGCGACGCCGGGCCAGCTGCAGGTCGATGTCCGTGGTCGCGATCTCGACACCGGCCGGCAGCCCCTCGAGGACCGCGGTGAGCAGCTGACCGTGGGACTCACCTGCGGTCAGCCAGCGCAACATGCCCACGATCCTAGAAGGACCACCAGACGGGTCCCTGCAGCGCCAGGGCCAGGACCGCACCGGTGATGAGCGGCGGGCCGAACGGGACCGCCGTCCGCCAGCCGGCCCTCCGCGTGGCGACGAGGACCAGCGACACCAGCGCGCCGGTCAGCAGGCCGAGGAAGATCCCGGCCAGGAGGACGCCCCAGCCGGCCCAGCCCAGGACGAGCCCGAGCAGACCGAGCAGCTTCACGTCCCCGAAGCCGAGACCCTCTGCCGAGATCGCCGCGGCCCCGGCGGCGACGGCGAACGCCACGGCCGCGGCCGCGAGGGCGCGCACCAGGCCGCCCCAGGACCCCAGTACGGCGGCGTCCACCAGCAGGGCCGTCCCGCAGACTGCGTAGGCGGGAACGGTGACGCGGTCGGGCAGCCGGTGGCTGGCCAGGTCCACCGAGCCGAGGACCACCGCCGCACCCGCCGCCCAGGCGAACGCGGCCGTGGCCGGGCGGAGACCGAACGCCTCCACGGCCCCGGCGAGCAAACCGGCGAGCAGCAGCGTGGTGACGGCGCTGCGCGCCAGGGACGGCCGCGCCGCGCCGTCCCGGGCGGCCAGCCGGGCGGCCACCACGGCCAGCCAGGGCCCGGCGACGAGCGCGACGAGGACGGCGGTGCCGAGGAGCACCGGCCGGGACAGCTCCACCGGTCCGGTCAGCGGGCGCCGACGGCCGCGTCGAGAGCGCGGCGCATGGCCTCGATCGGGGCCGGCCGGCCGGTCATGAGCTCGACCTGCACGGTGGCCTGCCAGAACAACACGTCGAGCCCACCGACCACGGTGCCGCCGACGTCGCCGACCCGCTGGGCCAGCGGCGTCGGCCAGGGTGCGTACAGCACGTCGAGCACGGTGTGCCCCGCACGCCAGGGCAGGTCCAGCAGGTCCGGCTGGGCGCCGACGGGCACGGTGCTGACCACCAGCGGCGCGTCGAGGGTCGTCCCGGAGAGACGGGTGACCGTCGTGGGCACCTCGAGGACGTCGAGCACCCGGACGACGTCCGCGGCCCGCGCCGGTTCACGGACGGCGATCTCGACGTGCTCGGCCCCCAGCGAGGACAGCGCCACGGCCGTCGCGGCCGCCGTCCCTCCGGCTCCGAGGATCACGGCGGTTCCGACGTCGGACACCCCGGCCAGCTGCAGCGCCATCCCGACGCCGGTGACGTCGGTGTTCTCCGCGCGCCACCCCGCCTCCGTGCGGACCAGCGTGTTCGCCGCGTGCAGGAGCCGCGGGAGCGGCTCGACCAGGTCCGCCGCGTCCACGGCCGCCTGCTTGCACGGCATGGTCACCGAGAAGCCGCGCCACTCGTCCCCCAGCCCGGCGAGGAGGACCGGCAGGTCCGCCGCCCCGATGTCGAGGGCGTCGTAGGTCCAGTCGCCGAGCCCGAGCGCCGCGTAGGCGGCCCGGTGCAGCACCGGGGAGAGCGAGTGGGCGACCGGCCGACCGAGGACGGCCGCTCTCATCCCTCGGGGTTCTCCCGCAGCCACTGCCGGAAGAGCTCCACGTTCTGGTCGTGCTCGTCCTTGGTGACCGCGAACCGCGTGTCCCCGGTATCGGGGTCGACGACCACGAAGAAGCGCCAGTCGCCCGGGGTGGGCTCGAGCACCGCGCGCAGCGCGTCCTCGCCCGGGTTGTTGATGGCGCCCGGCGGGAGGCCCGGGTGCACGTAGGTGTTGTACGGCGAGGGGTTGGCCCGGTCGTCACTGGTGGTGGTGATGCCGCCCTTGCCGTTGGCGTAGTTCACCGTCGTGTCCAGCTGCAGCGCCATGCCGTCCGAGAGCCGGTTCTCCAGCACCCGGGCGACCTTGCCCATGTCCTCGACGGACCCCGCCTCGGCCTGCACCAGGCTGGCCTTGGTCACGACCGCGAGCCGGTCGGCCTCGGCGATGCCGAGCTCGCTGAACACCTGCGTGCCCCGGGTCACCATCTCCCGCAGCAGGTCGACGGGTGCGTCGTCCGGCTCGACGTCGTAGGTCGCCGGGAAGAGAAAGCCCTCCAGCTGGCCGTTCGCGTAGGCCGGCAGGCCCAGCGCGACGGGATCCGCCGCGGCCGCCTGGAACTCCTCGACCGGCCGGCCGGTCTCCTCGGCGATGCGCGTCAGGGTCCGCTCGACGGTGAGGCCCTCGGGCAGGGTCACCCGCGTCATCAGCCGCGAGACCGGGTCCAGCAGCTGGTCGAGGGCCGCCTGGCCGCTCATCTGCAGCCGCATGCCGTAGACGCCGGGCTGGATGCCGACCGAGGCGGCGTTGGCCTCGGCCGCGTCGACGAACGGCCCGATGGAGGCGATGACGTCGGCGTCCACGAGCGTGCGGGCGATGTCGCTGAGCGTGTCGCCGTCCTGCACCCGGATCTGGACCTCTCCCGCGCCCTGCCCGGTGTAGTCCTGGGACGCCGGGTTGATCAGCTCGATCAGCCTCTGGCCGCCGACGACGATGCCGACCACGAGGGCGGCGAGGACCAGCAGCGACAGGACGACCGCGACCGGGCTGCGCCGCCGGCGGGCCCGGCCGGTGCGCTTGTCGTACGGCTTGACGGGGATGTCCTCGCCGAACGCCTCGTCGTGCACGAGGGAGCCCTCGTCCAGATGGGCGTCGTCGAGTTCGTCGTCCTCGTCGTCGTGACTCGCGTGGGCGCCCCGGCGCGGCTCGGCGCGCTCCTCGGTCCGGCCCCGCCGGCCACGGCGACCGCGTCGCCGGGGGGCGTCCTCCTCGACGTGCGCGCCGATAACCTCGAGGCCACCCGTCTCGTCCTCCCAGGAGTGCCCGTCGTCGGCGTCGAGGAGGTGCGCGTCGGTGGCCGCGTCGTCGTTCCGGTCGTCCTCGGCCGAATGGGCGCCCACGGGGCGGGAAGTCTGCCCGCCCCGCCGGGGCGTGTCGAGTGGTGTGCCGCGGAGCAGCGGCTGGGCGACGGTCTGGGCGTCATCCCCCGGCGCGTCCTGGCGGGCGTGCAGCCGGTCCCACACGCCCGGGGGCCGGGGTGGGAGCGGCGCCGAGGGGTGGGACGGCGGCAGGTCGTCGCCGCTGTGCCGGGCGCTGAGCGGGTGGTCGGGGTGGTCGGTGCTGCCGAAGGACCACCAGTCCGGCTCGATGAGCGGACCCGTCTGGTCGATGGTCTCCTCGGCGCGGTCCAGGACGCCGTGGCGCCGGCGGGAGGCGTTGCCCGTCTCGCGCCCGACCGCCTCGAAGCCGCCGGTCACGTACGGCGGGACCTCGTAGCGGGCCGGCTCGTAACGGGGGACGCCGAAGCCGCGGTCGCCCGCCGAGGGCGGGTAGCGGTCGTCGTGCGACGAGTGCCGGCCCCCGCCGATGTCCGTCACGAGCGCGGCCGCCGGCTGTCGAGGAACTGTTGCAGGATGACCACGGCGGCCGCCTGGTCGATCACCGCGCGCTGCTTGCGGCTGTCGACGCCGCCCTCACGCAGATGACTGGCTGCAGTCACGGTCGAAAGCCTTTCGTCGATCAGGATCACCGGCACATCCGGAATGCGGTCGGCTAGTTCCTGAGCGTAATTGCTCGCGTCGTGAGCCGACGCGCCCGACGCACCTGACAGGTGCACCGGCTCTCCCACCACCACCTCTGCCACCTCGTGTTCCACCACCAACGCGGCGAGACGGTCCAGATCGGCCCCGTCCTTCGCCCGGCGGAGGGTCTCGAGGGGGCTCGCGAGCGTCCCGGTCGGGTCGGACAGCGCGAGGCCGACGCGCACGGTGCCGACGTCCACACCGAGCACCCGGCCACCCGACGGCTGCCCCGAGGAGCGGCGCGGCGGCACCTTGAGGTGCTCGGGCCAGCCGCTGCTGAGGTCGATCTCACTGGTCTCGTTGGAGACCGGCGGGAACCCGCGGCTCAGGTCGAGCTCGGTCGTCGGGTGGTACTCCGGCTGCGCCGGGGTGGCGCGGGGCCGCGCCGGCGGTACCGCGGGGAGCTCGCGCCGGCGTCCGCCGACCGGGCCGGTGTCCTCGGGGTTGTACTCGGGTCCGGACACGGTGGTCTACCTCCCAGTGGCGGCAACAACCGCCTGCTCGCCGGCTTGCAGTGCCGCGGGGATACCCGCGGGATCGGTTCCGCCGCCCTGCGCGACGTCGGCCTTGCCTCCGCCACGGCCTCCGACGGGTGCCGCGGCCGCCCGCAGCACGTCGTTGGCCGACAGCCCACGGTCGAGGGCCGCCGGGTTCAGCGCGGCCACGAGTGACACCTTGCCACCGGATTCCGACGCCAGCAGGACCACGGCGGGCCTGTCGGCCAACCGGCCCCGGATGTCGAGGGCCAGCGTGCGGAGGTCTCCGCCGCCGAGCCCGGCCGGTGAGCCGGTGACCACGGCGACGCCGTCGACGTCCTTCGCGGCACCGGCGAGCTGGCCGGCCACGGCGCCCGACTGCTGCGAGCGGAGCTCGGCCAGCTCCTTGTCGACGTCGCGGAGCCGCGCCAGCATGCCGCTGACCCGCTCGACCAGGCCGTCCTGGGGCGTCCTGAGCAGCTCGCCCAGCTGGCGCACCAGGTCGCGCTCCCGTGCCAGGTAGCGGAACCCCTCCAGGCCGACGACCGCCTCGACGCGACGAGCCCCGGAGCCGACCGAGGACTCCCCGGTCAGCGCCAGGGTGCCGATCTGCGCGCTGCCGCGGACGTGCGTGCCACCGCAGAGCTCGCGCGACCACGGACCACCGATCTCGACGACCCGCACCTGCTCGCCGTAGGTCTCGCCGAACAGTGCCAGCGCGCCGAAGGCCTGCGCCTCGGGCAGCGTCATGTAGCTCGCGGTGACCTTGTGGTCGGCGCGGACGGCGGCGTTGGCGACGTCCTCGATGTCGAGGCGCTGCTGCTGGGACAGCGCACCCCGCCAGGCGAAGTCCAGCCGCAGGTATCCGGGGCGGTTGTAGGAACCCGACTGCAGCGCCTGGGGCCCGAGCACCTCTCGCAGGGCCGCGTGCACGACATGGGTGCCCGAGTGCGCCTGGCAGGCCGAGAGCCGCCACTCGTAGTCGACCTCGGCGGTCAGCTCAGCACCCGAGCGCAGCTCGCCCTCGAGCACCCGTACCTGGTGGGCGACCAGGCCCTTGACGGGGCGCTGGACGTCGATGACCTCCGCGCGGCCGCCGTCCCAGGTCAGGACGCCGGCATCGGCCACCTGACCGCCCGACTCGGCGTAGAACGGAGTCCGGTCGAGGACGACGCGGAGGATCTCGCCCTCGGCGGCGACCTCCGGCCCCTCGTCGGCCTCGGTGACGAGCGCCAGCACGCGGGAGTCGGTGCGCAGGGTGTCGTAGGCCTGCCAGTCGGTCGGCCCGTGCTCGGCGAGCAGCCGCCGGTATGCCAGGACGTCGACGGCGCCGGTCCGCTTGGCACGGGAGTCCGCCCGGGCGCGCTCGCGCTGCTCGGTCATGAGCGCGCGGAAGCCCTCCTCGTCGACGGTGACGCCCTGCTCGGCGGCCATCTCCAGGGTGACGTCGATCGGGAAGCCGTAGGTGTCGTGCAGCAGGAACGCCTGGTCGCCGGAGAGGGCGGGCCTCCCGGCCTTCTTCGCCTTCGCGACGGCGGTCTCGAAGAGGGTCGTGCCGGCGCTCAGCGTGCGGCGGAAGGCCTCCTCCTCGGCATACGCCACCGCGGAGATGCGGTCGAAGTCGGTGGCCAGCTCGGGGTAGCTGGCGCTCATCGCATCGCGGGACACCGGCAGCAGCTCCGGCAGGGACGCCTCGTCGACGCCGAGCAGCTTCATCGACCGGACGGCGCGGCGCAGCAACCGGCGCAGGATGTACCCGCCGCCCTCGTTGCCGGGCGTCACGCCGTCCCCGATGAGCATGAGGCCGCTGCGGACGTGGTCGGCGACGACCCGGAGACGGACATCCGCCTCGTGGTCGCGCCCGTACGTGACGCCAGCGAGTTCTGCCGCGCGGCGGAGCACCGGCGCGACCTCGTCGATCTCGTACATGTTGTCGACGCCCTGCAGCAGGTAGGCCACCCGCTCCAGGCCCATGCCGGTGTCGATGTTCTTCTTCGGCAGCTCGCCGAGGACGCGGAACTCCTCCTTGCTGCGCACCTCGTCGATCTCGTACTGCATGAAGACGAGGTTCCAGATCTCCAGGAACCGGTCGCCGGCGAGGTCCACGGCCGGGCCGCCGTCCGGACCGAACTCGGGACCGCGATCGACGTAGATCTCCGAGCAGGGACCGGCCGGGCCGGGGGCGCCGGTGTGCCAGTAGTTGTCCTTCTTGCCCAGCCGCTGGATGCGCTCCTTGGGCAGTCCGGCGATGCGGTGCCAGGCGTCGGCGGCCTCGTCGTCGTCCAGGTACACCGTCGCCCAGATCGAGTCGGGGTCGAAGCCGAGGCCGCCGTCCTCCAGCGAGCCGGTGATCAGGTCCCAGGCGTGCTGGATCGCCCCGTCCTTGAAGTAGTCGCCGAAGGAGAAGTTGCCGTTCATCTGGAAGAACGTGCCGTGGCGGGTGGTCTTGCCCACCTCCTCGATGTCGAGGGTGCGCACGCACTTCTGCACGCTGGTGGCCCGCGGGTACGGCGCGGGCTCACGACCCGTGAGGTA
>NZ_SPQM01000106.1 GCF_004570345.1 Blastococcus sp. CT_GayMR20 | reverse complement strand
AGGTCGCCGAGGACCGTGATCCGGGACGGCGCCGTGACGTGCTCGGTGGGCTCGAAGACGACCGCGCCGGCCTTCATCTCCTTGGCCACGTACATCGCGATGTCGGCGTTGCGCAGCAGTTCCTCGGTGTCCGTGCCGTGCCACGGGGACAGGGCGACGCCGATGCTGGCCTCGACGTCGAGCGCGACGCCGTCCACGTCGAACCGCTGGTGCAGCGACAGGCGCAGCCGTTCGGCGACCGCCTCGGCCTCGCCGATGCCCTCCACGTGGGGCAACAGGACGGCGAACTCGTCGCCGCCCAGCCGCGCCACGGTGTCACCGTCGCGCAGCACCGACTGCAGGCGCGGCCCGACCTGGCACAGCAGCTTGTCGCCGTAGGAGTGGCCCAGGGTGTCGTTGATCTCCTTGAAGCGGTCGAGGTCGATGAGCAGCAGGGCGACCTCGCCGTCCGAGCGGCTCGCCGTCGCCAGGCCCTGGCCGAGCCGGTCGCGCAGGAGCTCGCGGTTCGCCAGACCGGTCAGCCCGTCGTGCGTCGCCTGGTGGCGGTCGCGCTCGGCGGAGGTCTGCAGGTCCTCGGTCTGGCGGCGCAGCCGCGTGGACGCCGAGGCGATCAGGCGGAAGACGACGAGGTAGAAGACGGTCAGGCTGACGGCCAGCGCGATCGTCATGGTCCGCACGTCCTCGCGGACGGCGGCAGCGATCGGCGCGTACGGCAGGTACAGCTCGATGACGCCGTCCGGTCGGTCGGCGCCGTCGTACTGCAGGGGCACGTAGACCTCGAGCAGCTGGTGCTCGCCGTCCTCGCTGGCGGCGCTGTCGTCGGCGGAGTGGGCGAAGCCCGAGACGACGTAGCCGTCGAGCGCTGCACCGAGCTCACCGGAGCGCGACGTCTCGCCGACCAGCTCGGGGCTCTCCGAGTGGTAGACGATGGTGCGGTCGGCGTTGAAGACCTTCAGCTCGATCGGGTCGAAGGCGGCCAGCTTCGAACCCCCCGTGCCGAACTGCTCGGCGGCGTCGTCGACGGTCTCCTCGACGTTCGCCAGGCGGTCGGCGTCGAAACCGTCGGCGAGGTCGTCCCGGGTGAACTGCGGCTGCAGCCCCAGGCGCACCGCCATCAGGGCCGCGTCCTCGGCCTGCTGGCGGGCGCGGCCCTCGATGGCGCTGCTCAGCATGGTGGAGAGCACGGCGCCCACCGCGACGGTCAGCAGCAGGCTGATCACGCCGAAGCGGGTCAGCAGGCTGGTGCTGCGCAGCCGACGGAGAAGGCTCATGCCCTAGGGATCGGGTCCTGGGCGCCGAATCTTGAGCGTCCGGGGCCCACTACCCCCTCCGAGTGACGGACGGCGTCCCGTTGCTCACGCGGGGTACTGACACGCACGCTTGTCGATCCGGAACCCATCCGGATCCCCTCGGAACCCCCTGGGCCCGGGTCCTTGGTCCCTGCCGCCCCGGCGATCATGCCGTCACGATGCGCGCATGAGCGAGATCCGCTCCCCCTGGGAGCCCGATCCGGACCCCGCGCCGGAGCAGCAGCCCGCGGTCCCGGCGCCCCGCGAGCCGGGGACGGCGAACGTCGAGCCGCTGCACCTCCCTCCCCTCCTGCCGCGCCGGCAGAACCCCTGGCTGGTCGTCGAGGTCGACGGGACCGCCGCGTCGCACCAGGGTCTCGTGTGGGCCCTGCGCGAGGCGGCCCGCCGGGAGGCGACGGTCGTCGCGGTCAGCGTGCTCGACGACCCCGCGGGCGACCCCCTCGACGGGTCCAGCCGGGTACTCCTGCGGGCCCAGCTCGCGGCCCACGACCGGCTCGAGGCTCATGTCCTCCGCGCGATCGCGGAGACCGGGGTGCGCGGACGCATCCGTACCTCGGTCCTGGACCGGACGGTCTTCGAGGCCCTGACCGCCGCCACCCGCGGCGCGGACCTCGTCGTCGTCGGCCCGCGGGGGAAGTCGGTGCTCCGCCAGGCCGTCCCTCGCCCGCCGGCCCGCCGGCTGGCCCGCGGCGCATGAGGTCCGCCGGTCGTACCCGTCGTTGAACCCACTCCCAGCTCCGGGACCGCTTCCGGATCCCGCCCAGGACTCCTACCGTCGGGCCGTGCCCCCGCCCGACCCCGTGGTCCCGGTCGCCCCGCAGGGCGACGACCGGGTCGCCCCGGTGCTGACCGCCGCCCTGCGGGCGGCGGCGTCCGGCAGCCAGTTGGAGTCGACGCTGCACGACATCGTGCAGGCGGCGGTGCGCCACGTCGACGCCGGGTACGGGGCCCTCGGCGTGCTGACGGCGGACGGCCGGCGGCTGGACCGCTTCGTGATCGTGGGCATGGACGCCGACGAACGGGACCGCATCGGCCGGCCGCCCGCGGGGCGCGGCATCATCGGCCTGCTCGTCGACGACCCCGCCGTCCTGCGGCTGGACGACCTCACCCAGCACCCCGCCTCCGTCGGCTTCCCTTCGGCGCATCCGCCGATGCGCAGCTTCCTGGGCGTCCCGGTACGGGTCGGCGACGCGGTCTTCGGCAACCTCTACCTGACCGAGAAGCGCACCGGCGGCACGTTCACGTCGGCCGACGTCGAGGTGGCGCAGGCGCTGGCCGCGGTGGCCGGCATGGCGATCGAGAACGCCCGGTTGGCCGAGCGTGCCGAGGGCCGGCGCCGGTGGGGGCAGGCCGCCACGGAGATGGCCACGGCACTCCTGTCGGGAGCCGATCCCGACGAGGTGCTGCGCGCCGTCTCCACCCAGGTCCTGTCCCTCACCGGGGCCGACATGGCCGGAGTGCTCGCCCCGAGCGTGGACGACCCGCGGACGATGACGATCGTCGCTGCCGTCGGCCAGGGCGCCGACGACTACGAGGGCGTGCGGCTGCCGCTGATCGGGACCTATCTCGGCGCGTTGCACGAGGCCCACGAGCCCCGCCTCATCGAGGACATCAGCACGATGCCCGTGATCGGCACCCGGGCGGCGGTGGTCGTCGAGCTCACCGCGTCGTTCGGCCCCGGCATGGTCGCCCCGATGGGCAACGGCGCCGGCCGGGGGATGCTGGCGGTGCTGCGTGCGTCCGGCCGCGAGTCGTTCCTGCCCGACGACCTCGACCTGCTCACCGCGTTCGCCGCGCAGGCCTCCGTCGTCCTGGAGCTGGCCCGTGCCCAGCAGCGGGAACGCCGGCTCCAGGTGCAGGCCGACCGCGACCGCATCGCCCGCGACCTGCACGACCACGTCGTCCAGCGGATCTTCGCCACGGCGCTCTCCCTCGACCGGCTGAGCCGGTCGATGGAGCCGGAGCAGCCCGAGTCCGCCGCCCGCTTGTCGCGCAGCGTCGACGACCTGCACGGCACCATCGCCCGCATCCGGACGGCGATCTTCGAGCTGCACGAGTCCGAGGACGTCTCCCCTGCCGCGGTGGGGAAACGGCTGGCCGAGGTGCTCCGGTCGGTCACCGAGGGCCACTACCTACGGCCCGACCTACGCGTCCGGTACGACCGCGACGACCTGCCCCCGGACCTCGTCCTGGACGTCGTGGCCGTCGTCCGGGAGCTGGCCACCAACGTCGTCCGGCACGCCGACGCGCAGCGGATGACGGTCAGCGTCGACGTCACCGACGAGGTGGCGGTCGTCGTGACCGACGACGGGCGCGGGCTGCCGCCGGTGACGGTGCGCAGCGGCCTGGCCAACCTGGCCGACCGTGCCGAACGCCGGGGCGGACGGCTCACGTGCGTCGCCGCGGTGTCCGGCACGGAGATCCGCTGGAGCGTGCCGGCCCCCCGCTGAGCGCGCGGGTCAGTCGGCCGGGCGGTCGCGCAGCTGCGTGGCGAGGATGGCGGCCTGGGTGCGCCGCTCGAGGCCCAGCTTGGCGAGCAGGTGGCTGGTGTAGTTCTTCACGGTCTTCTCGGCCAGGCCCATCCGCGCACCGATCTGCCGGTTGGTGAGGCCCTCGCCGATCAGCCGCAGCACGGTGCGCTCCTGGTCGGTCAGCAGCCCCATCCGGTCGCCGCCCAATGCGCTGGGCACGGGGCTGCGCGGCACGGCGGGGCCGACGTCGTCGAAGAGCGTCCCGCCGGCCGCGACCGTCCGGACCGCCGAGACCAGGGCGGGGCCGCGGACCTGCTTGAGGAGGAACCCCGCCGCGCCCGCCCGCACGGCGGCCTCCAGCGCCTCCTGCTCCGAGTAGCTGGTGAGCACGAGGCAGTGGATCCCGTCGACGCGGGTGCGCAGCTCGCGGCACAGGTCGGCCCCGTTCCCGTCGGGCAGCCGCATGTCGATGAGCACGACATCGGGACGGACGGCGGGGACGCGGGCCAGAGCCTCGGCCACCGAGCCCGCCTCGCCTGCGACGGTGATGCCCGGATCGTCCTCGAGCACCTCGGCCACGCCGCGGCGGACCACCTCGTGGTCGTCGACCAGGAAGACGCGCACGGCCGGAGGCGCGGACTGCACGGGCACCGGCCTCCTCCCGGCACTGTGGAACCAGGCGTTGCCGAGACTAGGGGCTGGAGCCCTCCAGCGGAACGCCATCGTTCAGGCGGGCATCAGCAGCGTCGCGTAGAGCGTGAGCCCCGGCCCGAAGGCCATCGCCACGACCGGGCCGTCGACGTCGGCCAGCTCCTCCAGCACGAGCAGCACGGTCGCCGAGGAGCAGTTCCCGTGCTCGGCAAGGACCCGGCGGGAGGCCGACATCTGCTCCTCGGTGAGCTCCAGCTCGTCGCGCACGACGTCGAGGATCCGTGGCCCGCCGGGGTGGACCGCCCAGCCGGCGACGTCCTCGACGTGCAGCCCGGCGCCGGACAGCAGCTCCTCCACCACGCCCCCGACGTGGCGGGACAGGACGTCGGGGACCCGCGGGGACAGGCCCATCCGGAAGCCGAGGTCGGTGACGTCCCAGGTCATGTGGTCGGCCGTCGACGGGTCCGTGCGGGCGACGACACCGGCCACCCGCCGGCCGCGCGAGGCACCCGGCTCCACCACGATCGCCGCCGCCGCGTCGGAGAACAGCGCGTGCGCCACGACCTGCTCGAGGTCGTTCTGCGCCGGCTGCACGTGCAGGCTGGTGAGCTCGCAGCACAGCAGGACGGCGGGGCGGGACCGCGCGGAGGCGAAGTCGCTGACCGCCGCCAGCCCCGGGATGGCGGCGTAGCAGCCCATGTGCCCGACGAGGAGGCGCTCCAGGCCGGGGGGCATGCCGAGGTCGCTGGCCAGCCGGATGTCCAGGCCCGGCGTGGCGTACCCGGTGCAGGTGGCGACGGCGAACAACCCGACGTCCCCGGGTGCGAGGCCCGCGGCGTCGAGGGCACCGGCCACGGCCTGCTTGCCCAGCGGCAGGGCCTCCTGGACGTAGCGCTCCATGCGGGCCGCGGTGCCCCAGCCGCTGATGTCCTCGTCCATCGGGCTGGCCACCGCGTGGCGGCTCCGGACACCGGCACCGCCGAAGATCCGGCGGGCGGCGCGCACGCCCGCGTAGTGCTGCGCGAAGAACCCGTCCCAGACGGCGTCCTGGTCGAACGTGGCGGGGAGCGCGGAACCCGCGCCCGTCACCACCGCGGCACTCACGGCTGCTGCTCCTGGGCGCACGGGCTCGGCGTCATGATCCGACGGTACGTCGCGCGCAACGCAATCGCCGTTCCGGCCGCCGCCTCACCGCTTGCGCCCGTATCCGGCGAAGACGACAGCAGTGGAGCGGATGGGCTTCATCCTGACCGTCGTCCGGCGGCCGAACTTCCACGCGATCGCCTCCCGCATCGACGGCCGGAGTCCGACGAGCTCCAGGTCCAGCCCGAGCGAGTCGGCCGCCTCCAGCAGCCGCTTCCGGTCGACGAACAGGGCGGGGTCGTGCAACCCCCGCGGCGGCCCGCCGGGCACGCGCTCGAGCAGGTGGACGTTGATCAGCACCGACAGCCGGCCGGCCGCGAGGGCGTCGATGACCAGCGTGCCGCCGGGCTTGAGCAGTCGCGTGCACTCCGCGAGGACCCCGACGTGGTCCTCGACGTGCTCGAGGATCTCCCCCGCGACGACGACGTCGGCGCAGCCGTCGGCGAGCGGCACGGCGAGGACCGAGCCGAGCACGGGGACGACCCCGTGCTGCCGGGCGATCTCCAGGCCGCTGCGGACGATGTCGACGCCGACGTGCCGGTAGCCCAGCCGGTCGACGTGTGGCCCCATCAGCCCGCCGCCGCACGCCAGGTCGACGAGGAGGGCGTCGGGGTGCGGGGCCGGGGGGATGCGCTCCGACCGCGCGGCCGCCAGCCAGTGCAGGGCGGCGAACTCTCCGTCGTGCCGCCACCAGTGGTCGGCCAGCTCGTCGTACTGCGCCAGATCGTTGCGCCGCATGGCCGCAACCTACGTCGTGCGCGCGTGGTGCCCCCACGTCATCAGCGAGTACCGCGTCGCCCGCACCTGCGGCACGGGAAACGAGGCGTCTGGTACTGCTGGACTCCCCCAGACCTGGAGGTCCCGTGTCCGTCACCGTCGTCGGCAGCCTGAACGAGGACGTCCTCGTCGCGGTCGGCCGCCTGCCCGGGAGGGGCGAGACGGTCATCGGGCGCGACGTCACGATCACCCCCGGCGGCAAGGGCGCGAACCAGGCCGCCGCGGCGGGACTGCTGGGGCCGGGCGTGCACATGGTCGGCCGGGTCGGCGAGGACCCGGCCGGCGACCGCCAGCTGGCCGCGCTGGCCGGTTCCCGGGTGAACGTCAGCCAGGTGCGCCGGACCCCGGGCGTCCCGACCGGCTCGGCCACGATCCCGGTGGAGGACGGCAGCGGGGAGAACCTGATCGTCGTCGTCCCCGGGGCGAACGCCGAGCTCACCGCCTCCGACGCCGATGTCGAGTCGGTGCGCCGGGCGACCGTCCTGCTGCTCCAGCTCGAGGTGCCGCTGGCCACCGTCGAGGCGGCGGCGCGGGCGACGTCGGGCACCGTCGTCCTCACGCCGGCTCCTGCGCAGCTCCTGCCGGAGTCCCTGCTGGAGCTGGTGGACGTGCTCCTGCCGAACGAGCACGAGCTGGCCCGGCTGGCCGGTGCCGACGCCCGCGAGCGCTCCCCCGCCGAACTGGCGGCGCTGGCGCGGTCGGTGGCCGGCTGCGCGGTCGTGGTCACCCTCGGCGCCCGGGGTGCTCTCGTCGTCCCGGCCGGGGGACCGGTGGTGCTGCAGGCGCCTCCGCCGGTGACCGCCGTGGACACCACGGGTGCCGGCGACTGCTTCAGCGGCGCGCTGGCGCAGGAGCTCGCCCGCGGCGCGGACCTGCCCGGCGCCGTCCGCTACGCGGTGACGGCAGCGGCGCTCTCGACCATCGGGGCGGGCGCCCGGGAGGCGCTGCCGGACGACGACGCCGTCCGGGCGCTGCTCCCCCGGACACCGGACGCCGTCCCCGCGGGCTGACCTGCGTTTCCGCCGCGGGCGGCCGGGCACAGGCTCGGCATGACCGAACCCGAGCAGAATCCCCACACCGCCGAACCGGCCGAGGGCGCCGACGACCCCGGCAGCGGCGAGGGGGGTCAGACGCCGCACCCGCAGGACCCTGCCGAGGGCGCCGATCCCGACGCCCCCGACGCCCCCGACGCCTAGCGCTGCGCCTTCTCCTGCGCCCGCAGCTCGCGGCGCACCCTCTTGTACGGGGCGCCTGCGGTCACGCAGCTCCTCCGGCGGGCGGGCGTTCCTGGCCTGGGGGACCGGCGAAGGCCTGGGCCAGGTCGAGCCACCGGTCGGCGTCTGGACCGGTCGCCTCCAGCGCGAGGTCCGCGCGGTGCCGGCGGCGGGTGACCCGCAGGCAGAAGTCGAGCGCCGGCCCGGTGACCCGCTGATCCGCGTCCTCCGGTCCCCAGGTCCACAGGGAGCCGTCGGGCGCGGTGAGCTCGACGCGGAAGGGCTCGGCCGGTGGGGTCAGCCCGTGCTGGGCGAAGGCGAAGTCGCGGGTCCGGATCCCGAGGTGCGCGACGTGCCGCAGCCGCGCGGAGACCGTCGGCGGCAGGCCGAGCGCGTCGGTGACGTCCATGCCGTGCGCCCAGGTCTCCATCAGCCGCGCGGTGGCCATGGAGGCGGCGGCCATCGGCGGCCCGAACCACGGGATGCGGGCGCCGTCCGGCACGGCCGCCAGCGCCTCCGACAGCGCGGCCCGGCCGGCCCGCCACCGCTCGACCAGCTGCTCGGGGCCGGTCGCGGCGCCCTCGCGCGCGGCGTCGTCCACGTGGGTCGCCAGCGCATCGCCGGCTGCGGCGAGCGCGGCGGCGAACGCCTCCGGATCGGTGGCGGCGAGGAGCGCCTGCTGATCGGTCCAGTGCAGGTGCGCGATCTGGAAGGCGACGGTCCAGCCCTCGGCCGGCGTCGGCGCCAGCCAGGCGGTGTCCTCGAGCTCGGCGACGACCGCGTCGAGCGCGTCCCCCTCCGCGGCCAGGTCGTCGAGCAGCGCTGCCCGGTCCGCCACGCCCACCTCCGACGATGCCGCCGGCGACGCTGCCGGCTCCGTCGGTGACCGTACGGTCGCGCCCCCGGCCTGGCCAGCATCCCTCCTCGTCGGGCAGGGTGCCGGGCGTGCTCCTCGACGCCGCACTGCTGTCCACCGGGTTCGACGACGTGGCCGTGAAGGCCCGTGACGTCGAGAAGCGCGGGTACGCGGCGCTGTGGGCGTCGGAGGTGCAGCACGACCCCTTCCTGCAACTGCTGGCCGCCGGCCACGCCACCGAGCGGCTGCAGGTGGGGACGGCGATCGCGGTGGCCTTCGCGCGCTCGCCGATGACGCTCGCGCACACCGCCTACGACCTGCAGCGCTACACGCAGGGCCGGTTCGTCCTCGGACTCGGCACCCAGATCAAGGCGCACGTGCAGCGGCGCTTCTCGATGCCGTGGACGGCGCCCGCGGCCCGGATGCGCGAGTTCGTCGGTGCGCTGCACGCGATCTGGAACGCCTGGCAGCAGAGCAGCCCGCTGCGGTTCGAGGGCGAGCACTACCGGCACACGCTGATGACCCCGATGTTCTCGCCGCCCGCGCACGACTGGGGCGCGCCGCCGGTCTACCTCGCCGCCGTCGGCCCGCTGATGACGCGGCTGGCGGGCGAGGTCGCCGACGGGCTGCTGGTCCACGGCTTCACCACCGGGCGCTACCTGCGCGAGCGGACGCTGCCCGCCCTGGAGGAGGGGCTGGCCGCCGCGGGGCGGAGCCGCGAGCAGGTGGCGGTCACCCTCCCGGGGCTCGTCGTCTCCGGGCGTACCGAGGAGGAGATGGCCGCGGCGGCGGCGGCGGTCAAGGAGACGATCGCGTTCTACGGCAGCACCCCGGCCTACCGGCCGGTGCTCGCGCTCCACGGCTGGGAGGCCCTGGCCGACGAGCTGCACGCGCTGTCGGTGAGCCGCCGGGAGGACAAGTGGACGGCGATGCGCGACCTGGTCGACGACGAGGTGCTCGGCACGTTCGCCGTCGTCGCGGAGCCCGAGGGCGTCGCGGCGGGCGTCCGCGAGCGCTACACCGGTCTGGTCGACCGGTTCAGCGTCTACGCCTCTTATCCGGCGCCGCTCGAGCTCTGGGACCCGCTGGCCGCCGCCTTCCGCTGACCCGACGACCGGGGGCTGCACGTCTCGGGCATACTGCAACTGGGAATCATTGTCAGTTAGCGAGGAGCTCACCGTGCACCGCCGTACCGTCGTCCTGGCCCTGACCGCGCTCAGTCTCGCCGCGTGCGGCGGGGGTACGGGATCCGGCGACGGCCGCACCACCAACGCCGGCGACACGGCGAACTGCCCGGGCGAGGCGGTCGACGTGGTCGCGTCGGTCGCCCAGTGGGGGCAGATCGCCGAGGAACTGGTCGGCGACTGCGGGACGGTGACGACGATCGTCGCCTCGAGCGCGGTCGACCCGCACGACTTCGAGCCGTCCACGGGTGATCTCGCCGCCTTCTCCGAGGCCGACCTCGTCGTGGTGAACGGGGCGGACTACGACGGATGGGCCGAGTCGGCGGTGGAGACGCTCGACTCCGGCCCGGTCGTCGTCAGCGCCGCCGAGGTGGCCGGGCTCGAGACCGGGGAGCACGCCGACGACCATGCCGACGACGCCGGGCACGCCGCCACCGACCCTCACCTCTGGTACGACCCCGAGATCGTCCCCGGGACGGCCGCGGCGATCACTGATGCGCTGACCGAGCTGTCCCCTGACGCGGCGGACCACTTCGCGCAACGGGCAAGGGCGTGGGCCGCGGACCTGGAGCCCTACACCGCGCTCGTCGCAGGGCTGCAGGAGTCGGCTTCGGGCCGCACCTATGCGGCCACCGAGACGGTCTTCGACCGGATGGCTGCGGCCGTGGGCCTCACCGATGCCACCCCGGAGGGCTACCGCCGCGCCGCGAGCAACGAGAGCGAGCCGGCGCCGGGTGACCTCGCCGAGTTCGAGGCCGCGCTCGCCGACGGCGGCGTCGACGTCCTGGTCTTCAACAGCCAGACCAGCGGCGGCATCCCGGAGCAGCTGCGCGCCGCCGCCGAGGACGCCGGGGTGCCGGTGGTGGAGGTGACGGAATCACCGGTCGACCTCGACGGTTCGTTCGTCGCGTGGCAGTCCGCTCAGCTCTCGGCGCTCTCCGACGCACTCAGCCGGACGCCGTGACCTCGCCCGCGGCCGGGCGTCCGCCGGCCCTCAGCCTCGAGGACGTCAGCGTCGTGCGCGGCGGACGGACCGTCTGGTCCCAGGGCACCTTCACCGTCCGGGCCGGGGCGGTCGTGGGCGTGATCGGCCCCAACGGCGCCGGCAAGACCACCCTGTTCAAGCTGGCGCTGGGCCTGCTCCCGCCGGCGTCCGGCCGGATCGAGGTGCTCGGCGCTCCGCCGCGCCGCGGGAACCGCCGGATCGGCTACGTGCCGCAGAACTACACCGCCGCCCTCGGCGAGGCGGTCCGCTGCCGCGACCTGGTCACCCTCGGTCTCACCGGCGGGCGATTCGGGCTGCGCCGCACGACGGCCGCCGAGCGCGCGCGCGTCGACCAGGCCCTGGAGTGGGTCGGCGCGGCCGACTACGCCGACCGGCGCATGTCGGAGCTGTCCGGCGGTCAGCAGCAGCGGGTGGCGATCGCCCAGGCCATCGTGGACGACGCCGAGCTGCTGCTGCTCGACGAGCCCCTGGCGAACCTCGACCTGCGCAACCAGCAGGAGGTCGTCCGGCTGCTCGGCGAGCTGCACCGGGAGCGCGACGTGACGATCATGATCGTGGCGCACGACCTGAACCCGCTGCTTCCGGTGCTCACCGATGCCGTGTACCTGCTCGACGCGCACCCGCACCACGACGAGATCGGCGAGGTCGTCCAGGAGGAACTCCTCACCCACCTCTACGGCACGCCGGTCGGCGTCGTCCGGACCGCGCAGGGCGACCTGTTCACCCGCGCCGCGTGGCGGGACCCGCAGCGATGAGCGCCCTCGCCGCGGTGGAGTTCCAGTCGAACTGGCTCGAGGTCCTGCAGAGCCCGTTCATGCGCAACGCGCTGATCGGCGGCTCCCTGGTCGCGATCGCCGCCGGCCTGCTCGGCTACTTCGTGATCACCCGGCAGAACGCCTTCGCCGCCCACGCCCTGGCCCACATCGGGTTCCCCGGGGCCACCGGTGCGATCCTCGTCGGCGCCCCGGTCACGCTCGGCCTGGCGGTCTTCTGCGTGGCCGGCGGCCTGCTCATCGGCCTGTTCGGTCGCCGGGTGGCCGACCGGGAGATGGCGACGGGCACCATCCTCGCGCTCGCGACCGCGCTCGGCGTCCTGTTCGCCTCCCTGGCCAGCGCGAACGCCAGCACGACGACGTCGGTGCTGTTCGGCAACCTGCTGGCCATCTCCCGCCAGCAGCTGGTCGTCTACGCGGCGTTCACCGCGCTCGTGGTGCTCACGCTCGCCGTGCTCGCCCGACCGCTCGTGTTCGCCTCGGTCGATCCCGACGTCGCCGAGGCGCGCGGCGTACCGGTGCGCGCCCTCGGCATCGCGTTCGTCGTGCTGCTGGCGCTGACCATCACGATGGCCGTGCAGGTCGTCGGCACGCTGCTCCTGTTCGCCCTCGTGGTGACGCCGGCCGCCACAGCCCTCCGGCTCACGCCCCGACCCCTCCGTGTGGCGGGGTTGGCGGTGGCCATCGCGCTGGTCGCGGTCTGGGGCGGCCTGGTGCTGTCGGCGATGGTCGACCTGCCGCCGAGCTTCTTCATCGTGGCGCTCGCGGTGCTCGCCTGGCTCGTCGTCCTGGGCGTCACCGGACGCCGTCCCCGGCCGGCCGAACGACCCCTCGCGGACGCCCACCACCCGCACTGACCTGGGCGGACGTGACCGACCTCTCACCCCCTCGTGCGGAGGATCACTCCTCCAGGGCTGTTTCCCCCCGTGACCCGAGGGCAGGCTGGCGGGCATGGAGAACACGCAGCACGACGCGCGAGTGGCCGGCGACACCGAGGGCCCGCAGACCGAGGAGTCCCGCACCCCCGAGGCGACCACCGCCACGGTCGCCCGCATGCTGGCCAATCCCCGCCGCATCCGCCGCAACTGACGGCGGATCAGACCGACGTCACTCTCCGTCGCCACACCGGCCCCACGCCTCCCCGGTGTCCCGGGTAGCCCGGACGTCTCTCGTCACCCAGAGCAACCATCTTCGGCGTGCCGCGAACTGATCCGTCACGCAGAGGTGCACCATCGCTGCGTGACCGCCGCCCTCAAGATCGCCGACGACGCCACGGCCCCGGTTCGCCGCAGCCGCGCCGAGCGCCAGGCCATCGTGCTCGACACCGCCGAACGACTCTTCGCCGGCCGGAGCTCGCGCAGCGTCGGGATGGACGAGCTGGTGCGCGAAACCGGCCTCGGCAAGATGACGGTCTACCGGCTCTTCAAGAGCAAGGACGACCTGGTGGGCGCCTACCTGGCACGGAAGGCCGCCACGGTGCTGGCCTTCATCGACGCCGAGCTCGTCCGCCTCGAGGGTGACCCGCGCGCCGCGTTGCTGTCGGTCGTCGACGCCGTCGAGCGCGACGTCACGCGCACCGGCTTCCGCGGCTGCCCCTTCACCAACGTCAGCAGCGAGTACGACGACCCGCAGCACCCGGCCCGCAGCGCCGCCGCCGACTACAAGTTCGAGCTGCACCTGCGCCTCGAGCGGCTCGCCGACGAGATCGTGCCGGGCGCCGGTGACGACCTCGCCGCGCAGATCCACCTCATCATCGACGGCATGTACCTGTCCGGCGGCCTGCTGGGCCCCGATGGTCCGGCCTCGCACGGCCGTCAGCTCGCCGAGCGGCTGATCTCCATCGCCGAAGACCAGGGCTGACCGGGCGCACGCCTTCCCGGCCCCGCACGATGGGCCGGTGACGACCGACCGCACCCGCCCCGACCTGGACGACGCGACCGTCGAAGGCCTCGGCAAGCTCTCCGAGGCGCTGGAGACCGTCGACCAGGCGCGCGGCTTCCTGTACGCGTTCCACCAGCTCACCGGCAAGGCCGACCGCGTGCTGCAGGAGGCGGTCGACCTGCTCCGCGAGGCGGGGCACGCGACGCTCGCCGACGACCTCGACCGCGACCTGGTCGGCCGCAACGTCATCGCCGACCGCTGGACGTTCCAGATCGTCGAGGACTTCGACGCCAGCTACTGGGCGGCCTTCCGCGCGTTCGACGAGCGCGCACGGGACGAGCTGGCCGGCGGCGACCGCCACGTCTTCGAGGCCCGCATGAAGCAGCGGGAGCGGACGTCGGGCCACCCCCGCCACGAGGCCGGCCCCGCGCTCGCCGACTGAGCGCGGCCACCCGGCAAGATCAGCACTGCTTCCGCGTTGCCTCACGTCGGACGAGACACCGCTGGAGCAGTGGTGATCTTGGAACGGTGACCGCACACTCCGCCCATGACGATGCCGACACCGGACGAGGAAGAGCGCGAGGCCCGGCCCCTCGGGAGCGAGGCGGCACCCCCGGGTGACCCGGAGTCGCAGGGCGGCGAGCCCGGCCCGGCCAGCGGCGTCGCCGGCCCCAGCTACCCGCCGGCCGAGACCGAGCCCGACGCGCACTGACGGCGCGCTGACCTGCGGACGGCGCCCCGGGGCGAGACACTCAGCAGCGTGACGACCCCCGATCCTCGCCCGCACGGCGCCCCCGGTACCGACCCGACGCCCGGTGCCGCGGGGAGCGACCGCCCGACCGTGCCTCCGAGCACGCCGGCGGGTCCCGTCGCACCCGCGCCCTCCGCGCCGCCGGCCGCCAAGTCCCGGCACACGGGCAGGACGATCGGCCGCACCCTGGGCCTGGCCCTGCTGCTCTTCGTGACCGTGGTCCTCGTGCTGTTCGTCGTGTTCAACACCCAGACCGTCGACATCAGCCTCGTTTTCGCCGACATCGAGGCGCCGCTGGTCCTCGCGCTGCTGATCGCCGCCGTGCTGGGCGGCCTGGTCGTCGGACTGCTCGGCGCCGTCCTCTCCGCCCGGGGACGTCGCCGCAAACGCTGACCCAGCGGCATCACCCGCACTGGGCGTGTCACCGTCCCGGGACTTGCTCGTTGCTACCGGTGGGTAATAACGTTTGTTACCGGTGAGTAGGACATCGCCGTCCACCGCATGAGCACGGGAGCCCAGTTCGCATGAGCCACTACACCGCCAACCTCCGGGACCTCGAGTTCAACCTCTTCGAGTTCCTGGACACGAAGGACAAGTTCGGCACCGGCCCGTTCGAGCAGATGGACGCCGACACCGCCCGCGGTGTGCTCAGCGAGATCCGCAAGCTGGCCGAGGGCCCCATCGCGGCGTCCTTCGTCGACGCCGACCGCAACCCCCCGGTCTTCGACCCGGCCACCCACTCGGTGACGTTGCCGGAGTCGTTCAAGAAGTCGGTCAAGGCCATCGAGGACGGGGAGTGGTACCGCCTCGACCTGCCCGAGCACCTCGGCGGGTTCGGCGCTCCGCACGTCCTCACCTGGGGCGCCTTCGAGATGATCCTCGGCGCGAACCCCGCCGTCTTCATGTACGGCTCGGGCGCGGCCTTCGCCGCCATCCTCGACGAGCTGGGCACCCCGGACCAGAAGCGCCTGGCCGAGCTCATGCTCACCCACCACTGGGGCGCCACGATGGTGCTCACCGAGCCCGACGCCGGTTCCGACGTCGGCGCCGGCACCACCAAGGCCGTGCAGCAGCCCGACGGCTCCTGGCACATCACGGGCGTGAAGCGCTTCATCACCTCGGCCGAGCACGACCTCAGCGACAACATCATCCACCTGGTCCTGGCCCGCCCCGAGGGCGCGAAGGCCGGCACCAAGGGCCTGTCGCTGTTCGTCGTCCCCAAGTTCCACGTCGACCTCGAGACCGGCGCCCTCGGCGAGCGCAACGGCGCCTACGTGACCAATGTCGAGAAGAAGATGGGTCTCAAGGTCTCCACGACCTGCGAGGTCACCTTCGGCGACGGCCCGGTGCCTGCGCAGGGCTGGCTGGTCGGCGAGGTGCACGACGGCATCGCCCAGATGTTCAAGGTCATCGAGCACGCCCGCATGTTCGTGGGCGCCAAGGCGATCGCGACCCTCTCGGCCGGCTACCAGGTGGCCCTCGACTACGCGAAGAAGCGCGTCCAGGGCGCCGACCTGACCGCGACCACGAAGGACGCCCCGCGGGTGACCATCACCCACCACCCGGACGTCCGCCGGTCGCTGATGGTGCAGAAGGCCTACGCCGAGGGCATGCGGGCGCTGTACCTCTACACCGCGAGCTTCCGCGACCAGGTCACCGAGGCCGAGGCCGCCGGCGAGGGCTCCGGCGAGCAGGCCACCCTGGCCGAGCGGGTCAACGACCTGCTGCTGCCGATCGTGAAGGGCTTCGGCTCGGAGCGGGCGACCCAGCTGCTGACGGCGGAGTCGCTGCAGACCCTGGGCGGCTCGGGCTATCTGCAGGACTACCCCATCGAGCAGTACATCCGGGACTCCAAGATCGACACCCTCTACGAGGGCACGACGGCGATCCAGGGCCAGGACTTCTTCTTCCGGAAGATCGTCAAGGACGGCGGGGTCGCGCTGACCTGGCTGGCCGAGCAGATCCAGGCCACCGTCGAGGGCGAGGTCGGCAACGGCCGGCTCAAGGAGGAGCGGGCGCTGCTCGGCGCCGCCCTGTCCGACGTCCAGGGGATGCTGGCCGCGATGTTCGGCCACCTCACCGCGGCGCAGGAGGACATGACCTCGCTGTACAAGGTCGCGCAGAACACCAGCCGGCTGCTGCTGGCCGCCGGTGACCTCATCACCGGGTGGCTGCTGATCCGCCAGTCCGAGGTGGCTCTCGCCGCGCTCTCGGGCGACGTCAGCGAGAAGGACCGGTACTTCTACGAGGGCAAGCTCGCCGCCACCCGGTTCTTCGCGACCCAGGTGCTGCCGCGCCTGTCCTCGGAGCGGGCCATCGTCGAGAACACCGACAACGCGCTGATGGAGGTGGACGAGGCGGCATTCTGAGCCCTCGACCGACCTGGGACGGCCGCCTTCCGCACGGGAGGCGGCCGTTCCGTTTCCGGGACTCGGCCGCGGGAATCAGTGCCCCATGACCGACCCGCAGGGCAGCGACCGGCTCCAGCAGGACATCCCCACCGCCTCGGGGACGGGGGACAACAGTTCGACCGGGACCGACTCCTTCGACGACGTGCCGCTCACGCAGGACGAGGCCGTCGAGCGGGACTCCGCCCAGGACGACGACCTGCCCGCCAAGGCCGACAGTGACGTCGCTCGCGCCGAGCGTGCCGATCCGCCCGGCGGGGCATGACAGCGCCATGAGCGAGTCAGACCCCACCGGCTACCGCGAGTCCCCCGACACCACCGACGGACCGGTCGCCGACGACCAGACCGGCGACGCGGAGCCGGGAGACGTCACGCTCACCACCGACGACGACGCCCAGAAGGACGACGGCATCGTGCGGCCGGGCAACGAGCCCGACTGACCGCGGTGTAGGTGGCCACCACACCTCGATGGGCTGGCATGTGCGGCCCGACCGTGTGGTCCCGGCCACACAGGCCATAGCCTGCGCCTCATGGCTGCTGCCGGACCCCTGCTCGGACGACGTGCGTTGATCACGGGCGGGGCGTCCGGGATCGGCCGCGCCTGCGCGCTGCGCCTGGCCGAGGGCGGTGCGGACGTCGTCGTGGTCGACCGCGACGCCGAGGCCGCGAAGGCCGTCGCGGCCTCGGTGGGCGGGACCGCCGTAGCCGTCGACCTGTCGGACCTGGCGGCGGTCGACGCGCTCGACCTGGCCGTGGACATCCTGGTGAACAACGCCGGCCTGCAGCACGTGGCCCCGCTGCACGAGTTCCCCGTCGACCGCTTCTCCTACATCCTGCGGCTGATGCTGGAGGCCCCGTTCCGGCTGGTCCGCGGCGCGCTGCCGCACATGTACGA
>NZ_SPQM01000105.1 GCF_004570345.1 Blastococcus sp. CT_GayMR20 | reverse complement strand
GACCAGGAGGCCACCTTCACCGCGACCCGGGCGCTCACCGCCGGCACCCACACGGTCCGCGTCGAGTTCTACGACGCCTACCAGGAGGCGGTCGCGAAGGTCAGCTGGGTGGGAGCCCCGCCGCCACCGAACGCCACCGCCCCGGTGCCGGTCATCGAGACCCCCGTGGCGGGGGCCACCTGGAAGGTCGGCGACACGCTCGCCTTCTCGGGGTCGGCCAGCGATCCGCAGGACGGCGCGCTGCCGGCGAGCGCACTGACGTGGGAGGCGATCCTCCAGCACTGCCCGTCGGCCTGCCACGCCCACCCGCTGCAGACGTTCACCGGCGTCGCCAGCGGCTCGTTCCCCGCCGTCGACCATGAGTTCCCGGCGTACATCGACCTGAAGCTGACCGCCACCGACTCGACCGGGGCAACAGCATCGGTCACCCGGCGGCTGGACCCGCGGACGGTCCCGATCACCGTGAACTCGGCTCCGCAGGGACTGCAGTTGACCTTCGGATCCAGGACCGCCGCGACGCCGTTCACCACGACGATGATCGAGGGCGGCACCAGCAGCGTCTCGGCGCCGTCGCCGATGACTCTGAACGGCACCTCCTACAACTTCACGAGCTGGTCCGACGGCGGCGGTCAGTCGCACAACATCGTCGCCGGCGCGACCGCGGCCACCTACACCGCGACGTACACGGCGGCCGGCACCGGTCCACCGCCGACGAGCTGTGGCCCGGCGCAGTACCTGGCCGAGTACTTCGCCAACAAGACCCTGACCGGCACTCCGGCGTCGCAGGGCTGCGAGGCCGGGCCGCTGAACAAGGACTGGGCGCTGGGTGCGCCGACCGGGGTCGGTCCGGACAACTTCTCGGCGCGGTGGACCGGCAACTTCGACTTCGCCACGCCCGGGTCCTACACGTTCACCGCGACGGCGGACGACGGCATCCGGGTGTACGTCGACGGGACGATCCTGATCGACCAGTGGAAGGACCAGGAGGCGACCTTCACCGCGGCCCGGACGCTCACCGCCGGGACGCACCAGGTGCGCGTGGAGTTCTTCGACTCCTACCAGGAGGCGGTCGCCAAGGTGGGCTGGACGGAGACACCGGCCACCCCACCGCCCGCGACCACGTGTCCGACCGGCCAGTACCGCGCGGAGTACTTCGGCAACACCACGCTGACGGGTACGCCGGCGCGGACGGTCTGCGAGGCGGCGCCGCTGAACAAGAGCTGGGGGACCGGCGGGCCTGCCGGCGTCCCGGTGAACAACTTCACGGCGCGCTGGACCGGCACGTTCACCTTCACCGCCGGGAACAAGACCTTCGTCGCGACCACGGACGACGGGGTCCGGGTGTACCTGGACAACGTGCTGATCATCAACCGGTGGACCACGTCCGGGACGACCCGGGTCACGCGGAACGTGACAGCGGGGGCCCACGTCGTCCGGGTCGAGTACATCGAGCGAACAGGCTCGGCCACAGCGCGCCTCACCTGGTGACACCCGCGGCGGAGGCCGCCCACCACCTCCCGGGCAGGCGTGCCCGGAGAGGGGTGGGCCGGTCCCCGGTTCCGCGCGGCCTGCGCTACCGGTCGGCGAAACCTCAGAACGTCGAGGTGATCACTACCTCTCCGGCCGCGTCGACGACCTCGAACCCCGCGGCGTCCTCCCGCAGCACCGGAGAGTTGAGGTTGCAGTCCAGCTCACCGGGCCCGACGCCCAGGAACGCGCCGGCGGGCACGCGGTCGCCGTCCGCCTCGCGGAGGGCGACCCGGTAGACCTCCCCGGCGGTGAAGCCCTCACCGGAGAGCTTCACCTCGACACCCCACGTGTGTGGCACGACATCGGCGGTCGCCGTGATGTCGGTGCCGGTCACCTCGACGGCTACGGCCTCCCGTGGGCCCGGGTCCGGGACCGGCCGGAGGAGCCAGCCGACGCCGAATCCTGCGGCTGCGATGCCCACGGCCGACGCTGCGGCTGCGACGCGCGCCCGTCGCCGACGGACGCCGCCCGGCCCCGCCGGGCGGATCCGCGCCTCGGCGGCGATCCGGGCCAGCACGGCGTCCCTCAGTCCGGGTGGCGTGGGAGGCACCTCGTCGAGGTGGCCGGGATCGACGTCGGCCAGCCGGCCCGCGAGGGGGGACAGCTCGGCCAGCTCCGCGCGGCAGGCGGCGCAGCCGTCGACGTGCGCTCGGACAGCGGCACGTTCCGCGGGGTCGCCGTGGCCGAGGGCGTAACCCCCCAGCTGTTCGCGCACCTCGCGGTGGGATTCCCGCGGGAGCTCGCTCACGGTTCCACCCCCATCTCCTCCATCGCCAGGCGCAGGGCTTTCAAGCCGTAGAAGATCCTGCTGCGCACTGTGCCCACCGGGATACCCAGTTCGGCGGCCACCTCCTGGTGGGGCCGGCCGCGCAGGTGCGTCTGCACGATCGCCACCCGGTGGTCCTCCCCGATGCGGCGCAATGCCTCCTCCACCACCCACGCGTCCACGAGTCGCTCGTCGAGGTCGTCACCCGGCGCGGCCTGCAGTCCCGCGTCATCGGTCAGGTCGCGTTGCCACGGCCGGACGGCGCAACGGCGGACCTGGTCGATGACCACGTTGCGGGCGATGGCGAACAGCCAGGTGCGCAGGCTCGCCAGCTGCGGATCGAAGGAGCCCGTCGCGCGCCACGCCCGGAGGAAGACCTCCTGGACGACGTCCTGCGCCGCACCGCTGTCCCCGAGCTGGTGGTGCGCGAACCGGTAGAGCTCCGGGCCGTGCGCCGCGTACGCAGCCCGCACGTCGAGCTCGTGCGTCTGCACCGGCTCTCGTCGCAGGGCCATGGGGACTCCTTCCCGGACGCGTCCTGGAAGGCATACGTCGGCCGGGCCCGAAGGGTTCATCCGAGGCCCGAGCGACCTCAGCCACTCGACGTGATGGCCCGGCCCGGAACGAGTGAGCCCACGCCGGGATGCGCCGGTCGATGGAGTTTTGCGGCCGCTGCATCGAACGGCGATGCCGGACGTGCGTAACCACGGTCACCCGGTGCTCGTCAGCCGGACCCAATCCCGAGGAGACGACCGATGCGCACCAGAACACTGGCGGGGGCCGCGACCACCGCCCTGGCCTTCAGCCTCTTGGCCGGCAGCCCCGCTCTGGCCCACGACGGGCCCCGGCACGGCGACGGGAGCACCTTGCGGGTGACGACCACCAAGGACACGGTCGACAAGGATCTCCGCGACGGGACCTGTGCCGATGCGTGGGGGGCGTGCTCCCTGCGCGCCGCAGTGCAGCAGGCCAACGCCTCCGGCGGTGGCACGATCCACCTGGGCAGGGCCGTGTACCCGTTGACGATCGCGGGCGCGCACGAGGATGCCTCCGCCACCGGCGACCTCGACGTCCGTTCCACCGTCAGGATCAACGGCAACGGCGCGACCGTCGATGCGCAGGGGCGAGACCGCGTCCTCGACGTGGTCGCCGGCGCCGCCTTGAGCATCGGGCACCTCACCGTGACCGGCGGCGCGGCGCCGGGCGAGGGCCTGCCGGCCTCCGGCGGCGGTGTGCGCAACGCCGGCACGCTCGAGGTCGACCGCAGCACCATCACCCGCAACAGCGCTCCGCGGGCCGGTGGCGGCATCGAAGGAAGCCCCGGCTCCACGACGACCGTCAGCCGGTCGACGCTGTCGGAGAACCGCACGGGAGCCGGGCCCGGCAACGGCGGCGGCCTGCACCTGACCGGCGCCGGCAGGGTGCACGTGGACCGCACCGAGGTGACCGGCAACACGGCCGCCTCCGAGGGTGGCGGCCTCTGGAACTCCGGGGCGGGCGCCATGACCGTCGACCGCAGCACGATCGCGATGAACAGGGCCAGCGGCGCCGAGGCGACCATGGGGGGCGGCGGACTCTTCCAGGAGGCCGGCACCAGCGGGCGGCTCACGGTCACGCGCTCCGAGCTCCGAGGCAACGTGGCAGACGGGACCGCCGGATCCGGCGGCGGCATCCTCAACGACCAGGGCACCCTCGTCGTCGAGCGCACCCTCGTCCAGGGCAACAGCGCGGTGCGGGCCGGCGGTGGGATCGAGGCCAACCTGGGGACGACGACGCTGGACCGGACCGACCTCACCCACAACACCACCGGCAGCAGCCCCGGCAACGGCGGCGGCCTCCACCTGACCGGCACCGGCACCGTCACGGTCGAGCGGGGATCGGTGACCGGCAACCGGGCGGCCAACGACGGCGGCGGGCTGTGGAACTCACCCACCGGCACGATGATCGTGCAGCGCACCTCGATCCGCGGGAACACGGCCGGTGGCGAGGGGGACGACGTCTACCAGGAGGTCGGCCCCGACGGCACTGCGTCGGGGAGCTTCACGGTCGACGGCCGACGCGTGCCCGCGGGCGTCTGACGGGGCGCGGCGGTCGATCGCACCGTTCGCCTGCGCCGGGCGGCAGTTCGCTGCCGCCCGGCGCGGCCGCACGGAGTGGGGGGACACGTCCCTCCGCCTGCCCGATCCGAGCGGTCGGGGCGATTACCGTCCGACGCATGCCTGCCCGCACCACGTCGTCGCGCCGGCCGGCGTCTTCCCGGAGTCGGTCCGGTTCGACGGCTGCGAGCAAGAAGCGCCCGCCCGCGAAACGGTCGACCACCCGGCGCCCGGCCGCCAAGAAGAAGAGCGGTGCCGGTCTCTTCGGCATCGTCAGCGGTGGCTGGAACCTGCTCGCCCGAGGCGCCGGCGGGCTCGCCCGCTCGGTCGCCCGGCCCGAGGAGGCCGAGCCGCTCGCCCCCGAACACCGCAGGGACGGCGTCGGCCTCGCCGTGCTGGCCCTGGCGATCGTGCTCGGGGCGGCCGCGTGGAGCACCGGCATCGGCCCGGTCGGGGTCGGTCTGGCTCAGGGCGTGCGCTGGATCATCGGCTCGCTGGTCATGGTGCTGCCCGTCGTCCTGTTCTTCGCCGCACTGCGGCTGCTCCGCCGGGGGCCCCGCCCCGAGGCGCGCGGCCGCCTCGCGATCGGCTGGATCTGCACCGTCGCCTCCGTGCTGGGCATCGCCCAGGTCGTGGGCACGCACGCCGACCCCGAGGCCGGCGTCACCGGGTCCGGCGGCCTGATCGGCTGGGCGGTCGGCACCCCGCTGACCGCGGGCATCGGCACCGCCGTCACCGTCGCCCTCCTGGCCCTGCTCGCCTTCTTCGGCCTGCTGGTCATCACGGCCACACCGGTCCACCAGATCCCCGAGCGGCTGCAGGAGCTCACCGACCGGCTGCTGGGCCGCGACTACGACGAGGACGACGAGGACTACGACGACGAGGAGGACGAGGAGGAGGAAGCGGCGCCGAAGGGCCGCCGCTTCGGCCGCCGGTCGCTGTCGGAGGACCTGCTCGCCACCGGCCCGATCGACCTCGGCGCCGCCGACGCCGCCGTCGACGCGACGATCACCACGCCGCCGGTGCACACCCCGCTGCGCCCGCCGATCGTCGACCGGACCGCGCCGCCGGAGGACCTGCCGCCGATCGACGAGCCGCAACAGCTGACGATCCAGCCGGTCGCCGGCAACTACGTGCTCCCGTCGCTGACCGTCCTGCGTCCGGGCACGCCCCCGCGCGCCCGATCGAAGAGCAACGACGTCGCCATCGAGGCGATCACCGGCGTCCTCGAGCAGTTCAACATCGACGCCGCCGTGACCGGCTTCACCCGCGGCCCGACGGTGACCCGCTACGAGGTCGAGCTCGGCCCCGCGGTCAAGGTCGAGAAGATCACCGCCCTGACCCGCAACCTCGCCTACGCCGTCGCCAACGACAACATCCGCATCCTGGCGCCGATCCCCGGGAAGTCCGCGGTCGGCATCGAGGTGCCCAACACCGACCGCGAGACGGTCAGCCTCGGCGACGTCATGCGCTCGCAGGCGGCCAAGCAGGACCCCCACCCCATGCTGGTGGGTCTCGGCAAGGACATCGAGGGCGGCTTCGTCTGCGCCAACCTGGCGAAGATGCCGCACCTCCTCGTGGCCGGTGCCACGGGCGCCGGCAAGTCGAGCTGCATCAACTCGCTGCTGACCTCGCTGCTGCTGCGGGCCACCCCCGACCAGCTCCGGATGATCCTGATCGACCCGAAGATGGTCGAGCTGACGCCCTACGACGGCATTCCCCACCTGATCACGCCGATCATCACCGACCCGAAGAAGGCCGCCACCGCGCTCGCCTGGCTGGTCGAGGAGATGGAGCAGCGCTATCAGGACATGCGGGCCACCGGCGTCCGGCACATCGACGACTTCAACCGCAAGGTCGAGAAGGGCGAGATCACCGCCCCGCCCGGCAGCGAGCGGGTCTACATGCCCTACCCGTACATCCTCACGATCGTCGACGAGCTCGCCGACCTGATGATGGTCGCCCCGCGCGACGTCGAGGACTCGATCGTCCGCATCACCCAGAAGGCGCGTGCCGCCGGCATCCACCTGGTCCTGGCCACCCAGCGGCCCTCGGTGGACGTCGTCACCGGCCTGATCAAGGCCAACGTGCCGTCGCGGCTGGCGTTCTCGACGTCGAGCCTCACCGACAGCCGGGTCATCCTCGACCAGCCGGGCGCGGAGAAGCTCATCGGCATGGGTGACGCGCTCTTCATGCCGATCGGTGCCGGCAAGCCGGTCCGCGTCCAGGGCGCCTACGTCTCCGACACCGAGATCGAGGCGGTCGTCGAGTTCACCAAGCGGCAGGCAGAGCCCGAGTACCGGGAAGAGGTCTTCACCGCCGCGGCCGGCGAGAAGAAGGAGATCGACGAGGACATCGGCGGCGACCTCGACCTCCTCGTGCAGGCCGTCGAGCTCATCGTCACCAGCCAGTTCGGGTCGACGTCGATGCTGCAGCGCAAGCTCCGGGTCGGCTTCGCGAAGGCCGGCCGCCTCATGGACCTGATGGAGAGCCGCGGCATCGTCGGGCCCTCCGAGGGCTCGAAGGCGCGCGACGTGCTGATCAAGCCGGACGAGCTCGAGTCGGTGCTGTTCACCCTCCGGGGTGGCGGCGGCGAGTAGAAGGACCCCCTGCCCCGCGCCACTCGCGAGCTCGCGACGGGACCCTGCAGGGGGCCACTACGATGGGCCGGTGACAGCTCCGCCCCGCCCTGCCCAGACGCCCGGGGCAGCAGCCTCCGGGTCCGCTCCGGACAGGCGCACGGTGGCCATGGTCACCCTCGGCTGCGCGCGCAACGAGGTGGACTCCGAGGAGCTGGCCGGCCGCCTGGCGGCCGAGGGCTACGACCTGGTGGAGGACGCCGAGGGCGCCGACGCCGTCCTCGTCAACACGTGCGGCTTCATCGAGACGGCCAAGAAGGACTCCGTCGACGCGATCCTCGCCGCCACCGACTCCGGTGCCTCCGTCGTCGCGGTCGGCTGCATGGCGGAGCGCTACGGCTCCGAGCTCGCCGATGCGCTCCCCGAGGCGACCGTGCTCGGTTTCGACGACTACGGCGCGATCAGCGACCGTCTCGACGACGTGCTGGCCGGCCGGCCGCTGGTGCCGCACACCCCGCGCGACCGCCGGACCCTGCTCCCGATCAGCCCGGTGCAGCGCACCGCGGCGACCGCGGCGGTCGACGCACCGGCCATCCCCGGTCACGACTGGCTGCGCCGGAAGCGCCTGGCATCCGGCCCCACCGCCGCGCTGAAGCTGGCTTCCGGGTGCGACCGGCGCTGCGCCTTCTGTGCGATCCCCACGTTCCGCGGAGCCTTCGTCTCCCGGCCGCCCGGGGAGGTGCTGGGCGAGGCGCAGTGGCTCGCCGCCCAGGGCGTCACCGAGCTCGTGCTGGTCAGCGAGAACTCGACCTCCTACGGCAAGGACCTCGGCGACCTCCGCATGCTGGAGAAGCTGCTGCCGCAGCTCGCGGCGATCGAGGGCGTCCGCCGGGTGCGCGTGGCCTACCTGCAGCCGGCCGAGCTGCGGCCGGGTCTGCTGGAGGTCATCGCGGGCACGGACGGCGTCGCCCCCTACTTCGACCTGTCCTTCCAGCACTCCTCGCCGACGCTGCTGCGTCGCATGCGGCGCTTCGGCGGCACCGAGGACTTCCTGCGCACCATCGAGCGCGCCCGTAGCCTGGCGCCCGGCGCCGGCTTCCGGACCAACGTCATCCTCGGCTTCCCGGGGGAGACGGAGGCCGACGTCGCCGAGCTGGAGCGCTTCCTCACCGAGGGACGCCTCGACGCGGTAGGTGTGTTCGGCTACTCCGACGAGGAGGGCACGGAGGGCATGCGGCTGTCGGGGAAGATCGACCAGGCGGAGATCGACGCCCGCGTCCGGCGGATCACCGACCTCGTCGAGGAGCTCACCGCCCAGCGGGCAGAGGACCGCATCGGGGAACGGATCGAGGTCCTGCTGACCGAGGACCTCTCCGCCACCGAGGGCCCGGGCGTCTGGCTCGGCCACGCCGCCCACCAGGACCCCGACGCCGACGGCACCGCCACCGTGGCCGGTGTGCCCGACGACGCGGTCACCGGTCAGCTGCTCGACGCCGACGTGGTGGGCACCGACGGGATCGATCTGCTCGCCCGCGCGCTGGTCCCCGCCGCGCTCCCGGCCGGGCGGTGACCGCCGTGACCGACGTCGCCCCGGACCCAGCGGCCACTCCGCCGTCGTCGGTCAAGCTGGTCAACCTGCCGAACGCGCTGACGGTGCTGCGGCTGGCCGTCGTCCCGATCTTCGCCGTCCTGCTGCTGCAGGACGAGGGCTTCGACGACGCGGGCCGGTACTGGGCCACCCTCGTGTTCGCCCTCGCGATCATCACCGACCGCTACGACGGCATGATCGCCCGGCGCACCGGTCAGGTCACCGAGTTCGGCAAGCTCGCCGACCCGATCGCCGACAAGGCGCTGACCGGCACCGCGCTCATCGGGCTGTCGGTGCTGGAGCTCCTGCCGTGGTGGGTGACGGTCGTCATCCTGGTCCGCGAGGTCGGTGTCACGGTGCTGCGCTTCTGGGTGATCCGCCACGGGGTGATCGCGGCCAGCCGCGGCGGCAAGCTCAAGACCGTCCTGCAGGCGCTGGCGATCGGCCTGTACATCCTGCCTCTCACGGGTCTGCTCGCCAGCGGCCGCTGGTGGGTCATGGGTGCCGCCCTCGTGCTGACCGTCCTCACCGGGCTGGACTACGTCTACCGCGCCCTGACCCTGCGTCAGACCAGCGCCCGGGCCATGAAGGCTGCGGCTGCCCGCCGCGCCGCCGGTCCCACCGGCAGCGGCGCCCGGACCGACACGGCGGCCTGAGCGCTCAACGGCCGGTCGCCGACGCGACCGCCCGGAGCTCCGCGCTGGGCTCCACGCCGATCTCCCGCCGCAGGATGCTGCGGAACGCGTCGAACTGACGGCGGGCGGCCACCCAGTCACCGGCGGCCTGATGGGCCTCGATCAGGGCGCGCTGGCCGCTCTCCCGGAGGGGCTCGGCGAGGACGGCGACGTGCATCGCCTCCACGGCCGCGTCGGGGCGGCCGGCCTGCTGCAGCAGTCTGCTCAGCGCCTCCAGGGCGTGCAGCAGCCGCAGCTGCAGCCGCTGCCGCACGGCGAGGACCCAGTCGTCGTACCAGCCGGGCAGCAGCTCCAGGTCGGCGATCGGTCCGGGATCGACGGCCAGGTCGGCGGGCTCCGGAACGCCGGCGAGCACGCGGCTGGCCCACTCCTCCAGGCGGCGGAGGTCCACCTCGACGTCCGCGGTCAGCCTCAGCACCGACTGCTCGGCCTGCACGAGCGGGCAGCTGCCCCGCTGCAGGCGCCACAGCGCCGACCGCAGGTTCCCTGCCGCGCGCCCGTCGCCGACGTCGGGCCAGAGGATGCCGGCCGCCGACCGGCGGTCCACGCCGGCCGGGTGCAGGGCGAGGAAGGCCAGCAGCCGTCGGCTCCCCGGGGGGACGGTGAGCCGGGCGTCGCCGCAGGTCACGGAGAGGCCGCCCAGTAGGCGCACGACAGGAGCGGAGGGAGCTGGCTGGACGTGCATCCGCGCCTCCCGGTGTGGGAGCTCGGTCTCCTGGAGGTGGCCGAGCCGCACTCTAGTGAGAGCGCGGGGGCACAGGTAGATGCGACGACGCGGTCCGCCCCGCCGACGGCAGGGAACGCCGGTCCCCCGCCCGGCGTTACGCCATCAGCGGACGCATGCCGGTCGGCCGGACCTGGGCGGCGGGCGCCGCGTACCGTGAGCGCACGGCGCCCGCAAGGGTGCCGCCGCTTCCCCGCTCGCAGGACAGGAGACGGCCATGACGCTGCTGCGCACCCAGCTCGGGAACACCTTGCGTGGCCACCGGCTGCGTCAGCGCCGCACGCTGCGCGACGTCTCCGGAGCCGCCCGGGTCAGCCTCGGCTATCTGTCGGAGGTCGAGCGGGGCCAGAAGGAGGCATCCTCCGAGCTCCTCGCCTCGATCTGCGACGCACTCGACGTCGAGCTCGCCGACCTCCTCGCCGAGGTCAGCCTCGAACTCCGGGTCGCCGGGGGCGGCGCGCTCCGCCCGGTGGCGCCCTCCGGTGCCGACGCGGCCGCCGAGCACACCGACGCGGCTTCCCGCCCCGCCGAGGCGCAGCCGGTTCCCGAGCCCGCGCTCGCGCTCGTCGGTGCGGGCCAGCCGGCCCGCGCCGCCCTGCGTCGCGGCAAGGCGGTCTCGCTCGCGGCCTGACGCCGTCGGCGCGCCTGCTTGACCTGCGCCTGCTGCGCTGCAAGACAGGAACCGTGCTCCCGTCGCCGGTCGGTCCGTCCCTGTCGTGGCACGGTCCGGCGCACCTTCCGGGCGCGCACACCCGCAGCGGCAACGCCATGGGCCGCACCCGGCTCGGTCTGCTGACCGGCGCCGCCCGGGCGTTCGCCGAGCAGGGGCTGCGCCGCAGCACCATGCAGTCGGTCGCCGCCGCGGCGGGCGTGGCCAAGGCGACGCTCTACAACCACTTCCGGACCAAGGACGACGTCGCGGCGGCGCTGCTGGGCCTGGAGCTGGACCGGCTGACGACGCTGGCGGCGGGGCTCCCGCTCGAGCAGGCGCTGGGCGCCCTGTCCGACGAGCTCGGTGCCCATCCGGTGCTCCGGCGCATGGCCGAGACCGAACCGGAGGCGCTGGCTCGCCTGCTCGCGGTGGACGCCGACCGGTGGGCCGATCTCACCGGACGGCTGGCCGCGGCGCTTGGTGTGGACGGCGAGGCCGCCGAGATCGCCGCGCGCTGGCTGGTCGGCGTCGTCCTCCAGCCCGGGCGCTCGAGCGCGCGGCACCGGCAGGCGGCCCGGCTCGCACAGTTCCTGACGGCTACGGGAGCGGCAACGTCCGCGTGAGCAGCATCCGGTCCGCGGACGCCCCGGCGTGCCCCGCCGACGGGGCGACGTGCGCACCGAAGCGGGCGCCCATCGCCCGCGCGGCGGTGTCACCCGGCACGACCACCGCCTGGACCGCACGCGCACCCAGGCCCGTGGCCAGCGCGGCGAACCGGCCGAGCAGGCGCCCGGCGACCCCGTGCCGGCGCCAGGACGGGTGGACGGCGACGGCGTGGACGACGGCCAGCCGGTCGGCGCTGACCACGCCCAGCAGGTAGCCGGCGTCCTCGCCGTCCGCCGACAACGCGAGCGCCCCGAAGCCACCGAACTGGTGGAAGAACAGCGGGTCGTGCAGGCCGACCACCGTCGCGTCGTCCAGGGCCGAACCGGACCAGAACGCCGAGCGCCGGACGAGCAGCCGGTCCCGCAGCGCGGTCGCGGACAGTTCCTCGAACCCGACCAGGCGGACGTCGGTCACCGGGCGGAGCGGGCAGCAGTCAGCTCCGCCCGCGTGGGCGGGTCGGCGCCGACCCGGGTGCAGTTCAGCGCGGCGACGAGGACCGCGTCGTCCACCAGCTCCATCACCCGGTCGTCGGACAGCGCCTCGAGGGCGGGGCGGCCGGTGACGCCGGCGTCCAGCAGGCCGGTGAGGAAGCCCGCCGCGAGGGAGTCACCGGCACCGACGGTGTCGACGACCTCGACCTCCGGGATCTCCTGACGCAGGACGCCGCTCCCGGGCCGGGCGACCCGCAGGGGTGCGCCCCCGTCGGTGACCAGCACCAGCGCCGGTCCGCGGGTCACCCACTGCCGGGCGGTCCCGTCGAGGTCGCCGGAGAGCCCCAGCCAGTCGAGGTCCTCGGCGCTCACCTTGACCACGTCGGCCAGCGCGATCAAGCGGTCCAGCCGGGCCCGCACGCCCTCGCGGTCGTTGCCCAGCGCGGCTCCGACCGGACCCTCGGCCAGCATCGGGCGGATGTTCGGGTCGACGCTGATCAGCACGTCGCCGTGCAGGCGCTCCACGAGGCGGGCGATGGCGTCGGAGCCCGGCGCCGTCCAGCTGGAGATCGACCCGACGTGGACGATGCCCGTCCGATCCGGCAGGACGGTGGCGAGCTCCTCGTCGGTCCACTGCCAGTCGGCGGCGCCCTGCACGTGGAAGCCGTAGTCGGGGGATCCGTCGGGGCCGAGGCCGATGACTGCCAGGCTGACCGGCTCGTCCGCGGGAACGAAGCCGGAGACGTCGACGCCCGAGGCCGCGGCGTGCCGCCGGAGGTTCGCGCCCAGCGGGCCGGTGCCGAGCCGGGCGAGCAGGTGGACCGGGGCGCCGAGCCGGCCGGCGGCCACCGCGGCGTTGAGGGCGTTGCCGCCGGGGCGGGCGACGTAGTGCGGCGCCGTTCCCTCCGGTCCGGCGTCCGCGCCCGGCACCGGCAGCATGTCGACGACGAGCTCGCCCAGCACGCTGAGCACCGGGTTCCCGTTGGCCACGGCCGAACACTAGCGGCGCCCGGGAACGGGGGCGCCCCGCATTGGCTCCTGGACGGCATCACCTGGGACGATGGGCGGGACGAGCATCATCGGGCCGGCCGAGCGCCGGAGCAGGAGGACCCATGCCCAACCCGTTCGTGAAGCTGTGGAAGTACCTCACCGCCTCCGCCAACGCGCAGATCGACCAGCGCGCCGACCCGAAGATCCAGATCGCGCAGGCCATCGAGGCCGAGCAGCAGCGCCACCAGGCCCTGGCCAACCAAGCCGCCGCCGTGCTCGGCAACCAGCGGCAGCTGGAGATGCGGTTGAACCGGCAGCTGGGCGAGGTGGAGAAGCTCCAGGCCTCCGCCCGGCAGGCGCTGGTCCTCGCGGACAAGTCGCGGGCCGGAGGGGACGCCGCCAAGGCCGGCGAGTACGAGGACGCGGCACAGGCATTCGCCACCCAGCTGGTCGCCGCGGAGCAGTCGATGGAGGACCTCAAGCGCAGCCACGACGAGGCGCTGCAGGCCGCCGAGCAGGCGCGGGGCGCCGTGGAGCAGAGCCGCATGCGGCTCCAGACGACGCTCGCGGAGCGGACGAAGCTGATGTCGCAGCTGGAGCAGGCGAAGATGCAGGAGCACGTCGCCTCCTCGCTGCGCCAGGTCAACGAGCTGTCGGCGCCCGGCAACACCCCGAGCCTGTCGGAGGTGCGCGACAAGATCGAGGCGCGCTACGCCAACGCGCTGGGTCAGGCCGAGCTCGCCCAGACCTCGGTCGAGGGCCGGATGCTCGAGGTGCAGAAGGCGACCCTCGACGTCGCGGGTGCGTCCCGGCTGGACCAGATCCGCGCGACGATGGGCGGAAGCGGCACCCCGGCGGTCGAGGGGAGCCAGCCGGCGGCGGCGATCGAGCAGGGCGCCCCGCAGATGCAGCAGCCGGCCACCGAGCAGCGCGAGGCCCAGCCGGCCGAGCGTCCCGACCAGCCGGCCTGACGCCCGCCGCGCCGTGTCGGTGCCGGAGTACCCCCCGCCGAGCTACACCGGCTCGGCGGGGGAGGTCACGGCCTGGGTCCGGGGTGCCGGCACCCCGCCGGAGCTGCCCATGGCCAACGGGGGAGCCGCGCACTACCTGGCGACCGGTCGGTCGACCGGCGGTGCGTTCGGCCTGTACCGGTGGGACATGGGCCGGAAGCCGTCGGGGCCCTCGCCGCACTTCCACCGCAGCATCACCGAGTCGTTCTTCGTGCTGAGCGGCACCGTCCGTCTGCACGACGGGACGGGGTGGCTCGACGCCGGCCCGGGCGACTTCTTCCACGTGCCGATCGGGGGTGTGCACGGCTTCCGCAACGAATCGGGCGAGCCGGCGTCGATGCTGCTCCTCTTCACGCCGGGAGCTCCACGCGAGGACTACTTCGAGACGCTCGCCGACGCCGCCCGGCGCGAGGCCATGGGCGAGGCCGACTGGACGGACTTCTTCCTCCGCCACGACACCTTCTGGGTCGAGGGCGGTCAGTAGAGCGTGATCGGCTGCGGCCGGTCCGGTTCGCCGGTGCGCGCCAGCGGGTCGATGGGGGACCGGGCCGCCTGGCAGGTGGGGCACCACCAGGTGACGCGCTCCTGCGTGGACGGCCCCTGCTCGCCGAGCAGGATCGGCGTGGCACAGCGCCGGCAGGGCTTCCCTTTCCGGCCGGCCACCCAGTGGTCCTGACCGCGGCGCGGGATGCCGGTGGTGGTCTGCTCGGGATGGTTGCGGTTGGCCAGCATGAGCGAGCGGGCGCGCGTGACCAGGGCCTCGAGGTTCGTCACGTCACCCACGCGGGCCCATGGGTGGATGCCGGCGAGGAACAGCGCCTCGACCTTGTACAGGTTGCCGATCCCGGCCAGGTTCCGCTGGTCGAGGATCGCGACGCCGATCTGCTCGTCCGGGTGGGACCGGAGCCGGCGCAGCGCCTCCTCCAGGTCCCAGTCCGGGCCGAGGACGTCCGGGCCGAGGTGGCCGACCAGCCGGTCCTCCTCGGTCGTCGGTACCAGCTCGACGTCGTGCAGGCGGTAGCCGACGCACTCCCACTCGGGCGTGGCCAGGACGACGCGGACGTCGTAGGCGGGGCCGCCGTGCCACTTTCCCCCGGGGCGGTAGATGTGCCAGCTGCCGTCCATGCGGAAGTGCGTGCGCAGGGTGCGGTCGTCGGCCAGGCGGATCAGCAGGTGCTTGCCGCGGGGGACGACCTCCCGGACGGTGGCGCCGGTCAGGTCCAGGGCCGCCAGCTGGGGGAGCCGGAACTCGCCGCGGACCAGGGTGGCGCCGGCCAGGGCGGTGTTCATCCGCTGGGCCGCCAGCCACACGGTGTCTCCCTCGGGCACGTCCTCAGTGTCCCTGCTGGGGGTCATCGCGGGGATCGGGCCTGCTCAGGAGGTGTGAGTCCCCTGACACCCGGGATGACGGCGCCCCCGCGCGGCGGTTGTCCGTCCCGTGAGCATGTCCCTGCGCCGAGGCCCACGGTCCGCCGTCGAGTCGCCCGCCGCCGAGCCGGTCACCGTGACCGTCGCGCGGGTCGTCCGGCCCGACCGTCGCGAGGCGTTCGAGCAGTGGGCGGAGAACGTGCTGGGCCTGGCGTCCGGCTTCCCGGGGAACCTCGGCGCGAGCCTGCTGAACCCGGGGCCCGGGAGCTCGGAGTACCACCTCGTCTACCGCTTCCAGGACGACGAATCGCTGGCGGCGTGGGAGCGCTCGTCGGAGCGCCGGTCGGCCCTCGCGCACGTCGAGGAGATGATCGACGACGTGCGCTACGCCCGGACGTCCGGCCTGGAGAGCTTCTTCACCCGCTCGCCCCAGCCCGGACCGCGTTGGCGGCTCACCCTGCTGACCATCCTCGCGGTCTTCGCCATCACGTCGCTGCTGCAGGTGTTCGTGATGCCGCGGCTGGAGAGCTGGCCGCTCGGGCTGCGGCTGCTGCTGTCGGCGACCGTGGTCGTGCTGCTGCTGGGCCAGGTCGTCATGCCGGGGCTGACCCGCGTGCTCGCGGGCTGGCTGCACCCCTCCCGCGACTGAGCTCTCAGGCGCGGAGCCGCAGGCCTCGCGGAGTAGCGGCGAAGCCGGCCGCCTGGAGCGCTGCGGACAGCGGCGTCGACTCGTGCACCGACGCGCCGTCGGCCTTCTGCACGACCATGCGGCCGAGCGCCCCGGCCGACACCGCACCGGACAGCGCCGTCGCCGCCTCCTTGAGGACGTGCTCGTCCTCGGTCCAGGACAGGAGGGTCTTGCCCCCGCGCTCGACGTAGAGCACCAGGTCGCCGTCGACGAGCACGACCAGGGCGCCCGCCTTGCGGCCGGCGCGATGGCCCGTCGCCGCCTTCCGGCCGGTGCCCTCGCCGAGGTCGACGGCGTCCGGATCGCCGGCCGCCGAGCGCTCGGGCCACGGCAGGGCGGCGCCGTAGACGTTCGCGGGGTCGGTCGCCGCCAGGACCACTGCACCGCCGGGGACGCGGTCGGGTGAGGCGAAGGTGCGCAGCCGGTCGACCGAGCCGGGGGTGCCGAACTGGGCGGCCCCGAGCGTCTCGACGAAGTAGCCGCGCCGCGCCCGGTTGTTCTCCTCGAAGGCCCGCAGCACCGGGTAGACCGCGGAGAAGCCGCCGGGCACTTGCTCGGCCATGACCGCGCCCCGCGTCAGCACCCCGTGCCGCTCCAGCAGCGCCTCGGCCCGCGCGGTCGTCCGGCGCGTGGTGTTGGGCTCGCGGTCGGGCAGCCGCGACCAGCGGCCGGCCACCGTCGGGGGACCGGTTCGACTGGGCATCGCCGGCCGGCCGAGCCGCGTGCGGCCACCACGCCCGCGGTCGATGCGGACCCGCGGCGCGGCGGGCTTGCTGCGGTGGGTGCCGCCACCACCGAGCCGGGTGCGCAGCGGGGCGAGCGTGTCGTTGGTGAGGACGCCGGCCCACACGAGATCCCAGACCAGGTCGGCCATCGCGGTGTCGTCCGTGGAACCGACCAGGTCGGAGAGCCCGCGGAAGAACAGTGCTTGGCCGCCGGCCAGCTGGTCGAGGACGGGCCGCCCCCCGTCGGGGACCTCCAAGGCATCGGGCAGCAGCAGGGGAGCGAGGTCGGCCGGGACGAGGCTGATCCACCCGTCGCCGCCCGGCAGGCCCCCGGCTCCGGCCCACAGCACCTCGCCGGCGCTGGTCAGCTCGTCGAGCATCGCGGGGGAGTAGTCGCGCACGCGGGCAGGCAGCACCAGCGACTCCAGCGCACTGGCCGGCACCAGGGCGCCGGCGAGCTGTTCCACGACCGCGAGGACGCCGTCCACACCGCGGAGGCGGCTGCCGACCGACTGCCAGGACGGCGTGAACCGGGCGAGCGTGCCGATCGGGACGGGCTCGACCTCCTGGCGCAGCTTGGCCAGGCTGCGGCGGCGGATCGAGCGCAGGACCTCGGCGTCGCACCACTCCTGCCCCGAGCCGCCCGGGCGGAACTCGCCGGTGACGAGCCGGCCGGTGCCGGTGAGCCGCTGGACCGTCGCCGTCACCACGGCGACGCCGAGGCCCAGGCGGGCGGCGGCCTCCAGGGGCTGGAACGGGCCGTGCGTGCGGGCGTACCGGCCGACGAGGTCACCCAGTGGATCGGCGACCGGCTCGGTGAAGACCTCCGGGACCCCGACGGGCAGGGCGGTGCCCAGTGCGTCGCGCAGCCGACCGGCGTCCTCGATGGCGACGTAGCGCTCCTCACCGGCGATGCGGACGACCAGCGCCCGGCGGGAGTCGACGAGCTCGGTCAGCCACTCCTGCGGCACGCCGCGGGCGGCGGCCTCGGCCGCGGTGAGGTCGCCGATGCCGCGGAGCAGGTCGGAGGCGCCGTCGACGTCCCGCGGGTGCCGTTGCCCCGGGCGCCGCTGCAGCTCCGCCTCCACCTCGGCCATGGCCTCGGCGTCGAGCAGCTCGCGCAGCTCCGAGCGCCCCATGAGCTCCGCCAGCAGC
>NZ_SPQM01000104.1 GCF_004570345.1 Blastococcus sp. CT_GayMR20 | reverse complement strand
GGCCGCAGGTTCAAATCCTGTCACCCCGACCGTCGCTGCCAGGGCCCGATCCCGCCGCCCCCTGGCGGCCCACCCGTCTCTAGACTCGTGGCCAATCCCGCGCCGTCCACGTCCGCCGGCGCCTGTCTGTCCGCAATCAAGGAGCACTGCCGCTGTGAAGAGCACCATCGAGGAACTCGGCCCCACGCGGGTCCGGATGGCGATCGAGGTGCCCTGGGGGGACCTGGACCACGCGTTCGGCGAGGTCTACAAGGAGCTCGGCAAGCAGGTGCGCGTCCCCGGCTTCCGTCCCGGCAAGGTGCCCAACCGCGTTCTCGACCAGCGCATCGGGCGCCCCGTCGTCCTGGAGCAGGTCGTCCAGCACGCGATCCCGGAGGTCTACTCCGAGGTCGTCCGCGAGAACCAGGTCCGCGTGCTCGGTCAGCCCGACATCGAGGTCACCCGCCTCGACGACAACGACACCCTGGCCTTCACCGCCGAGGTCGACGTCGCCCCGCAGCTGGAACTGCCGCCGCTGGAGAACCTCGCGGTCACCGTCGAGGACATCGAGGTCACCGACGAGGAGATCGACAAGCAGGTCGACGTCATGCGCGAGCGCTTCGCGATGCTGACCGGCGTCGACCGGGCCGCCGCGGACGGCGACTTCGTGTCCATCGACCTCGAGGCGAAGCTGGACGGCGAGGTGCTCGAGGACGGCTCGACCACCGGCATGTCCTACGAGGTCGGCACCGGCCAGCTGATGGAGGGCCTGGACGACGCGATCCGCGGGCTGTCCGCCGACGAGTCGAAGACCTTCACCACCGCGCTGCTCTCCGGCCCGAACGCCGGCGAGACCGCCGAGGTCACCGTCACCGTCCGCTCGGTGAAGACCAAGGACCTCCCCGAGCTGGACGACGACTTCGCCCAGACCGCCAGCGAGTTCGACACCCTCGCCGAGCTGCGGGACGACGTCCGCACCCGGCTCACCCGCACCAAGACGCTGGGCCAGGGCGCGCAGGCCCGCGACAAGCTGGTCGAGCACCTGCTCGAGATCGTCGAGGTGCCCGTGCCCGAGAACCTCGTCGAGCGCGAGATCGAGTGGCGCAACCGGGCCTTCGAGCAGGAGCTGCAGCAGGCCGGCATGGACTGGGACAGCTTCCTGTCCGTCTCCGGGGTCGAGAGCCGCGAGGCCTACGACGCCGACCAGCGCAAGACTGTCGACGAGGCCGTGCGCACCCAGTTCATCCTCGACGCGATCGCCGACGCCCGTGAGGTCACCGTCGACAACGACGACCTCTCGGCGCAGATCATGGCCCAGGCGCAGCGCAGCCGGATGAGCCCGGAGCAGTACGCGCAGCAGCTGCAGCAGGGCGGCAACATCGCCGAGTTCGTCGCCGACGTCCGCCGGACCAAGACGCTGGCCCAGCTGCTCGAGCAGACGACGATCACCGATGAGTCGGGCAACGTCGTCGACCTCGAGGCGCTGCGCCCGCAGACGCGTCCCGCCACTCCCGCCGCCGAGGACGAGGCCCCTGGCCCGGTCGAGGTCACCGACGAGGACGACGCGAAGGCCTGAAACAGGCACTCCAGCCGGCCGACGACGCCGCTCCGCCCGACCCGGGTGGAGCGGCGTCGTCCGCATTTCCGGGATGTTCGCTGCGCCGTCGGCGAACACCGCCCCGACGGGGACTGTGTCGTCGGGGGACCGCGTTAGGGTCGACAGGACTCAGGCGATCGCCGGGGGGTACCGCCTCCCGGAGGGCCGTTCGAAGCCCGCACCACCCCACCGAGACCGACTGATCAGAACAGTCCTACGGAGGTCACCGCACCCGTGAGCATTACCCACCCGAACTCGGCGAGCGCACCGATGATGCGCGGCGCCAGCGGAATGATGAACCTCGGAGACTCCGTCTACGAGCGCCTGCTCCGCGAGCGGATCATCTTCCTGGGCAGCCAGGTCGACGACGTCATCGCCAACCAGCTGGCCGCCCAGATGCTGCTGCTGTCCGCCGAGGACCCGAAGCGCGACATCCACCTCTACATCAACTCGCCCGGCGGCTCGGTGACCGCCGGCATGGCCATCTACGACACGATGCAGTTCATCGACTGCGACGTGGCCACCTACGGCATGGGCCTGGCCGCCTCCATGGGCCAGTTCCTGCTGACCGCGGGCACCGCGGGCAAGCGCTACGCCCTGCCGCACGCGCGGATCATGATGCACCAGCCGTCGGCCGGCGTCGGCGGTACCGCCTCCGACATCGCCATCCAGGCCGACCTGTTCCGGCGCACGAAGCGCGAGCTCAACGAGCTGCAGTCGCAGCACACCGGTCAGCCGATCGAGCAGATCGAGAAGGACTCCGACCGCGACCGCTGGTTCACCGCCCAGGAGGCCCTCGAGTACGGCTTCGTCGACCACGTGGTGAGCCGCGCCGCCATGACCGACAACAGCAACCCGGTCACCGACAACTGACGGTTCGGAGAACCCTTACATGAGCTTCCAGATGCCCTCCAGCCGTTACATCCTGCCCTCCTTCGTGGAGCGCACGAGCTACGGCATGAAGGAGTCCAACCCCTACAACAAGCTCTTCGAGGAACGGATCATCTTCCTCGGGGTGCAGATCGACGACGCCTCGGCCAACGACGTGATGGCCCAGCTGATCACGCTGGAGTCCGCCGACCCCGACCGCGACATCACGATCTACATCAACTCGCCCGGCGGCTCGTTCACGTCGCTCATGGCGATCTACGACACGATGATGTTCGTCCGCCCGGACATCCAGACCGTCTGCATGGGCCAGGCAGCCTCGGCCGCCGCCGTCCTGCTCGCGGCCGGGACCCCGGGCAAGCGACTGGCGCTGCCCTACTCGCGGGTGCTGATCCACCAGCCGTCGGGTGAGTCCGGTGGGCAGGTCTCCGACCTCGAGATCCACGCCGCCGAGATCCAGCGCGTGCGGTCGCAGATGGAGGAGATCCTGGCGCGCCACACCGGGAACACCCTCGAGCAGGTCCGCACCGACATCGAGCGCGACAAGATCCTCACGGCTCCGGAGGCGAAGGCCTACGGCATCGTCGACGAGGTCATCCAGAGCCGGAAGCTCAACGCACTTCCCGCCGTCTGATCGGCCGGGTCGAGGGCGTCGCGACAGACGCCCTCGGCCCGTACCGTCGATGACAGCGGGGCGAAGGACGCCAGCGGGACAGAAGTGGGACGTCCGGCGAACCGGGTGAGTCATTGCCCGGCCTCGTCGGTGATGGGGGTTACGGTCTGCGGACGCCCGATCCCCGGCTAGTGACGCCGGGAGGACAGCCTCGCGGCAGCAGCCCGAAAGATGAGGCTTCGCAGGGGCTGAGCAGTCAGAATCAAGACGCAGGCTCCTGATCCAGGACCGGCGATTCACAGGTGGAGGTCAGCAGGTGGCACGAATCGGTGAGAGCGGTGACCTGCTCAAGTGCTCCTTCTGCGGGAAGAGCCAGAAGCAGGTCAAGAAGCTCATCGCGGGCCCCGGGGTCTACATCTGCGACGAGTGCATCGACCTCTGCAACGAGATCATCGAGGAAGAGCTCTCGGAGTCCTCGGACCTGAAGTTCGACGAGCTGCCGAAGCCGAAGGAGATCCACGACTTCCTCGAGCAGTACGTCATCGGCCAGGACAAGGCCAAGCGGACCCTCTCGGTGGCCGTCTACAACCACTACAAGCGGATCCAGGCCGGCGGTGACCGCCGCGACGAGGGCGTCGAGCTCGCCAAGTCCAACATCCTGCTGATGGGGCCGACCGGCTGCGGCAAGACCCACCTGGCCCAGACCCTCGCGCGGATGCTCAACGTGCCCTTCGCCATCGCCGACGCCACGGCGCTGACCGAGGCCGGCTACGTGGGTGAGGACGTCGAGAACATCCTCCTCAAGCTCATCCAGGCCGCCGACTACGACGTGAAGCGCGCCGAGACCGGCATCATCTACATCGACGAGGTCGACAAGATCGCCCGCAAGAGCGAGAACCCGTCGATCACCCGCGACGTCTCCGGTGAGGGCGTCCAGCAGGCGCTGCTGAAGATCCTCGAAGGGACGACGGCGTCGGTTCCCCCGCAGGGTGGCCGCAAGCACCCGCACCAGGAGTTCATCCAGATCGACACGACGAACGTGCTGTTCATCGTGGGTGGCGCGTTCGCCGGCCTGGAGAAGGTCATCGAGCAGCGCACCAGCAAGCAGGGCATCGGCTTCGGTGCCGAGATCCGCGGCAAGGCCGAGATCGCCGAGGCCAACGCCTTCGCGGAGGTCATGCCCGAGGACCTGCTGAAGTTCGGCATGATCCCCGAGTTCATCGGCCGGCTCCCGGTGATCACCAGCGTGCAGAAGCTCGACCGCGAGGCGCTGATCAACATCCTCACCGAGCCGAAGAACGCCCTGGTGCGCCAGTACCGGAAGCTGTTCGAGCTCGACGGCGTGGAGCTGGAGTTCACCGACGACGCACTCGAGGCGATCGCCGACCAGGCCATCCTCCGCGGCACCGGCGCCCGTGGGCTCCGCGCGATCATGGAGGAGGTGCTCCAGTCGGTCATGTACGACATCCCCAGCCGTGAGGACGTCGCCTCCGTGGTGATCACCAAGGAGGTCGTCCTGGAGCACGTGAACCCGACGATCGTGCCGCGCAAGCCCACCCGCGAGCGCCGCGAGAAGTCCGCGTAGCACTCGGCTCACCGAGTACTGAACGCCAGAGGCCCAGAACCCCAGCGGTTCTGGGCCTCTGGCGTTCACCGGATCATCATTCGGCCGCGGACGACGGCCACGATCTCCCGACGGCAGCCCTCGGGATCCCGCATGAGCCGCTCGAAGCTGAACCTCAGGACCACCCAGCCGAGCGCGGCCAGGGCGCTGTCGCGGCGCAAGTCACGCTCCCGTGGGGTGCGGCTGCCATGGAACGCCGCGCCGTCCAACTCCACCGCAACGCGCGCCTCCGGGTAGGCGGCGTCCAGGCGGACCCACCGGCCGTCGCCCAGCCGGACGGGATGCTGCTGGACCCAGCGGGGCAGCTGCGGCGGTCCTGGCAGCACACGGGTGGCGCCCCAGATCTCCAGTTCGCTCTCGCAGCCGCCGGCCAACAGGTCCAGCAGTCTCAGCAGTGTCTGCCGCCCGGGGTGGAGGGGGCGGCGGTCGGACTCGGCCCGCAACGCCGCCCAGCGGAAGTCGCCCGAGCGCACACCTTCGATGGCAACCTGACGGACGACCGCCGTCTCCTTGCGCGCATCTGCGTTGCGGCGTGGAACGTGCGACCAGGCCCAGGCGTCGACGAGGCTCCGGCACGGTTCAAGAGCCTCGAGGCGTCCACAGCGGATGGTGGTCACCCGCCGGTCGGACCGGTGAGCGAGGACATGCTTGGCGCCGCGCGGGCTGGCCTTGACCGACACCGTCACATGCAGTGGGCCCGATGACGGGGCGATCAGGCCGGTCGCCGTCAGAGCCGACAGATGGCTGAGCGGCCCTCCCGCCCACAGGCACGCAGCCTCGGCGCGGACGGGCCAGTCCGCCGCGCGGTCCGGCAACGCCACGACGCCGGGGTGAAGGAGCACCAGGTCGCCACGGGCCAGCCAGCGGCCGACGCTGCTGGAGCTCGTCGCCCTCGTGACGTCCTGGCGTCGAGCGACGCCGTGAGGGAGCAGGCTGGTGAGGCGGTGCACGCCGGGAAGGGTGTCTCACCAGCGCCCAGCGCCGCGGCCTCCTTGTGGACAGCGCTGACCCGGTGAACGCCAGCGGCCCACAATCGCAGTGATTGTGGGCCGCTGATGTTCAGTTGTCGGTCGAAGGAGCCGGGGCGAGGACGACGTCGACGCTCAGCGGACCGTCGCCGGCGACGACCGACAGCGTGGCGATCCGGCCGGCGTCCACCAGGTCGCTGCGGATGGCCTCCACCAGCGGCACCTGGTCCGCCGACGCCGTCACGGTCGCGGACTCGACGTCGGCCCGCATCGACTGCTTCGCGTCCGACTTGGCCTTGCGCACCCCGGCCAGCGCCTCGGCGGCGGCCGACACGACCGCCGGGTCCCCGCCCGACGGGAGCTCACCGGCGACCGGCCACGGGGCGCGGTGCACCGAACCGCTCTGCCACCACGACCAGACCTCTTCGGTCACGAACGGCAGCACCGGGGCGAACAGGCGCAACTGCACCGCGAGTGCCAGGGCCAGCGCGGCGTGCGCCGACTCGGCGTCCGCCCCTGACCGGTAGGCGCGGGACTTGACCAGCTCCACGTAGTCGTCGCAGAACGACCAGAAGAACGTCTCGGCCACCTCGAGCGCGCGGGTGTAGTTGAAGGCCTCCATCGCGGCGGTCGCCTCGTCGACGACCCCCGCCAGCGAGGTCAGCAGCGCCAGGTCGATCGGCTCGGTGATGCGCTCCGCCGCGCGGTCGACGTCCACGGACCCCGCACCCAGCCCCAGCACGAACTTGCCGACGTTGAGGATCTTCATCGCCAGCCGCCGGCCGACCTTCATCTGCGTCTCGTCGAACGGCGAGTCCGCGCCCGGACGGGCACCGGCGGCGCGCCACCGGACGGCGTCCGTGCCGTACCGCTCCAGGACGTCGATCGGTGTCGTCGCGTTGCCCTTGGACTTCGACATCTTCTTGCGGTCGGGGTCGACCACGAAGCCCGAGATGGTGGCGTGCGTCCAGGGCACCGTGCCGTGCTCGAAGTGGGCCCGGACGACGGTGGAGAACAGCCAGGTCCGGATGATGTCGTGCGCCTGCGGCCGTTGGTCCATCGGGAAGACCCGGGCGAACAGCTCGGGATCGGTGTCCCAGCCCGACGACACCTGCGGCGACAGGGACGACGTCGCCCACGTGTCCATGACGTCGGGGTCGGCCATGAAGCCGCCCGGCTTGCCGCGCTGATCCTCGGTGAACCCCTCGGGGACGTCGGACGACGGATCGACCGGCAGGGACGACTCGGGAGCGAGCAGAGGGTCGGAGAAGTCCGGCTCGCCCTCGGTGTCCAGCCGGTACCAGACCGGGAACGGCACGCCGAAGAACCGCTGGCGGCTGATCAGCCAGTCGCCGTTGAGACCCTCGACCCAGTTGTCGTAGCGGTGCCGCATGTGCTCGGGCACCCACTGGATCTCCCTGCCCCGCGCGATCAGGGCCTCGCGCAGGTCGGCGTCCCGGCCGCCGTTGCGGATGTACCACTGCCGCGTGGTGACGATCTCGAGCGGACGCTCGCCCTTCTCGAAGAACTTCACCGGGTGGGTGATCTGCTTCGGCTCGCCGTGCAGGTCGCCGGACTCCTTCAGCAGCTCGACGATCCGCTGCTGGGCGCTGAACACCGTCTTGCCGGCCAGCTCCGCGTAGGGCTGGGCGGGGACGTCCGGCGGCGGTTCGGCGAGCAGGCGGCCGTCCCAGCCCACGATCGCGCGGGTCGGCAGCTGCAGCTCGCGCCACCAGGTGACGTCGTTGAGGTCGCCGAACGTGCAGATCATTGCGATGCCCGAGCCCTTGTCGATCTCGGCGAGGCGATGCGCGACGACCGGCACCTCGACGTCGAACAGCGGCGTCCGCACCGTCTTGCCGAAGAGCGGCTGGTACCGCTCGTCGTCCGGGTGGGCGACGAGGGCGACACAGGCCGGCAGCAGCTCGGGCCGGGTGGTCTCGATGAAGACCGGGCCGGTCGGGCCGTGGAAGGAGATCCGGTGGTAGGCGCCGGGCCGCTCGCGGTCCTCGAGCTCGGCCTGCGCCACGGCCGTGCGAAACGTGACGTCCCAGAGGGTCGGCGCCTCCTGGGCGTAGGCCTCACCGCGGGCGAGGTTGTGCAGGAACATCCGCTGCGCGGTCGCGCGGGAGGTCTCGGAGATCGTCCGGTAGACGTTGGACCAGTCGACGGACAGCCCGACGCGGCGCCACAGCTGCTCGAAGGCGTGCTCGTCCTCCTCCGTCAGCCGCATGCAGAGCTCGACGAAGTTCCGCCGGGAGATCGGCTGCTGGTCCTTGCCGGGCTTCTCCGGCGGCTCGAACGACGGGTCGTAGGGCAGCGACGGATCGCACCGGACGCCGTAGTAGTTCTGCACCCGGCGCTCGGTCGGCAGCCCGTTGTCGTCCCAGCCCATCGGGTAGAAGACGTGCTTGCCGCGCATCCGCTGGTAGCGGGCGATGAAGTCGGTGTGGGTGTAGCTGAAGACGTGGCCGACGTGCAGCGAGCCGCTGGCGGTCGGCGGGGGAGTGTCGATCGAGTAGATCCGGTCGCGCGGCGTCGCCGGGTCCAGCGCTGCGGCGCGGTCGAACGCGTAGGCGTCCTCGGCCGCCCAGCGCTCGATCCACTTCTCCTCGAGCCCGTCGATGGAGGGCTTCTCGGGTACACCCGCAGCGACTGCCGGCGTCGCAGGATCCGGGGCGCGGGTGTCGGTGACCATGGGCCTCAGTCTAGGAACACGGCGGCTGGCATCCTGACGAGGATGAGCAGCAGCACCGGTGACATGGCCCGCGTCGAGAAGGAGCTGCTGGCCCGCTGGCCCGAGAACCGGCTCGAGCCCTCGCTGACCCGCATCACCGCGCTGGTGGACCTCCTCGGCTCGCCGCACCGGGCCATGCCCGTCATCCAGGTGGCCGGCACCAACGGCAAGACGTCGACGGCGCGCATGATCGACGAGCTGCTGCGCGGCTTCGGCCTGCGCGTCGGCCGGTTCACCAGCCCGCACCTGGAGTCGATCCGGGAGCGGATCGTCCTGGACGGCGAACCGGTGAGCGCGGAGCGCTTCGTCGAGACCTACGACGACATCGCGCCCTACGTGCAGATGGTGGACGCCGCGGGCGAGGTCCCGATGAGCTTCTTCGAGGTCACGGTCGGCATGGCCTACGCGCTCTTCGCCGACGCACCGGTCGACGTCGCCGTCATCGAGGTCGGCATGGGCGGCACCTGGGACGCCACCAACGTGGCCGACGCGCGGGTCGCGGTCGTCACGCCGGTGGACCTGGACCACGCCGAGTACCTGGGGCCGGACGTCGCCACCATCGCCGGGGAGAAGGCCGGGATCATCAAGGCCGACTCGATCGCCGTCCTGGCCCACCAGCAGCCGGGTGCGCTCGACTCCCTCGTGCGGCGGGCCGTCGAGGTCGAGGCCGTCGTGGCGCGAGAAGGCACCGAGTTCGGCGTCCTCGAGCGGCGGGTCGCCGTCGGCGGCCAGCAGGTGCGCCTGCAGGGCCTCGGCGGGGAGTACGAGGAGGTCTTCCTGCCGCTGTTCGGTGCACACCAGGCGCAGAACGCGGTGACGGCGCTGGCGGCGGTCGAGGCGTTCCTCGGCGCCGGGGCCGCGACGGGGCCGATCGAGCAGGAGACGGTCCGCGCGGCGTTCGCCTCGGTGCGCTCGCCCGGGCGGCTGGAGCGGGTGCGCACCAGCCCGACCGTGCTCGTCGACGCCGCGCACAACCCGGCCGGCATGGCCGCGACGGTCGACGCGATCAAGGAGTCCTTCGACTTCACGCGGCTGATCGGTGTCGTCGGCTGCGTGGCAGGGAAGGACGTCGCCGGGATCCTGGCCGCCCTCGAGGACGTCTGCGCCGAGGTCGTCGTGACACAGAACCGCTCGTCGCGGGCGATGCCGGCCGACGAGCTGGGGGCGCTGGCGGTCGACGTCTTCGGCGCCGACCGGGTCAGCGTCTCCCCGCGGCTGGCCGACGCCCTGTCGGAGGCCATCGAGCTCGCCGAGGCCGGTCCGGACGACGCCCTGGGCGGCTCGGGCGTGCTCGTGACCGGCAGCGTGATCACGGCGGGGGAGGCCCGCACCCTGATGACGCGGCGGAACCCGTGACGGCGCCCGATCCGGTCCGCGCGGGGCGGGCGCTGGGCGGTGCGGCGGCCGGTCTCCTCGTGCTCGAGGGCATCGCGACGCTGTTCGTCCCGCGCGGCATCGCCCAGGACGGGGCCGGTCTCACCGCGGCACGGCTCACGTACCTGCTCGTCCTGGCCGTCGTCCTGATCCTGGCCGCCGGGGTCCAGCGCCGGGAGCGCGGCGTGCTGATCGGCACCGTCCTACAGGTGCCGCTGCTCCTGACCGGGCTGCTCAACAGCGTGATGTGGTTCGTCGCCGGGGCGTTCGTGCTCATCTGGCTCTACCTGCTGCAGGTGCGCAAGGAGCTTCTCGGCTCGCCGTGGGGGTCCCGGCCGATCCCGTGACTCCAACTCACGAGAAACCGCGCGCAACGAGACCCGTCGGTGCCTGTGTCGCTGCTACGTTCCGGCCATCGGGCCCGGCGCGGCACGTCTGCCGGCCGGCGAGAGCACAGGGGGAGGCAACGTGGCCGAGGCCGGAACGAAGATGAGGGAGCTGCAGGAGCTGTTGCAGGACGAGTCGCTGCGCACTCGGATCGAACGCGCATCCGACTTCGACGCCGTGACCACCCTCATCGAGGAGGCGGGGTCGGCCAAGGGCTACAGCCTCGACAAGGAGTGGCTGTACGGGTTCTACGCCGACGTCCTCTTCGCCCGCGCGCCCACCACGTTCACCGAGAGCGAGCTCATGGACGTCGCCAACGGCATGATGAGCCAGGACTCGGCGCCCAAGCTCTGTCACACGGCCTCCTGCGGTGGCAACCACGCTGGCTGCTGCTAGGCGGCGTCAGTCCCAGAGCAGGACGCTGGGCAGCCGGGGATCGTGCACCCGGAGCAGCTGGTAGCCGATGCCCGCCGTCCCTGGGAAGAGGCCTGGGTGGTGCAGGCCCTCGCCCGGGAAGACCTGGAAGTCCTTCTCCCGGACACGGCGCACCAGGACGGCCTCGGCCCCTGACCGAGCCAGGTCGTGGAGATCGGCCGCGTCGAGGACGTCGGCGGCGACGGCGAACACCTCGACCCTGCCCATGTTGCCGCAGCACAGCGAGTCGAGGTCCTGGAGGTAGTTCCGCCGCGTCGTCCGGAGGCCGACGACGATCTCCGACCTGAGGGCGGGATCGTCGACGACACGCAGGATCCCCAACCGGGACAAGGTGATGCCGGCGGCGCCGTGGCACCACTTGACCGGCCAGGGGCCGGCCTCGGACAGCCGCGGTCGGAGGTCGGGCCAGTTGTCGTGCTCGGCACTGAAACGCGCCCTCTCGTACTCCAGGTGTTCCAGCGCCCCGCCGAGGAGGGCGTGCTCGGACGTCGCGGCCGAGAGGCGGGCGAGGGCGAAGGCGAGGCCGGCCGCGCCGTGCGCGAAACCGGTGAGCCGCGCGGACGGCGGCTCAACGTTTCCGTTGTACGACCCCGCGCTGACCAGGTGCTCGCCGCAGTCCAGCGCTCGGGCCAGCACGTCCGGGTCGCCGGTGGCCCGGTGCAGGGCGAGCAGCGCCAGCAGCGCGCCGGCGCCCCCGCCCAGCACGTCGAGCCGGTCGTCCGCGGCGATCGTCGCAGGGGTGAACCAGTGCGCCAGCGATGTGGCGTCCGCGAGCAGGGCCGGCGCTGCGTCGGTTCCTTCGAGATGCCCCGCCACGGCGCTCATGGCGTAGAGGAGGCTGCCCAGGCCCGAGCCGGCCCCGATCCCACGGAGCCGGGCCGTCATCTGCCTGGCCGAGGGCTCGACGGCACGCAGCCGCCGACGCGGGCCGCCGAGCGCACGAAGGGCCAGGTCCGCCCACTTCGCGTCGCCGGTCGAGCGGAACAGGGCGGCGAGGAAAACGGCCACACCGGCGACCCCGTCGTACAAGAAGTCGTTGAGGACGTCGATCTCGTGGCAGTCGCCCTCGTCGAGGTACTGGAGGCCGATCCAGTTCACCGCGCCGGCGCCGTCGGTGATCGCAGTGGCCTCGATGGCGCGTCCGATGTCCAGGGCCGCCGCGAGCAGGTCGGGGCGGTCCGCGCAGCCCAGCGGCGAGGCGAGGGACGGCGCCGGCGGTCGCGGCCTCTGCCGTCGTCCCACGCGCGCGGCCAGGGAGGCTTCGATGACGCGGACCTGCCTGGCCAGGTCGCCCTCGTCGAACAACTGCAGCTGATCGAGCACCGTGTCGTAGGCAGCGCGCCGGAAGGCGTCCCGTACGCGGGTTCCGTCCCCGCAGTGGAGGTCCCGCGTGTCGGGCCTCGTCGTCAGCAGGGGAACGTCCAGCCGCGCGGCGGCGCGCAGCTCGTGGTGGAACACCGGCCAGAGCGCCGGCCTCGTCGGGCCGGCCAGGAACGGCCTCGCCAGCTGCTCCAGGTACAGCCCGAGATCGACCCCGCTGCGGAGCTGCTCCGGCTGACGGCTCCCCGCCAGGAGGGCCGCGTAGAAGCGCGTGGCGCGGTGGATGAACCGCGTCGGACAGCTCCGCATCCGTTCCAGCGGCCCGAGGGGATCGAGCAGCTCGCGTCGCCGGCTCGCCAGCAGCCGGTAGGCCGAGCGGAATCCGTCGACCAGGTGCTCCGCGTGGTCCAGCACGGACTGCGGCCGGCCGTCCAGGCGGACGACGTGGCGGCCGAGGGTCGGCTCCGGCCGGGCACGGATCCGGCGCATCGCGTCGGTGTTCACATCGGTCCACACGTGGACGGCGTCCTGGTCACCGCGGGAAGGCCGTGTCGCGGCGGCGAGGCCGCTGTTGTCGTACGCGACGCCTGCGTGGAGGCGCCACTGGGGGAGAAGTCCGACGCGCAGGACCGATACGCCCAGCATCTGATCGCGCAGGCCCTCGCCGTCGAGGACGGACTCGCCTGCGTCGAGCGGGCGAGGGTCCGGGTACATCAGCGTCTCGGCGTCCACCAGGACGGGCTGGTCGCCGTGGGCGATCAGGTTCTCGTAGTGGCAGTCCGTGGCGCGCAGCAGGTGGAGGACGGCGAGCAGCATCCCGGCCCGGGTGTAGTACCGCGAGACGTCGTCCGCCGTGGTGCACTCGCGGTCGTCGACGTACTCCGTCCATCCGTAGTCCCCGCGATCCAGCACCGTCGTCGAGCGCAGCGGAGGAGTGGCACCGGCGTCGTTGAACCAGTCGACGAGCTCGTTGAAGCGCGCCTCCATCGCCAGCGGCTTCGGCTTGTAGACGACGAGGCCTCCGTCGTCGAACAGGACGCTGGTGACCGAGCGGCCACCGCGATGCCGGTCACCGAGTGCGCCGTCGAAGCGCGCGACCCGCACGTGCTCGCGGATGCCGAACGAGCGGCTCAGCTCGTCCCGGTCGGTGCGCAGCCGGCCGACGAGCTCGGCCGTGGCGTCCACCCAGAGGACGACGGAGGTCGCGACCAGCCGACCGAGCACCGGGTACTTCTCCAGCAGCGGCAGCCAGCCCGCCTCGAGGTACTGGTGCACGAAGGCGTCGTAGCGCTCTCGGCTCGGCGTCCCCGTGGCCGGGAAACCGAGCGCCGCGGTCAGGGCGCGGCCGGCCGAGGTGCCCCGGAACTCGACGGCCAGTGCCTCCTCGGACAGCCACGAGACATGGTCGAGGAGGGCGTGCTCGAGCCCCAGGTAGGCGTCCATGGTCATGACGTCGACCGGGAACTCCTCGGGTGTTCCGCTGTCGCGCCGGAGGCGTTCCAGGAGACGGCGGCGCCCGACGTGGACAGTGGGGAGCAGCAGTTCCTCGAAGGGCACCGGCCCGCCCGGCCGCAACCGATCAGGTCGGAGCATCCCCGGGTGCAGGCAGAGGGGAGCCGAGCGGCACAGTTCCCGGAGGACGTCCGGCCACTGCCGGGCGTCCGCAGCACCGGGGGCGAAGGTCCAGGGTTCGCCCCAGCGCAGGCGCTTGTCGAACCAGGCGGTCCCCTGGGGTTCGACGGCCCGGCGCCAGCGCTCGAGCAGTTCCGGTCCGATGCCCGGCTGCCCGCCTTCGGAGGTCACGTGGCCGTCGACCTGCTCCTGGAGCAGGAGGCCGCGCGCCGCGATCTGCTGGATCCGGCGGTCCCGGTCGCTGTCGATGACGGCGCAGCCTAGCCGGAGCACTCGTTGCCGGGGGCCTGTCGGAGTCCGGCCTCGAGCGGGGCCCGGTCAGGGCGTGCCGACCTGCCCGTAGGCTGCCGCCCCGTGACCGAACGCACCCTCGTCCTCGTCAAGCCTGATGGCGTCGCCCGTGGCCTGGTCGGCGAGGTGATCACCCGTCTGGAGCGCAAGGGCCTGCGGCTGGTCGCCGCCGAGCTGCGCACGCTGACCGCCGACGTCGCCGAGACGCACTACGCCGAGCACCGCGAGCGCCCGTTCTTCGGCTCGCTCGTCGAGTTCATCACCAGCGGCCCGCTCATGGCGCTGGTCGTCGAGGGCCCGCGCGCCATCGAGGCGTTCCGCGCGCTCGCCGGCGCGACCGACCCGGTGAAGGCCGCACCCGGCACCATCCGCGGCGACTTCGCGCTCGAGGTGCAGAACAACATCGTCCACGGCTCGGACTCGCCCGAGTCCGCCGAGCGCGAGATCACGCTCTTCTTCCCCGACCTGGGCTGAGGACCGCCGCGCCGCCGTCCTGGCTCAGCTGGGGTGGTCCTGGCTCACCGTCGACCGTGAGCCAGGACCCCGGACGATCAGGTCACCTGATCGTCATCCGCCCGGCGGCTACCCTGGACGGGTCATGACTGGTCAGACCCTGTACCCCCGCCTCGAGCCGTTGCTGGCTCAGATCCAGAAGCCGATCCAGTACGTCGGCGGTGAACTGAACTCCCAGGTCAAGCCCTGGGAGGACGCCGATGTCCACTGGGCGCTGATGTATCCCGACGCTTACGAGGTGGGGCTGCCGAACCAGGGGCTGATGATCCTGTACGAGGTGCTCAACGAGCGCCCGGACGCCCTGGCCGAGCGCACCTACGCCGTCTGGCCCGACCTTGCCGCCCTCATGCGCGAGAACGGCGTCCCGCAGTTCACCGTCGACGGGCACCGCGCCGTCCGGGACTTCGACCTGCTCGGTGTCAGCTTCGCGACCGAGCTCGGGTACACGAACCTGCTCGAGGCGCTCGACCTCGCCGGCGTCCCGATCCTCGCGCAGGACCGCGACGAGACCCACCCGGTCGTCGTCGCCGGCGGTCACGCGGCCTTCAACCCCGAGCCGGTCGCCGACTTCGTCGACTGCGCCGTCCTCGGCGACGGCGAGCAGGTCGTCGGCGACATCACCGACGTCGTCAAGGCGTGGAAGGCGCAGGGGAGGCCCGGCGGCCGGATCGAGCTGCTGGCCCGTCTCGCCCGCGTCGAGGGTGTCTACGTGCCGCGCTTCTACGACGTCGTCTACGGCTCGGACGGCGCCATCGCGCGCGTGCAGCGCACCCGGGACGACGTCCCCGCCAGGGTCGGCAAGCGGACCGTCATGGACCTCGACGAGTGGCCCTACCCGAAGACGCCGATCGTGCCGCTGGCCGAGTCGGTGCACGAGCGGATGAGCGTCGAGATCTTCCGCGGCTGCACGCGCGGCTGCCGCTTCTGCCAGGCCGGGATGATCACCCGCCCGGTGCGGGAGCGGACGATCACCGGCATCGGGTCGATGGTCGAGCAGGGGCTCAAGGCGACCGGGTACGAGGAGGTCGGACTCCTCAGCCTCTCCAGCGCCGACCACTCCGAGATCGGCCAGCTCGCCAAGGAGCTCGCCGACCGCTACGAGGGCACGAACACCAGCCTCAGCCTGCCGTCGACCCGCGTCGACGCGTTCAACGTCACCCTCGCCAACGAGCTGTCCCGGAACGGACGGCGCAGCGGCCTCACCTTCGCCCCCGAGGGCGGCAGTGAGCGCATCCGCCGGGTCATCAACAAGACGGTGTCCAAGGAGGACCTCGTCCGCACGGTGACGACGGCGTACGCCAACGGCTGGCGCCAGGTGAAGCTCTACTTCATGTGCGGTCTGCCCACCGAGACCGACGAGGACGTGCTGGAGATCGCCGACCTCGCCGTCGAGGTGATCAAGGCCGGCCGCGAGGCCAGCGGGCAGAAGGACATCCGCTGCACCGTCTCGATCGGCGGGTTCGTCCCCAAGCCGCACACCCCGTTCCAGTGGGCGAGCCAGGCCAGCGCCGAGACCATCGACCACCGGCTGCGGGTGCTCCGGCAGAAGATCAACGAGGACCGCCGCATCGGCCGGTCCATCGGCCTGCGCTACCACGACGGCAAGCCCGGCGTGATCGAAGGGCTCCTGTCCCGCGGCGACCGCCGCGTCGGCCGGGTCATCGAGCGGGTCTGGCGGGACGGCGGGAAGTTCGACGGCTGGAGCGAGCACTTCTCCTTCGACCGGTGGACGACGGCGGCACAGGAGGAGCTGGCGCCCTACGGCGTCGACCTCGACTGGTTCACCACCCGCGAGCGGACCGAGCACGAGGTCCTGCCCTGGGACCACTTGGACTCCGGGCTGGACAAGGAGTGGCTCTGGGAGGACTGGCAGGAGGCGCTCTCGGAGGAGGAGGTCGCCGACTGCCGGTGGACCCCCTGCTACGACTGCGGGGTCTGCCCGACGATGGGCACCGAGATCCAGATCGGCCCCACCGGCCGCAGCCTGCTCCCGCTGACCGTCGTCTGATGGCGCGCCAGCCCGACGGGCCCCCGCCGCCCCCGACCGTCCAGAAGCTCCGGATCCGCTACGCCAAGCGTGGCCGGCTGCGGTTCGCCTCCCACCGCGACCTGGCGCGCACCCTCGAGCGCGCGCTGCGCCGCGCCCAGGTCCCGATGGCGTTCTCCGCCGGCTTCAGTCCGCACCCGAAGATCTCCTACCTCGGTGCCGCCCCGACCGGCTCCGCGAGCGAGGCCGAGTACCTGGAGATCGGGCTCTCGGTCCGGTGCGACCCGGAGGCCGTGCGGCAGGCGCTCGACGCCTCGCTCCCCGTCGAGGTCGCGATCCTGGAGTGCGTGGAGGCGGGAGAGGGGACCGGCTCCCTCGCCGACCGGATCGACACCTCGGTCTGGCGGGTCGAGCTGCCCGGCGTGACGCTGGCCGAGCTGCAGCCGGCGGTCGAGGCGTTCCTCGCCAGCGACGTCGTGACCGTCGCCAAGCGCACGAAGAACGGCCTCAAGGACATCGACGCGCGGGCTTCGGTCGCCAGCGCGTCGGCGGCCGAGGAGGCAGGTTGTGCCATACTGCACATGGTCGTCCGGCAGCTGACGCCCGCCGTACGACCTGACGACGTGTTGGCCGCACTGGCTGCCGTCGCCGACCTGCACCCGCCGTTGCCCCCACGGGCCGTGCGTGAGGCGCAGGGCCGGCTCGACGACAGCGGGACCGTGGCCGATCCGCTCGGTCCTGACCGCGCAGCGCGCATCCTCGTCAGCGGGGGGCACGCGGCGGTCTGACCGTAGGACCCCGGGGCCACGCGACGTCGAGCGGCACGGCTGCCAGACGTGACGCACCCCGACCGGCCCACCCGGGCCCGGCCGACAGACCACCGAAGACCAGCACCACGCCAGACCAGCAGGAACGCAGGGACCAGCAGGACCGGACCTGAAGCCGGGTCCGGGCACCACCAGCAGTCCGGCTCCCGCCGCGGCAACCGCCGCGCGGAGGCCGACCCCAGACTTCCGCAGGACGAGCCACTTCGCACCCACCCACGAGCGACGGCCCGTCCCGCCCAACCCGTGCTCCTGCGCGGCCGCCAGTCATCCGATCGGCGCCCGGGAGTGCATGAGGAGACGAGCCCTCGTGGCCGATAGCGACTTCACCAGCACCGACACCGAGACCACCGCCGAGGAGACCAGCGCAGAACCGGAGGAGACGAAGACCGTCGTCGCCCCCGGCAGCAGCGAGGTCCCCGGGGACGACGAGGCCGAGGCGGCCGAGGTCGCCCCCGAACCGGAGCCCGAACCGGACCTGGAGCCCGAGCCGGAGCTGCCGCGGTTCGCCGCGCCGTTCAGCTCGCCCGAGCCCACCGCCGTCGTCGCCCGCCCCCGCCGCCGCGCGACCCGCTCGGTGATCGCCGCCGACCCCGACTCCGTCGAGGCGCTCGCCCCGGCGCCCGCCGTCCCCGCGTTCGTGAGCTTCGTCGCGCCGTCGGAGACCGACGCC
>NZ_SPQM01000103.1 GCF_004570345.1 Blastococcus sp. CT_GayMR20 | reverse complement strand
TGGTCGAGGACGTCGTCGGCGCCGAGCGAGCGCATGAAGTCGAGCTTGCGACCGTTGTCGACCCCGGTCACGTGCGCGCCGAGCCGCTTGGCCAGCTGGACGGCGAACGACCCCGATCCACCGCCGGCGCCGTTGATGAGCACCCGGCGTCCGGCGGCCGCGCCGGCGGTGCCCTGCAGGGCGATGGCGCCGGCCTGGGGGAGGGCGGACGCCTGCGCGAAGGTCAGGGCAGCCGGCTTGGGCGCGAGGGCGGACTCGGCGGCCACGGCGTACTCGGCGAAGCCGCCCAGCAGCGCCAGGTTGTCGCCGTAGACCTCGTCGCCGGGCCGGAGGCCGGTCACGCCCGCGCCGACCTGCGTCACCCGGCCCGCGATGTCCGACCCGAGGATTCGGCGACGCGGTGCGCGCAGCCCACCGAGGCGCGCGTAGGCGGGTGACCCGGTCAGCCCCTCCCAGTCGCTGAGGTTGACCGAGGTGGCGGCGATCTCGACCAGCACCTGTCCCGGTCCCGGCGCCGGCACCGGGACCTCCATGATGCGCAGCACCTCGGGGGACCCGTACCGGTCGTGGACCGCCGCCCGCATGGAAGGGCTCACCCCGCAGGAGCGGTGAGGACCTCGCGCAGGCGCGCGGCGAAGGCCTCGGGCTCGCCCGTCTGGCCGTACTCGCCGCCGAGGAAGCCGTTGTGGCCGCCCGGGAACGTCACGGGCGTCGTGCCGACGCGCTCGGCGACGGCGTGCGCACCACGGTGGGCGAGCTCGCCGTCGGACTCGGCGCCGGCCGCCAGGACGACGCGGGTCGACGCCGAGCGGAGAGCCGCGACGTCGGGCTCGTAGTGGGTGCAGGGGAGGAGGTTCTGCCCGAGCAGGACGTCGTCCCGGGAGCCGTCGTCCTGGGTCGGCAGTCCGAACATCGCTGGATCCGGCGCGGGCTGCTCGACGTAGTCGGGGCCGATGGGGCCCCTGTGCGACACGATCGCGATGAACTTGGCCATCGCGGGGCCCATGCCGTCCCTCAGGTACGTCGCGTGGATGTCCTGGCACGCGGCCAGGGCGAACTGGGAGTCGGGCACCAGCGCGGCCGTCGGCGGCTCGTGCGCGACCAGCGTGCGCACCTGCTCGGGATGGCGCGCGACCAGCGCGAGCGCGTTGACCGCGCCGCCGCTGCTGGCGAACAGGTCGACGGGCCCCGCGTCGAGAGCGGCGATGATCCGGGACACGTCGTCCGCGTGCTCCTCGGGCGTCGTCGTGGCCGCGCCGTCCGTGCGGCGGCTGCGCTCGACTCCGCGCGGGTCGTAGGTCACGACCGTGCGGTCGTCGAAGTAGCCGGCGAGCGTCCCGAACCCCGCGGCTCCCATCGGCGACCCGATGAGCACCAGCGCGGGCTCGCTGCCGGCGTCGCTCCTCCGGACGTCGTAGGTCAGCACCGCGCCCGGCACCTCGAGGGTGTGCGTCGTCCGGTCGGTCACTGTCGTCATGCTGCTGCTCCTCGTCGAAGTTTCCCCCTCCCGTACTGACGGACCGTGAGGCCGGAAGTCATCGGCGGGCACGGTGTCGCGGAGGAGGGTCCCGGGTCCCCAGCCTGGCCCGATGGCGGGTGGCAGGGGAACCCTTCGGCAGCCGGGTGCGCGTCCGGACGAGGGAGCGGTCGACCGACGACGCGCAGCCCGGCTCCAGGCCGGTGGAGCTTCTCGCGGCCTCGAGGTCCGAACAGGACAGCGGTGGAACGGACGCCGTCGTCGCCCGTTCCACCGCTGCGGTCGACGGCGCGGTCAGCGACGGGGCCCGGGGATCTGCGGGGCCCGCAGCGGGCGGAACGCCGTCCGCAGCTCGCTCGCGAACAGCCCCGGCTCCTCCCAGGCGGCGAAGTGGCCGCCCCTATCGACCTCGTTGAAGTAGCTGAGGGTGGGGTAGGACTTCTCGGCCCAGGTGCGCGGAGTCGCCCAGATCTCGCCGGGGAAGGTGGTGAACGCGACCGGGACCGAGACGTCCGGAGGAGCCTGACTCGCCGCCGCCTGAGCGGCGGCCCCGTAGCTGTCCCAGTAGGACCGGGCGGCCGAGGCGCCGGTACCCGTGAGCCAGTACAGCGTGACGTTGTCGACGATCGTCTCCCGCGTGAGGCTGCCCGAGGGCTGCCCGTCGACGAACGCGCGGGAGATCTTCTCGTAGCTGTCCGTGTCGTGGTCGAGCAGCCAGGCCGCGAGGGCGATGGGGGAGTCGAGCAGCGCGTAGCCGACCGTCTGCGGCCGCGTGGCCATCTCCAGGAAGTAGCCGAAGCCCACCTGCTGGAAGTAGGCGAGCGCTGCGGTCGCCGCCCGTTCCTTCTCGGTCTCCGCCGGCTGAGGGCCGCCCAGGGCGGTGACGAGCAGGTTCATGTGGATGCCCGCCAGGCCCTGGGGTGCCTGGCGGCCCATCGCGTCGGTGACTCCAGCGCCCACGTCGCCACCCTGGGCGACGTACCGGGTGTAGCCGAGGCGCCGCATGAGCTCCGCCCACGCCGTCGCGACCCGGGCGACGTTCCAGCCGACCTCGGTCGGCTCGGCCGAGAAGCCGTAGCCGGGCAGGGACGGCAGCACGAGATCGAACGCGTCCTCGGCGCGCCCCCCGTGCGCGGTCGGGTCGGTGAGCGGGCCGATGGAGTCCAGCAGTTCGATGACCGAGCCCGGCCAGCCGTGCGTCATGATCAGCGGCATCGCGGCGGCGTGCGGCGAGCGCACGTGGACGAAATGGATGTCCACGCCGTCGATCTCCGTCTTGAACTGCGGCAGTGCGTTCAGCCTCGCCTCGATCCGGCGCCAGTCGTACTCGGTGGACCAGTAGCGGGCGAGCGCCTGGACGGTCGCCGACTGGACACCCTGCGAGCGGTCGGCGACCAGCTCCGACGACGGCCACCGGGTCTGCGTGATCCGGCGGCGCAGGTCGTCGAGCGCCTCCTGCGGGACGGCGATGTGGAAGGGGCGGATCTGGACGGCGGATTCGAGGGTCGTGCTCACGAGATCTCCTTCGATCGGGATGGGGACTCAGGTCCGGCGGGCGGGTCCGGCTGCGCCGTCGGTGAGGAGCTCGCGGGCCGCGGCCTCGTCCGACGCCGGGACGAGCACCCGGACACCGCCGAGCTGCCACTGGGGCTCCTGCCCGCCGGCGTCGTCCGTGACGACGGCAGCCCTCAGACCGGCACTGCGCAGCAGTCCGACGATGAGTTCTCCCTCGACACGGCTGCCCACGGTGGCCACGGAGACGGGCGCACGTTCCACGGCTCGCTCCTCGGTCTCGCCGCCGGCCCCGTCGGACCACCGTCGGACCACCGGGGGACTTGTCGCACCCGGGGAAGTCCCTGGTCTGCCCGGCCAGGGACCTAGGGACGGCGGACCAGCGCGACCGCCTCGCGGTGACCGAGTCCGGCGCCGGCGGCGAAGGATTCCTCGTGGTCCCCGGCGTCCATCTCCTGCGCGACGCGGGTGGCCAGCTCGGCCTCGCCCGATCGCGTCGAGGGCCAGGCGCGGAGGCCTGCCCGGCGTCGCAGCCCGTCGGCCGCACCGAGGGCGGTGGCGGCCCGCCGCGCGTCGGCTCGGGCCAGGGCCAGCTGGGCAGCGGCGACGAGTGAGAAGGTCAGGGTGAGGGTGCTCACCTCGGTGTCCTCGTCCGCGTCCACCGACTCGACCAGGAGCGAGCGGGCCTCGTCCAGGTGTCCGGACCGCACGGCGAGGGCGGCGAGCTGGGCTCGCGCGCTCGATGTGAGCCAGTCGTTGCCGAACATGCCGCCGAGTTCGTGAACCTCCAGGAGATGCGCGCGGGCGGCCTCGTCGTGGCCGCGCGTCATCTCCAGCATCCCGACGGTCAGCGCGGCGAACGCCATGAACGGCTCGTTCTGGCTGCGGAAGCCGGCCAGCGCCGTCGACGCCTTGTCCAGCGCTCCGTCGAGGTCGTCGACGATCGGGAGGATCCACGACATGGCCAGTTGGGCGGCGCTCTCGAGGTACGGATCCCCCATGCGGCCCTTGAGCCGGCCGAGCTCGTCCACGGCGGCCAGCGCGCTGTCGTCGTCACCGACCTCGACAGCGGTGACGGCCGAGGTGAACAGCAGCTCGCCGCGGGCCCGGTCGTCCAGGACGTCGGCGCGGCGCTGCACCTCCGCGAGCCAGGCGTGGCCCTCGGGCATGCGACCGCGCATCTGCCAGAACAGCCAGAGGATCCGGAAGATGTGCGGCAAGGGCGCGATGTCGTGCGCGAGGAACCACCGGATGGCGACCCGCAGATTCTCCTCCTCGGCGAGCAGCCGGGCGGCCCACTCGCCCTGTCGCTCGGCGGGCCAGTCGGCGTTCTCCACCAGCGCCCCGAAGTACTCCGCATGCCGCCGTTCGATGTCGTCCCGGTCCGCCCTGCCGGCGAGACGTTCGGCCGCGAATTCCTGGACCGCCCCGAGCATCCCGAACCTGGGTCCGGCGGCGAAGGCGTCGATGGTCCCGAGGCTGTGCACGGAGAGCTCGTCGAGCAGGTCGAGCGTCCGGTCCTCGGACAGGCCGGAGACGTGCGTGGCCGCCTCCACGGTCCAGCCATCGACGAAGACCGACAGGGTCGCCAACATCTGCTGCGCGGCGTCCTCGAGCAGTCCGACGCTCCACTCGACGGTCGCGCGCAGGGTGCGCTGGCGTTCGGGGAGGTCGACCGGCCCGGGACCCAGGGCGTCGAGGCGACTCCGGAGCCGCGCGAGCAGCGCACGGGGATCCAGCAGGCGGCTGCGGGCGGCCGCAAGCTCGATGGCGAGCGGGAGACCGTCGAGACGGCGGCAGACCTCCGCGACGGCGGCCGCGTTCTCCTCGGTGAGAGCGAAGTCGAAGCGGACGGCCTGGGCGCGGTCGACGAACAGCCGCACGGCCGGCAGGGCGGTGAGCACCTCCGTGCCGGGTCGATCCGGGAACGACGGCACTGTGAGCGCGTGGACCGGGTACTCCCGTTCGGCCCGCAGCCGGAGGGCGGTGCGGCTCGTGACGAGGAGGGTCAGCCCGGCGCACCGCGCGAGGAGCGCGTCGAGGTCGGCGGCGACGCCGAGGAGCTGTTCGAGGTTGTCGAGCACGAGCAACGTCCGGGCATCCGCGACGTGCTCGGCCAGGACGTCAGCGGGCCGGCGGGCGCCGTCGACGGCGGCGCCGAGGACGGCCGCGATGCGCGGCAGCACCATGGCCGGATCGGCGACCGAGGCCAGCGGCACGAACACCGCTCCGCGCGGGTAGTCGCCGTCGAGCTGCTGTGCGACGGCGATCGCCAGGCGCGTCTTCCCGACCCCGCCGGGGCCGGTCAGGCTGACCAGCCGCACGCCGGGGGACGTCAGGAGCGTCGAGACGTCGACGAGGTCCTGCTCGCGGCCGATCAGCGACGTCGTCGTCACCGGCAGGGACCGCGCAGCCGGCCGGTCCGGAGCCGCCGGCGAGGTCGCTGCGGGGGCCGCCACGTCGTCCCCGGCCGCGAAACGCTCGCTCAGGAGCAGGGCCAGGTCGTCGCGGACCAGACGCGCCAGCTCCCGCGGAGTGCGGAAGGAGCGGTACGAGTCGGCGCCCTGCGACTGGAGCTCGGCGATCATGTCCGTCAGCCGGGCCTCCCGGTCGGGGGCCGGTTCCTTGACGTACAACAGCCGGGGGATCGAGCCGGAGAGCCGGAACTCGTCCTCGAGACCGGAGATGTCCATGCCGGGCCCGATCCAGCCGTACCGCTGCCAGTACAGGCCGACGAAGACGTCCGACTGCGCCAGGTAGGCGCGGTACAGCTCGCGGGGCGGGTGCGGTCGGGCACCGAGCTCGAACATCACCGGGGTCAGCCGGAGTGCCGTGATCGCACGGGCGACCGCCGCCCGCTCCGGCGCCAGCTCGGCCAGCGTGGAGCTCACGAAGACGCGCAGCCGCTGGTCCGGCGTCCGGATCCGGATGCCCGCCTGCTCGTCCACCGTCATTGGCTCGTCCTCGGCAGGTGCGGAAGGGAAGGGGCCATCGTGTCGCGGCCGGGGACGGGGCGGAAGGACTCACGACTCTGTCGGCTCGCCGTGCTGGCGGAGGAGCCTCGCGGCGATCCACGGGGACGAGAGCGAGGAGCTGACATGACCACGCAATCCGGCGAGACCAGGCCCACGATCGTCCTGGTGCACGGCGCATGGGCCGACGCGTCCGGCTTCGCGGCCGAGATCCGGGGCCTCCGGGACCGCGGCTTCCGGGCGATCGGCTTCGCCAACCCGCTCCGCGGACTCGCTGACGACGCGAGGTACCTGGCCGACTACCTGGGGAGCCTGTCCGGCCCGCTGGTGCTCGTCGGCCACTCCTACGGCGGGGCCGTCATCTCGGTCGCCGCGACCGGGAACAGTCACGTGAAGGCTCTCGTCTACTTCAGCGGCTGGCTGCCCGACGAGGGGGAGAGCATCGCGCAGGTCTTCGAGCAGAGGTCCGAGGGCAGTCTCGTCGGTCCTGCGCTCAGGCCCCAGCCGTTCACCGCACGGGACGGCAGCGAGGGAGGCCAGGACCTCTACCTCGACAGGGGGCAGTTCCACGCGGCCTTCGCCGCCGACGTCGACCGCGACACCTCCGACGTCATGGCCGCGACGCAGCGGCCGTGGAGCGGTGCCGGGTTCTACGAGCCCTCGGGCGCGCCGGCGTGGAAGACGATCCCGTCCTGGTACCTGCTCTGCACCGAGGACAAGGCCATCCCGGCCGCGACCCAGCGGTACATGGCCGAGCGCGCGAACGCGCGGATCCAGGAGGTTGCGGCCTCCCACGCCGCCATGGTCTCCCAGCCCGAGGCCGCGACCGAGCTGATCCTCCAGGCCGCCGGGGCCACGTCGCCCGCGATGGCCTGACCCGACGGACGGCGGACCTGCGATGGACCTGACGCGTTCGCGCATCGCCCGGGAGCACGTCGTGCGCCCGCTGCCGTCATGGGCCTGACCGAGGAGCAGGAGGACCGCCTGCTCGCCCTCCGCGTCGGTGGGTGTGGAGCTCGCGGCCCTCACCGACCGGTGGGCGCGCGGCTGGCCAGGCGGCCTGCTGCGAGCGCTTCGACGGACCTGTCCAGCGTGGATCGTCGACTCCGGGGCGCCCCGGGGTCGGTCGCTGCTCCGGGTGTGCGGGTCAGGCGGGCTCGGGCACGCCCCCCGGGTCCCCGCCGGGGTCGTCCGGTGTCGCCTCGACCGGTGCGGGCGGGAGCGGCTCGGGGGCGTCGGGGAGCAGCTCGGCCGCATCGTCGGGCACCGGCTCGTCGGGGTCGATCGGCCGGTCCGGCTCGGGCAGTGGCTCAACCATCGGATGAGTCAACCAGTGGGTCGTCCCGCTCGCAGGTGACGGTCCCGTGACGGTCCCGTGACGACGTCCTCCCTAGCGTCCCCCTGGCCAGTGCAGCAGCGAGGCACCGTGGCCGGCCGCAGCGCACGCGGAGCCATCCTGCCCCGCCCGAAAGGGGGAGTACCGAGATGAACGACCAGACCCGAACCACCGTCGACGGCCTGTCCGACCCGCATGGGCCCGTCTCGAACGAGGCGGACAACGTCGGCGAGCAGCTCGAGAAGGACGTGCTGTCCAACGCTCCCGCCACCGGCGAGGGCGGCGAGGTGATCGAGCCGTCGGGCGGCGTGGAAGCGGTGGGGGCCGTCGCGGCGGCGGCGCTCGATCTCGGGGAGGTCGTCCCGGACCTGACCGGGTTGCGGCCGATCGGCGAGGCGTCCTACGGCCCGATGGCCGGCCCCGAGCTCGTGATCGGCCAGGACAACCGGGTCCAGATCACCAACACCGCGGACTACCCCTGGCGGGTGCACGCGTCGCTGCTGATCACGGCGAGGGACGGTTCCCGCTGGATCGGGACCGGGTGGTTCGTCGGCCGGCACACGCTCGCGACCGCGGGGCACTGCGTCTACATCAAGAACAGCGGCATCGCCGCGCGGGACGGGTGGGTGCAGAGCATCCAGGTGATGCCGGGCCGCAACGCGGCGACGCTCCCGTACGGCTCGGTCACCTCCTCGAACCTCCGGACGGTCAACGCCTGGGCCAACGACGGGAACCACGAGTACGACTACGGCGCGATCATCCTGTCGACGGACCTCGGCGCCCAGACCGGCTGGTTCGGGATCGGCGCCTACACCGACGCCACCCTGAACGGGTCGACGGTGAACATCTCCGGTTACCCGGGGGACAAGCCCGGCGGGACGCAGTGGTACCACTCGGACGCGGTGAGCTCGGTCGGACCGCGCAAGGTCTTCTACGTCGTCGACAGCGCCGGCGGCCAGAGCGGAAGTGCCGTCTACCGCGTCGACAACGGCGCACGGTACGGCGTAGCGGTGCATGCCTACGGCGGATCGACCTCCAACAGCGGGACCCGCATCACCCAGGAGGTGTTCAACAACCTCGTCGCCTGGAGCGCCTGACCCGGTAGGAGGAGAACCACTGCTCATCAGTGGCGTCGTCGTGGATGCGGCGGGCCGGCCCGTGACCGATGCCCGGGTCGCGGTGACCCACGCGCCGGTGGAGGTTCCGGACGTCGCCGTCCTCACGGAGGAGGACGGTGGCTTCTCGCTCGGCGTGCCGGTCGCCGGCTCCTACCGTGTCGCGGCGTACGGCGAGCAGGGAAGTGGCGAGGAGACGGTCGACGTCGGACGTGCGCGAGCCGCGCAGGTCAGGCTCGTCCTCCGGCCCTCGTCGTGATGAGTCGATCTGGAGGACGGATGGCCGACTACACCGCAACCGCTATCCGCGAGGGCGACTCCTGGGTCATCGACGTCCCGGGGATCGGCACGACACACGCGGACACGCTCGACGACGTCGAGGACATGGCCGTCGATCTCGTCACCGCGATGACCCACGCCGACCCGCGGGAGATCCGCGTCCAGGTCCGCATCATCTGACTGACCGCAGTCAGTCGGCCAAGTCGGCCGCGGTCATGCCGTCGGGGTGGCCCGTCGGCCACTGGACCAGCTCGATCCGGTTGCCGTCGGGGTCGGTGACCATGGTGGTGCGGAAGTCCTCCGAACCGTCCGGGGAGGACGGCGTCTCCACCTCGATGCCCCGCGCGGCCAGTTCCGAGACGGTGGCGTCCATTGACTCGACCTTGATCACGAGGTGGCTGAGGCCGGTACCGGTGTCCACCTGACGGCTGGGATCGTGGACGAGCTCGATCGTGACGAAGTCGTCGTCCGGGAGCTTGAGCATGGTGAGGTGCCCGATGGGGGTCTCGGGCACGCTGCCGACCACCTCGTAGCCGACGGCCGTGTAGAACGCCAGAGACCGCTCGCGATCGGCCACCCGGAGGCCGACGTGCAGGGTCCTCATGGTCGGACTCCTCCCCTCGGCGGACGGCGCCGCGTTCCACGCTAGGACCTGTGCCGGACCGGGCACTCATCGGTTGCGTCCTGCGGTTAGCTGACGTGGATGGAGATTCGGGCGGGCCAGGTGGCGGTGCACCACGTCGAGCACGGGACCGGTCGCCCGGTGCTGGTGCTCCACGGCGCCGGCGTCGACCACCGCGAGGCCGAGGCCTGCTTCGAGCCGGCACTCAGCGCTGCCGGGCTGCGGCGGATCTACCCCGACCTGCCCGGGATGGGCCGGACGACCGCGCCAGCGACGCTGTGCAGCGCCGACGACGTCCTCGACACGCTGCTCGACTTCGCCGACGAGGTCACCGGCGGCACGTCGCACCTCCTGGTCGGTCACTCGGCGGGCGCCTACTACGCGCAGGCGATGGCCGCGCGGCGCCCCGCCCAGGTCGCCGGCCTGGCGCTGGTCTGCCCGCTGCTACCGGGACTGCGCGACATCCCCGAGCACCGCGTCGCCGCCGGGTCCGGCGAGCTGGGGGACGACGACTTCCGCAGCTACTTCGTGATCCAGACCGCCGAGATGCTCGACCGCTACGAACGCTACGTCGCCCCCGCAGCGGCGCTCGTCGACGAGGCGGCGCTCGAGCGGATGGGCGAACGGTGGGCGCTCACGCCGCACGACTCACCGGCGTACGAGGGCCCGACGCTGCTCGTGGCGGGTCGGCTGGACTCGACCGTCGGGTACGCCGCCGCTGCCGACCTCGTCCGCGAGTACCCGCACGCCTCGCTCGCCGTGCTCGACGACGCGGGGCACGCCCTGCCCCACGAGCAGCCGGACCTCCTGCGCGCCCTCCTGGCCGAGTGGCTCGCGCGCGTCGAGCGCACGAACTGACCCGATCGGGCGGTGACGCCTCGGACGAGTCCTGCACGGGCCTCTGGAGCGGTCCACGCTCACGGGCCATTCGCCGTCCGGAGCGCGATATCTGCTTGCCGGACCGTGGGCGCGCTGCGAGGTTCCGGGTATGCCGCCCAGCAGCGCAGGCCCACCGTTCGATCGGTTCCTGGCCACCGCAGAGGACGTGGCCCGGGCACGGCCCGAGGTGGACCTCGGGATGGCCCGTGAGGTGTTCCAGGAGGCGGCGACCCTGCTCCACAACGGGCTCGCCCTCTACGGTCTGGACGAGCACGACGCACGTGCCGTCGTCACCGGCCTGTGCGTCGACCTCGTCACCGAGGACCCTGGCGCCGCGGTGCGCGAACGGTCCCGGACGGCATCGGAGAGCCCCGGAGATCTGCACGACCCAGCAGGTGTGTCCGCGGCCTACCTGGTCGCAGCATCGATCCTGCAGCTCTGATCCTCGGACCCGGGACCGGCCACAACGGCGCCGCGGTCCCCGCGCTGCCGGAACCACGAGGGCGAGATCCGTTGTCCCACGACGCGTGGGGGGTGATGGTGGTGCATGGCGTCGAATCCGTCGTACGAGCAGTCGAAGCAGGTGGCCGAGGCCAGCCGTGAGACCGAATGGACGAAACCGTCGTTCGGAAAGCAGCTCTTCCTCGGCAACTTCCGGCTCGACCTGATCCATCCGCAGCCCGATCTCGACCCGGCCGCGGTGACGAAGGGCGAGGAGTTCCTCGAGCGTCTCCGCGCCTTCCTCACCGAGCGCGTGGACCGGCAGCAGATCGAGCGCGAGGCGAGGATCCCCGAGGACGTCATCGAGGGCCTCAAGGAACTGGGCGCCCTCGGCATGAAGATCCCCGAGGAGTACGGAGGTCTCGGGCTGAGCCAGGTCTACTACAACCGGGCCCTGGCCATGGCCGGCACCTGGCACTCCTCGATCTCGACGCTGCTCTCTGCGCATCAGTCGATCGGCCTCCCCGAGCCGCTGCGCCTGTTCGGCTCCGAGGAGCAGAAGCGCTCCTGGCTGCCCAGGCTGGCCACGGACCACATCTCGGCGTTCCTGCTCACCGAGCCGGACGTCGGCTCGGACCCGGCACGCATGAGCACGACCGCCGTCCCGACCGATGACGGCACCGGCTACCGGATCAACGGCACGAAGCTGTGGGCGACCAACGGCGCCATCGCCGACGTGGTCGTGATCATGGCCGTCGTCCCGAAGTCCGACGGCCATAGGGGAGGCATCACCGCGTTCCTCTGCCCGACCGACCGCGAGGGCATCACGGTCGAGCACCGCAACGAGTTCATGGGGCTCAAGGGCATCGAGAACTCGGTGACGGGCTTCGACGACGTCTTCGTCCCGGCCGACGACGTCATCGGCGGCGAGGGCAAGGGGCTGCGGATCGCGCTGACCACGCTGAACACCGGTCGCCTGTCACTGCCGGCGTTCTGCCTGTCGGCGACGAAGTACTCGCTGAAGATCGCCCGCCAGTGGTCGGCCGAGCGGAAGCAGTGGGGTCAGCCGATCGGCCGGCACGACCCCATCGCGCAGAAGCTCGCCTGGCTGGCGGGCACGGCGTTCGGCCTCGAGGCGATGCTCGACGTGTCCAGCCGCCTGGCCGACGACAAGCGCAACGACATCCGCATCGAGGCCGCTCTCGCCAAGCTCTACGGGTCGGAACTCGGTTGGACGGCCGTCGACGAGATGGTCCAGATCCGTGGCGGCCGCGCCTACGAGACCGCTGAGTCGCTCCGGCGGCGCGGTGAGAAACCGGTACCGGCGGAGCAGATGCTGCGCGACATGCGGATCAACCGGATCTTCGAGGGATCCACGGAGATCATGCACCTCCTGATCGCCCGCGAGGCCGTCGACGAGCACCTGAGGGTGGCGGGGGACCTGGTGCTCGGCGACTCCCGCCTGGCCGACAAGGCGAGGGCCGCCGGGAGGGCGGGCGCGTTCTACGCCAAGTGGTTCCCGACGCTCACCACGGGCGCCGGCCAGCGTCCCGGCTCCTTCTCCGAGTTCGGGGAGCTGGCCAAGCACGTGCGCTACGTCGAGCGCCACTCCCGCAAGCTCGCGCGGTCGACGTTCTACGCGATGGGCCGCTACCAGGCGCGCCTCGAGCAGAAGGGCCACCTGCTCGGCCGGATCGTCGACATCGGTGCCGAGCTCTACGCCATCGCGTGCGCGTGCGTCTACGCGGACACCATCGGGCGCGAGCAGCCCGACCGCCGGCAGGAGGCCATGGAACTGGCCGACCTGTTCTGCGGCCAGGCCCGCCGTCGGGCCGATCGGCTCTTCGCGGAGCTGTGGTCCAACGACGACCGGGCTCAGTACGAGGCCGCGCAGCAGGTGCTCTCCGGTCGATACGCATGGTTCGAGGACGACGTGCTCGACCCGGCGGGCGATGGTCCGATGATGCCGACGGCCGCACCGCCGGCCGCCGAGCAGTTCGTGCCGCCTCCGCCCCCGGTGGAGGCCGGCGCTACCCGGTAGGCGCAGCGCGGGCGACGACGGCCCCGTGGGCCGTGCGGCGCAGGGAATGCAGGCCGGGTCAGCTTGGTCGGACGTCACGTCAGGGTCGCGGTGTCGATGACGAAGCGGTAGCGGACGTCGGAGGCCAGCACACGCTCGTAGGCCTCGTTGACCCGGTCGGCGGCGATGACCTCCACCTCGGCACCGATGTGGTGCTGAGCGCAGAAGTCGAGCATCTCCTGGGTCTCGGTGATCCCGCCGATCATCGAGCCGGCGTACGTGCGGCGTCCGCCGATCAGCGACATCACGTTGAGGCTCAGCGGCTCGGCCGGGGCGCCGACGTTGACGAGGGCGCCGTCCACCCTCAGGAGCGACAGGTACGCGTCGACGTCGATGCCCGCACTGACGGTGTTGACGACGAGGTCGAACCGTCCGGCCAGTTCGGTGAACGTGTCCGGGTCGCTGGTCGCGAAGTAGTCGTCGGCGCCCAGCCGCAGGCCGTCCTCCTGCTTCTTCAACGACTGCGACAGCACGGTCACCCCGGCGCCCATCGCGTCCGCGATCTTGACGGCCATGTGTCCCAGGCCGCCCAGACCGACGACGGCGACGCGCTTGCCGGGCCCGGCGCCCCAGCGGCGCAGTGGGGAGTAGGTGGTGATGCCGGCGCACAGCAGCGGCGCGGCCGCGGCTGGGTCGATCCCGGCGGGCACGCGCAGGACGTAGTCGGCGTCCACCACGACGTGCGTGGAGTAGCCGCCCTGGGTGATGGTGCCGTCGCGGTCGGTGCCGGCATAGGTGGGCACCATGCCCGTCGAGCAGTACTGCTCGTCGCCGTTGCGGCAGTTGGCGCACTCGCCGCAGGAGTTGACCATGCAGCCCACCCCGACGAGGTCACCGATCCGGTGCCGCGTGACGTCGGGCCCGATCTCGGCGACGAGGCCGACGATCTCGTGGCCCGGGACCACCGGGAAGGGCTGCGGCCCCCAGTCGCCGTTGACCGTGTGGATGTCGGAGTGGCAGATGCCGGCGTACTCGATCGCGATGAGGACGTCGTTCGGACCGACGGCCCGGCGCTCGATGGAGGTGCGGGCCAGGGGCTGCCCGGCGGCGGGGGCGGCGTAGGCGTCGACGCGCATGGTGGTGCTCCTTCTGAAGCGGACTGGGCGGGGTCGAGGTCCACGGAACGCCTCCTCGTGCAGGGGTGGGAGGTCGGGTTTGTGGGGGGTAGAAGCTCGACCTCCCTCCACCCCGGGCGCGCCGTAGCGTCGGCCCGGTGGACAACCGCAACGACATCCGCGACTTCCTGGCCAGCCGTCGCGCCCGGATCACCCCCGAGCAGGCGGGCCTGCTCCCAGGGGGCGGTCGGCGAAGGGTCCCCGGGCTCCGCCGCGAGGAGGTCGCCGTCCTCGCCGGGGTGAGCATTGAGTGGTACACGCGGCTGGAGAAGGGCCACATCGCCGGCGTCTCGGAGGACGTCCTGGAGGCGGTCGCCCGGGCGCTGCAACTCGACGAGGCCGAACGGACCTACCTGTTCGACCTGGCCCGCGCCGCCATCAAGCCGGCCCGGACCCCCCAGCGACGCAGCCGGACGCAGATCCAGCCGCGCGTGCAGTGGATGCTGGACTCGATGACGGCGTCTGCAGCGTTCGTCGCGAACGGCCGCCTGGACATCGTGGCGGCCAACTCACTGGGCCGGGCGCTGCACTCACCGCTGTTCGACGTCCCCGGGCGGCAGGCGAACTTCGCCCGGTTCCAGTTCCTGGACCATCGGGCACCCGAGTTCTACCCCGACTGGGAGGGCGCGGCCAGCATCACCGTCGCCCTGCTCCGCGCCGAGGCCGGTCGCTACCCGAACGACACGCAGCTGCGCGAGCTCGTCGGCGAGTTGTCCACGGTGAGCGAGGAGTTCCGCACCCGCTGGGCGGCGCACGACGTCCGCATCCACCACAACGGTGCCAAGAGCTTCCGCCACCCCGTCGTCGGCGCTCTGGACCTCGGCTACTACACCCTCGACCTGCCCGCCGAGGAGCACCGAGGGCTCCGGCTGACGATCTACACGGCCGAACCCGGCTCACCCTCGGAGGACGCGCTCACGCTGTTGGCCAGCTGGGCGGCGACCACCGTCGACACGGCCGCTCCTGCCCGCGAACGGTCCTGAGCCGACGCGGGTGTCGACCGGCGTGCAGAGCGCGCACCGTCATTGACCCGCGCGTGCGGAAGCGCCGCGGGCGCGGGAAAGACGCCCAGGCGCCGGGGCGGCGGACTCCGCCCCTGGCGCCGCGGCCGCTACTCCCGCTGCGGCCGCCAGTGTGTCGATCTCGCCGAGGATGTCGCCGAGGAGCACGTCGACGTCCGGCAGGAGTTCCGCACAGGAGACCAGGCCCCAGTCGAGGCGGTCGAGATAGCTCTGGACGGTGATGTTGAGACCCTGGCCCTCGACGATGGTCGAGACCGGGAAGTAGTGCTCGAGCCGCGCGCCGGCGGCATAGAGCGGTGTGCGCGGACCGGGGACGTTGGAGATGACCAGGTTGCCCGGCGTCAGCCGCGACCCGAGGCGGAGCCGGGCACTGAGCCGCATCGCCCGCGCGAACACTGCCGGCGGCGGGAACTCGGCGAAGTCGGTGAGCCGCTCGGCGGGAAGGGCCGAGAAGATCTCCTTGCTGCTGGACATCGAGTCGTGCACGCGCCGGACCCGCCGTACGGGGTCGGGTTCGTCGGTCGGCAGGACGGCCGAGAGCATCGACACCCGGTTGGTCCAGCGGTCGCTCTCCTCCCCGGTCCGCACCGACACAGGGACGAGGGCCACGAGCGGATCTGCCGGGAGCGCACCACGGCGGTCGAGGAAGGTGCGCAGCCCGCCGGCGCAGGCGGCCATGACCACGTCGTTGAGGGTGACGCCCAACGCCGACTTCACCTGCTTCACCACGTCGAGCGACGTCGACCGGATGGCCAGCTTCCGGTGCGGGGTGATGGGCCCGTTGAACGGCGTGCGCGGTGGCCGGACGCTGGGCACGGCGGGCGTCGCATCGGGCTCCTCGGGACGGTGGCGTCCCAGGTTGAGCACAGTGCCCAGTGGTCCACGCAGGCTCCGGCGCACGTCGTTCGCCGTCCGGACGAGCACGGGATTGCGTGTCGCCCGGCCGATCTCCCTGGCGCTCCAGGCAGCGAGCAGGAGCCCGCGCGCGGGCTTGCGGGCGAGACCCAGCGCGCCGCGGGCGAGCATCTCCAGGTCCCCGGGAGGGCGCTCCGGTGTCCACCGGTCGTCCTCGGGCGGCGCGGCGCCGCCCTCCGGACTGTCGTCGAGCATCAGTGTCATCAGCTCGACACCGGACGCCACGTCGATCGTGGCGTGGTGGACGATGGTCAGGACGGCGAAGCGGCGGTCGGGCAACCCCTCGATGACGTACGACAGCCACAGCGGCTTGCGCCGGTCCAGGGGGCGCGAGACCAGACGGCCGACCAGGGCCGCGAGCTGGTCGTCGGTGCCCGGCGGCGGGACGGCCGTGTGGCGCACGTGGAAGTCGAGGTCGAAGGCGGGGTCTTCCACCCAGTACGGGTGATCCAGGCCGAGGGGGATTTCGGCCAGGCGCCGACGCAGCGGCTCCAGGAGGTGCAGCCGCCGCTGGAGCTGCGTCTTCCAGGCCTCGTAGGGCCGGTAGTCGGCGGAGTCCGGCCGGGTGTAGATCGACAGGCTCGACACGTGGCCGAACTGGGCGGACGTCTCCAGGTGGAGGAACGTCGCGTCCAGACCCGACAGCTGCTTCATCGCCGTGGCCTCCCTGCGATGTGCACAATGTGTCAGGCGTCACACTCTCATGGGCGGGGGCCGGGCGCTCCAACAGCAGGGATGGGTACGGCCGGGCCCCTGGGGTCACGACGGAGACGAGGAACCACATGCGCACAGCAGCGCCGGCACAGCGCACACCCGTCGACGGGGCGCCCCCGTGGATCGGGGCCTCCCCGGTGGCGGCCCTGCTCGCCCTGCAGCGGCCCTGGATGGAGGCGTCCGAGCTGTTGCGGTCCGCCGTGTGGCGGGGGGACGGCGTCCCGGACGGGGGCGGGTTGCCGGTCCTGCTGGTCCCGGGCTTCCTCGCCGGCGACCCGTCGCTGTCGATGATGAAGCGGTGGCTGCACGCCCGTGGCTATCGACCGTGCACCTCGCTCATCCGCGTCAACGTCGACTGCACGCGGCAGGCGGTCGAGCGCCTGGAACGCCGGCTGGTCGAGTTCACCGACCGGACGGGTGGACCCGCGGCGATCGTCGGACAGAGCCGCGGGGGGTTGTTCGCCAAGATCATGGCGATGCGGCAGCCCGACCGCGTCGCGGGGATCGTCACCCTGGGCAGCCCGAACGTCGACCACATGGCGATCAACCCGTTGGTCGCCCGGCAGGTGCGCCTCGTGGCCGCGCTCGGCACGGCCGGTGTGCCCGGGATGTTCCGCGACGACTGCCTGCAGGGGCGGTGCGCCGAGCAACTCGCCGAGTGGCTGGACCGGCCGTTCCCCATGCACGTGCCGTACGTCTCGGTCTACTCGCGCAGCGACTGGGTGGTCGACTGGCACGCGTGCGTCGACCCGGATGCCGACAACGTCGAAATCGACTCGAGCCACGTCGGCATGAGCGTCCACCCGCAGGTCTACGGACTGCTCGGCGAGCGGCTCGCCGTCCTGGCCGGACGGACCGCGTAGCGACCGGGCGGATCAGGCCCGGATCGGCGGCTGGAGCCGCCCGTGACGGGACGAGCGTCGTCAGCGGGCCTCTGCCCGGCCGGGCGCGATGTTGTGGTTGAGGTGGAAGACGTTGTCGGGGTCGACGGCGTCCTTCAGCGCGGTCAGCCGCGCCAGCTTCGCGGGCGGGTAGGCGCGGTGCACCCCGGCCGCACCGTCGTCGGAGAGCGCATTGACGTAGACCCCGCTGGCAAAGGGCGCCAGTGCTGCTGCGCTGCGCCGGGCGGTGGCCATGCGGACGTCGTCTGCGAACGGTTCCATCCAGCGGACCGCGCAGACGTACTCGAAAGCGGTGGACCGGTGGCTGAACGCGGTGGCGTCGTCAGGTACGTCGGCGATCGCACCACCGTAGGCCTGCAGACCGGCGGCGACGGTGGGGTCGTGCGCCAGGAGTGCGGCGATCGCGGCGTCGGGCAGCTCGCGGAAGTAGTGGCCTTTCCAGTAGCGGCGCTGCGCGTGTTCCTGGAG
>NZ_SPQM01000102.1 GCF_004570345.1 Blastococcus sp. CT_GayMR20 | reverse complement strand
CCGGCCCGCCGCTGGCCCGGGCGGCTGGTCGCGCCGGACCGCAGCCCCGCGCGGACCGGCCGCGTGGAGTGGACGCGCGGCGCCCGGCCGGTGGAGCGCCGGCCGTCGGACGACGACCCGCCTCTCCGGCCGCGAACGCTGCTCATCCCGCTGCCTCAGACGGTCAGGCGCGGGAAGGCGGCCGCACCGGCGTAGCGCGCGGCGTCGTCCAGCTCCTCCTCGATCCGGAGCAGCTGGTTGTACTTGGCGACGCGCTCGCTGCGGGCCGGGGCACCGGTCTTGATCTGCCCGCAGTCGGTGGCGACGGCGAGGTCGGCGATCGTGGTGTCCTCCGTCTCGCCCGAGCGGTGGCTCATCATGCAGCGGTAGCCGCTGCGGTGGGCGAGGTTGACCGCGTCGAGGGTCTCGGTGAGCGTGCCGATCTGGTTGACCTTCACGAGCAGGGCGTTGGCCGCGCCGCGGGCGATGCCGTCGGCCAGCCGGGTCGGGTTGGTGACGAACAGGTCGTCGCCGACGATCTGGACCCGGTCGCCCAGGGCGTCGGTCAGCGCGATCCAGCCGTCCCAGTCCTCCTCGGACAGCGGGTCCTCGATGGAGACGATCGGGAAGGCGTCGACGAGCTCGGTGTAGTACGCCGTCATCTCCTCGGCCGACAGCTTCTTCCCCTCGAAGGCGTACGCACCGTCGGAGTGGAACTCGGTGGCCGCGACGTCGAGGGCGAAGGCGATGTCGGTCCCGACGCCGTAGCCGGCCTGCTCGACGGCCCGGACGATGAGGTCCAGCGCCGCCCGGTTGCTCGACAGGCTGGGGGCGAAGCCGCCCTCGTCGCCGAGGCCCGTCGCCAGGCCGTCCTTCTTCAGGACCGACTTGAGGGAGTGGTAGACCTCCGTGCCCATGGCCAGCGCCTCGGCGAACGTCGGCGCGCCGATCGGGGCGATCATGAACTCCTGGACGTCGACGTTGCTGTCGGCGTGGGCGCCACCGTTGAGGATGTTCATCATCGGCACGGGCAGCAGGTGCGCCGACGGTCCGCCGACGTAGCGGAACAGCGGCAGACCGGCGGAGTCCGCGGCGGCGCGGGCGACCGCGAGGCTGACGCCGAGGATCGCGTTGGCGCCCAGGCGCGACTTGTCCGGCGTCCCGTCGAGGTCCAGCAGCCGCTGGTCGACCAGCCGCTGCTCGCTCGCCTCGTAGCCGACCAGCTCGGGGCCGATGACGTCGAGGACGCCGTCGACCGCCTTGGTCACGCCCTTGCCGCCGTACCGCTCACCGCCGTCCCGCAGCTCCACGGCCTCGAAGGCACCCGTGGAGGCGCCGCTGGGCACGGCGGCCCGGGCGATGGTCCCGTCGTCGAGGGCGACCTCGACCTCCACGGTGGGGTTTCCGCGCGAGTCCAGGATCTCCCGCGCGCCTACGGCGTCGATGCTTGGCACGGGAGCAGCCTAGCCAGCCCGGTGCGCCGCGGTCGCGAGCCTCGCCCCGGCGGCGGCCTCAGTCCCCCGCGGACCGTGCCGCGGCTTCAGCGTCGAGCTCACCGGCGTAGCGGCGCACGGCCTCGCGCAGGGCGTCCTCGACGTCCCAGCCCCGCTGCTCGGCCGCGGCGACGACGCCGAGCAGCCGCTCCCCCAGCTCCTCGGGGCTGTCGACGGTCAGGTCCGCGGGCTGCGGGGTGGGGAGCCCGACCCGGGCGGCGCGGCGCACCAGGGCCTGCCCCCACGCGGCGGCCGGCTGGGAGCGGGAGACGCCCTCGGTGGGTGAGCGGCGCTGCTTCTCCGCCTTCTTGATCTCCTCCCAGCCCGCCTCGACCTCCGCGACGTCGCGCGGGCCGGCGTCGCCGAACACGTGCGGGTGCCGGCGCACCAGCTTGTCGACCAGGTCGCCGGCGACGTCGTCGATGTCGAACCGTCGCTCCGGCGCCGCCTCCGCCGCCACCCGGGCGTGGAAGACCACCTGCAGCAGCACGTCGCCGAGCTCCTCGCGCATCGCCGCCGGGTCGTCGTCCACGATCGCGTCGTAGGCCTCGTGCGCCTCCTCGAGCAGGTAGCCGCGCAGCGAGGAGTGGGTCTGCTCGGCGTCCCAGGGACAGCCGCCCGGCGACCGCAGGCGGTCCATCACGGCGGCGACGTCCAGCAGCCGCGCCCCCGCCGGCTCCTGTGCGCCGGCGACGGACTTCCCCGGGGTCTCGCCCGGGGCCGCGAGGAGGACGACGTCCCGGGTCAGGGCGGCGACATCGGGGACGTCGGTGACCGTCCAGCCGTCGGCCCGCAGTACATCGGCCGTGGCCGCGGCGCCCGGAAGCGCGGCGAGAGCCGGGGCCGAGGTGACCGCCCGCCACCCGGCGGGGCCGAGCAGGCCGGGCAGACGCGGGCTCACGGTGACGACGAGGGCGACGGGCACCGGCCCAGTCTCCGGGAACGCCGGGGCGCGGCCCTACTCGGCCGGCACGCCCGCCGGCTGCTCGGTCTCGGTCTCGTCCTCGAGGATGTCCACGACACCACCGTCGGCCGGGACGAGCCGGGCGTCCTCGAGGACCCCGAACCGCGGGTTCACGGTGACCCCGAGGTCGCGGCGTACCTCGGCGACGAGCTCGGTCCCGGCCTGCTCGGCGGCCTGCGAGGCCTCCTGCTCCAGCTGGGGCCGGACCTCCTCGAACGAGGGGTAGACGGTGCCCTCCACGAAGGTGACGACGATGCCCCCGGTCTCGGGGATGGGCGTGGTGAAGCCGGTGTTGGGTGCCGCGCCGGTGATCCCCTCGACCAGCACGGAGGGCAGCTCCTCGGCGGTGCGCGACTCCAGGGCGGGCAGCGTGAACTCGCCCGGGTACTGGGCCGCGATGGCCGCGTAGCCGGCCGGGTTGGCGGTGAGCTGGGCGAGGACGGAGTCGGCCGTGGGCTGGTCGGGCACCGCGATGTAGCCGAACGACAGCTCGCCGAGGCTCTCGCGGGTCTCCTCGTACCGTGCCTGCAGGGCGGCGACGTCCAGCCCCTCGGCCTGGCCGTCGGACTCGGCGATCTGCTCGCGGGTGAGCAGCTGGCGAACGTTCTCGAACACGTCGCCCCGGCTGATGCCCTGGTCGGCGAGCTGGGCGTAGACCTCGTCGGGGTCGTCCTCGCCGAGCAGCTGCTCGATCCGCGCCCGGACGTCGTCGTTGTCCACCTCGACGTCGTAGCGCTCGGCGGCCTCGGCGTAGACCTCCTGCTGCACCAGCAGGCCGAGGACCCGGCGGGTGAAACCGGCCTCGTCCGTGGCGGCGAAGGCGGCGACGCGCTCGTCGGTGAGCCGGTCGGCCACGGCGGCATCCAGCTCGGAGACGCTCACCGTGCTCTCGCCGACGTAGGCGGCGACGTTCGGCGAGGTCCGGCAGGCAGCTAGCCCCGTCACCGCGACGGTCAGGAGGAACCCGGAGACCAGCACCCGGGGAACGCGACGCTTCAGCACGCCCGGAGAATCCCACACCCGCTGTGACCCGGAGCGCAGGGCGGCCCGTTCCTCATGAGGCGGCGGCGACAGGTTGCTCGAGGACGGCCGTGAGCACCGAGTGCAGGTTCTCCAGCAGCGCGACGTCCCGGAGCGGCGTCCGGCGGTCGGGTCCGACCGGCACCTTGAGCGAGATCGTCTCGACCGCCGCCTTGTAGGACGCCCCGTCGGCCAGCCGCGCCAGCCGCATCTGCTGCGACTCGCGCAGCGGCACGGGGCTGATCCGGATCGCCCGGCCCTGCAGCGACACCTCGGTGATCCCCAGCGCGCGCATCGCCGTCCGGAAGCGGGCGACGGCCAGCAGGTTGAGCACCGGCGCCGGCGGGGCGCCGTAGCGGTCGGTGAGCTCGTCGAGGACCGCCTGCGCCTGCTCGTCGCTCTGCACGGAGGCGACCTTGCGGTAGGCCTCCATCCGCAGCCGCTCGCCGGGCACGTAGTCGTGCGGGAGGTGGGCGTCCACCGGCAGGTCGACCCGGACCTCGAGCGGCTCGACCGGCGCGGACTCCCCGCTGACCTGGGCGCGGTAGTCGGTCACGGCCTCGCCGACGAGCCGGACGTAGAGGTCGAAGCCGACCCCGGCGATGTGCCCGGACTGCTCGCCGCCGAGAAGGTTGCCCGAGCCGCGGATCTCCAGGTCCTTCATCGCCACGGCCATGCCGGCACCCAGATCGGTGTTGTGCGCGATGGTGGTCAGCCGGTCGACCGAGGTCTCGGTCAGCGGCCGGGTCGGGTCGTAGGTGAAGTAGGCGTAGGCGCGCTCGCGGCCGCGGCCCACGCGCCCGCGGATCTGGTGCAGCTGCGACAGGCCGAAGGTGTCGGCCCGGTCGACGACCAGGGTGTTGGCGTTGGGGATGTCCAGGCCGGACTCGACGATCGTCGTGGCGACCAGGACGTCGTACTCCTTCTCCCAGAAGCCGACCATGATCCGTTCGAGCTCGTGCTCCTTCATCTGGCCGTGGCCGACGGCGACGCGGGCCTCGGGCACGAGGTTGCGGATCTTCGCCGCCGCCTTGTCGATCGACTGCACCCGGTTGTGGATCACGAAGACCTGGCCGTCGCGCAGCAGCTCGCGGCGGATCGCCGCGGCCATCTGCTTGTCGTCCCACGCGCCGACGTAGGTCAGCACCGGATGCCGCTCCTCGGGCGGGGTGAGGATCGTCGACATCTCCCGGATACCGGTCAGCGACATCTCCAGGGTGCGCGGGATCGGGGTGGCCGACATCGAGAGCACGTCGACCGCCGTCCGCATGGTCTTCAGGTACTCCTTGTGCTCGACGCCGAAGCGCTGCTCCTCGTCGACGATGACCAGCCCGAGGTCCTTGAATCGGGTGGTCGGCTGCAGCAGCCGGTGGGTGCCGACGAGGACGTCGATCTCCCCGGCGCCCAGCTTGCGGATGATCTCGTCGCTCTCGGCCTTGGACTGGAACCGCGACAGCACTGCGACGGTCACCGGGAACTGGGCGAACCGCTCGGAGAACGTCTTGAAGTGCTGGTTGGCCAGCAGCGTCGTCGGCACCAGGACGGCGACCTGCTTGCCGTCCTGCACCGCCTTGAACGCCGCCCGGACGGCGATCTCGGTCTTCCCGTAGCCGACGTCGCCGCAGATGATCCGGTCCATCGGCACCGGCTGCATCATGTCGGCCTTGACCTCGTCGATGGCCCCGAGCTGGTCGGGGGTCTCCTGGAACGGGAAGGCGTCCTCGAGCTCGCGCTGCCAGACCGTGTCGGGGCCGAAGGCGTGACCCTTGGTCGCCATCCGCGCCGAGTAGAGCCGGATGAGTTCGGCGGCGATCTGCTTGACCGCCTTGCGGGCCTTGTTCTTCGTGTTCTTCCAGTCGGCGCCGCCCAGCTTGGAGAGCGCGGGCGCCTCCCCGCCGACGTAGCGGGTGAGCTGGTCGAGGGAGTCGGTCGGCACGAAGAGCCGGTCCGGCGGCTGGTTCCGCCGCGACGGGGCGTACTCGACGATCAGGTAGTCGCGCTGCCCGCCGTTGATCGTGCGGCTGATCATCTCGATGTAGCGGCCGATGCCGTGCTGCTCGTGGACGACGAGGTCGCCGGGCTGCAGCTGCACCAGGTCGACGGCGTTGCGCCGGCGGGCGGGCATCTTCGCCGCGTCGCGCATGTTGGTACCGCGCTGGCCGGTGAGGTCGTGCTCGGTGAGCAGGGCCAGGCCGATCCCGGGGAAGGCGAACCCGGACTCGAGGTTGCCCTGGGTGACGTGCGCCAGCCCGGCCTCGGGCGGCCCGGCGAGGTCGGGCACCAGCCGGACGCCGAGGTCGGCCTCCGCGAACTGGTCGGCCGCGCGCTGCGCGGGTCCCGGGCCGGCGAAGGTGACGACGACCCGCCAGTCGTCGCGGGTCCAGGCGCGCACCTGCTCGACGGCCTTCGGCACGTCGCCGGAGAAGCGATCGACGACGGTGGCGTCGAGGGTGACGTGCTCGTCGTCGTCCTCGGCGGCCAGGGTGAACGGCCCCGTGGTCCACCACGGCAGGCCGCGGATGCGGGCGGTCGTCTCCACCTCCGCGAGGTCCTTGAAGGACGACGCCCCGAGGTCGATCGGCGCCTGCCCCGCCTCGGCGGCCGTCGACCAGGACGCGGCGAGGAACTCCTCGGCGGTGCGCACCAGGTCGGCGGCCCGGCTGCGCACCCGCTCCGGATCGCAGACCAGGACATGCGTCCCACGGGCGACCAGGTCGGTCAGCAGCTGCATGTCCCCCGGCACCAGGACCGGGATGAGCGACTCCATGCCCTCCACGGCGATGCCCTCGGCGAGCTTGCCGAGGATCTCGGCGAGCTCGGGGTGCTCGGTGGCCAGCGCGGTGGCCCGCGCGCGCACCTCTTCCGACAGCAGCAGCTCGCGGCAGGGCGGGGCCCACAGGCGCTCGGGCCGCTCGTCGAGCGACCGCTGGTCGGCGGCGGAGAAGTAGCGCAGCTCGTCGACCTCGTCGCCCCAGAACTCCACGCGCACGGGGTGCGGCTCGGTGGGCGGGAAGACGTCGAGCAGACCGCCGCGGACGGCGAACTCCCCGCGCTTCTCCACGAGTTCGACCCGCGTGTAGGCCGCATCGACGAGGGCCCGGGCGACGTCCTCGAGGTCGGCCTCGGCCCCCGGGCGCAGCTCGACCGGCACCAGATCGCCCAGGCCGGGGGCCAGCGGCTGGAGCACGCTGCGGACCGGGGCGACCAGCACGTCGATCGTGCCGTTCTCCCCGGGATGGGTCAGGTCGCGCAGCACGGCCAGCCGGCGGCCGACGGTGTCCGCGCGGGGGCTGAGCCGCTCGTGCGGCAACGTCTCCCATGCGGGGAAGGTCTCCACCCGGCGGCCGGGGACGAAGCACCGGAGCAGGTCGGCGACCTGGTCGGCGTCGCGCTCGCCGGCCGTGACGACGAGGACCGGCACCCCGGCGCCCGGCTTGCCAGCCGCGAGGGCTGCAGCCACCAGCGGCTGCACGGGCGGCGGCGCGGTGACGGCGAGGGAGGCGTGGCCGGCCGCGGCGACGACGCGCGCCATGCCGGGATCGGTGAGGACGACGTCGAGCACGCCGCGCAAGGTCACGCTTGATTCTCCTGAGGATCGCCGAGGCCGCACGCGTGCCGCGGAATGCGACAGGGGCCGGACTGCCAGGTTAGCCCTGGTAGTCCGGCCCCGCCGTCGTGCTCACGCGCTCAGTAGGCGCCCGAGGAACTCAGGACCGCACGACAGGTCTTCCACAGGATGAGCAGGTCCAGCGTCAGGGACCAGTTCTCGACATAGCGGAGGTCCAGCCGGACTGCCTCCTCCCACGGGAGGTCGCTGCGGCCGGAGATCTGCCACAGGCCGGTGAGGCCAGGCTTGACCAGGAGGCGGCGGCGGACCTGCGAGTCGTAGTTGGCCACCTCGTTGGGCAGGGGCGGCCGCGGACCCACCAGGGACATGGTCCCGGCCAGCACGTTGAACAGCTGGGGGAGCTCGTCGAGGGACAGCCGACGCAGCCACTTGCCCACCGAGGTGACCCGCGGGTCGTCCCGCATCTTGAAGAGCAGGCCGTCGGAGATGTTGCTCGCCTGCAGTGCCTCCAGCCGGACGTCGGCGTCCACCACCATGCTCCGGAACTTCAGCATGGTGAAGGTCTGGCCGTTGACGCCGACGCGCTCCTGGCGGAACAGCACCGGACCGGTGCTCGTCACGCGCACCGCGACGGCGATGCACGCCAGGACCGGAGCGAGCAGCAGGATCGCCGCGACGGCCAGCCCACGGTCGACGGCACCCTTGACGAGGCGGGTCCAGCCCTCGAAGCGGGGCTGCTCGACCGAGAGCAGGGGCAGGCCCTCGAACGGCCGGATGTGCAGACGCGGGCCCGCGACCTCCATCAGACCGGGCGCGACGAGCAGCTCGATGCCCGTCCCCTCCAGCTGCCAGGAGAGCTGGCGCAGGTACTGGGCGGCCGTCTCGCTGGCCGAGGTCACGGCGATGGTGTCGGCGTGGAGCCGGGCCGCGGTGTTGACCACGTCGTCCAGACCGCCGACGGGGACGCCGGCGAGGTCGGCCACCCTCGTGCGGTCCTCGGGGGTCACGCAGGCCGCGATCACGTCGAACCCGGCGTACTTCTCCCGGCGCAGCCGCTGGACCAGTTCGAGGACGGCCCCGCCGCGACCGACGACGACGACCCGCTTGGTGTGCCGGCCGATCGCGCGCTGACGGTGCAGGTGGATGCGGGCGGCGTAGCGGATGACCATCGTGCCCAGCGTCAGAGCCGGCACGGCGACGACCACCAGTGCCCGGCTCAGATCCAGGGCGGCCGCGTACGAGACGAAACCGGCGAACGCGAGCAGCAGGAGGCCCGCCCGGCCGACCCGGCGGTACTCGTCGCTGCCCATCCCGAAGACGCGCTCGGTGTGGGCGCCGGTGGCCACGAGCAGCGCAGGCCAGGCGACGACCATGGCTGCAGCACCCCAGAAGAGGGAGTTGGAGAGATTGAGCCCGCCCTCGCGGGTGAGGACTGCCGCGCCGCCGGCGGCCAGCGCTGCGAGGGTCTCGGCGACCAGCAGCGCGATCGAGTACCGGCGCACCCAGGCGGGGGCGTGTCGACGGGTGAGGAGACGGAGGCGTGCGCGCGGTGCAGTTCGCGGGACGGGCGTTGCCAGCAAGGACGCCGCGCCTCCTGCCAACTGGTGATCAGCCAGCATCGTTCCCCCCGTTGACGTAACGTTCCGTAGTCATGCGGACACGGTCAACTCGCCGGTTACCAGCAAGTAAGCGCGAAGGTCCGTTCGCGACCCGGATCGAGAGTCACAGAGAGTTAGGTTTGCGTCAATGCAACTGGTCGCCGTTCACCCATTTGGAGCGAATCTGTGACCATGATCTCCAGGAGAAGAGTTCCCCCAGGTCAGGTTCGGGCGTGGACCTCGTTCTGCGCGGCCTCGAGGCCGCGGGCCAGGAGGGCCTCCACGGCGTCGGCGGCCTCGGCGACCAGCAGGTCGAGCTCCTTGCGCTCCACGCCGGAGAAGTCCTTGAGGACGTAGTCGGCGGCGTCCTGGCGCCCGGGCGGGCGGCCGATGCCGACGCGCACCCGGAGGTAGTCCTTCGTGCCGGTCGATCGGGTGATCGACCGCAGGCCGTTGTGTCCACCCTCGCCGCCGCCGCGCTTGAGGCGGACGGCGGAGAACGGGATGTCCAGTTCGTCGTGGACCACGACGAGGTCCTCGACGGGGAGGTGGTGGTAGTCGAGCAGGCCGCGGACGGGCCCGCCCGACTCGTTCATGTAGGTGAGCGGACGGGCGAGCACGACCCGCCGTCCGGCCAGCCGGCCCTCACCGGCGAGGGCGCGGGCACGGGCGCCCTTGCCGGGCGAGAGCCGCAGGCCTGCGCGGGCGGCGAGCTCGTCGAGGACCATCGCCCCCACGTTGTGCCGGTTCCCGGCGTAGCCGGGGCCGGGGTTGCCCAGTCCGACGACCAGGAACGGACCCTCGGAGACGGGCTGCTCGGCGACCCGCCGTCCGGGCACGGCCGCGAGGGCGCCGGCGGTGCCGGCGCCCTCGCGGATCGTGCTGTCGGTCAGGAGAGCCTCAGTTGTCCTGGGACTTCTCGGCAGAGTCCATCGACTCGCCGCTGCCCTGGTCCTGCGGCTCGGGGACGACGTCGCCCTCGCCGGCGCCCTCGGCGGCGTCGCCGGACTCCTCGCGCTCGATTCCGGCCTCGGCCTCGGCCTCGGCCAGCTCGGCCTCCAGCGCCTCCGCCGTCGGGGCGCCGAGGAAGCCGATGACCAGCGCCTCGGGGTCGGTGATCAGCGTCGCGCCGCGCGGCAGGACGAGGTCGCCGGCGGTGATGTTCTGGCCGGCGGAGCGGTCGCTGACGTCGACCTCGATGCTGTCGGGCAGCTTCGTGGCGTCGGCCTCGATCTGCACGGTGCTCAGCTGGTGGTTCGGGATCGTGTCCGGAGCGACCTCGCCGACGACGACGATCGGGACCTCGACGGTGGTCTTCTCACCGCGGCGGACGAGCAGCAGGTCGGCGTGCTCGTGGGTGCGCTTCAGCGGGTCGCGCTGGACGGCCTTGGTCAGGGCCAGCTGCTCCTTGCCGTCGAGCACGATGGTCAGCAGGGCGTTGGTGCCGCCGTTGCGCAGCGCCGCGGCGAACTCGCGCGCGGGCAGCGACAGGTGGACGACGTCCTGGCCGTGCCCGTACAGGACGGCGGGGATGCGGCCGGCACGGCGGGTGCGACGGGCGCTGCCCTTGCCGAACTCGGTGCGGGTCTCGGCTTCGAGGCGGAAGTCAGCCACGGTGGTGTGCTCCTCAACAGGCGGATCGGGTCTGCAGCCGGCGCGCGAGCGCGGCACACCCGGGAGGTTCGTCCACCTGGAGCGTGCACGTCGATCACGGAGAAGCGGTAGGACCGCGCTCCCTCGCCGGGCAACGACAGGAGGATACCCGACTCCGCCCCGACCTCGTTCAGTGTGCGCCAGCAGGCAGTTCCGGGGCCGATTCCTGCCGAGCGGCGCACACTCTTCTCTCCCGAGTCCTCAGCTGGCTCCGTCGAACAGCGACGTGACGGAGCCGTCCTCGAAGACCTCCCTGATCGCGCGGGCCAGCAGCGGCGCGATCGAGAGGACGGTGAGCTTGTCGAAGTGGCGCTCGGGCTCGATCGGCAGCGTGTTCGTCACGATGACCTCGCTGATCTTGCTGTTCTTGAGCCGGTCGACAGCGGGCCCGGACAGGACGCCGTGGGTGGCGGTGACGATGACGTCGGCCGCCCCGGCGTCGAACAGCGTCTCCGCGGCCTTCACGATCGTTCCGCCGGTGTCGATCATGTCGTCGACCAGGATGCAGACGCGACCCTCGACCTCACCGACGACCCGGTTGGCCTTGACCTCGTTGGGCCGCATCGGGTCGCGGGTCTTGTGGATGAAGGCGAGCGGGACGCCGCCGAGCTTGTCGGTCCACCGCTCGGCCACGCGGACGCGGCCGGAGTCCGGGGAGACGACGGTGATGTCGCGGTCGCCCCATCGGGAGCAGACGTGGTCGACCAGGAGGTCGAGGGCGAAGAGGTGGTCGACGGGGCCGTCGAAGAAGCCCTGGATCTGGGCCGTGTGCAGGTCGACGGTCATGAGCCGGTCGGCGCCCGCGGTCTTGAACATGTCGGCGACCAGGCGGGCGGAGATCGGCTCGCGGCCGCGGTGCTTCTTGTCCTGGCGGGCGTACGGGAAGAACGGGGCGACGACGGTGATCCGCTTGGCCGAGGCACGCTTGAGCGCGTCGACCATGATCAGCTGTTCCATGAGCCAGGTGTTGATCGGCGCGGTGTGGCTCTGCACGACGAAGGCGTCGCAGCCGCGGACGGACTCCTCGAACCGGACGAACAGCTCACCGTTGGCGAACTCGTAGGACGCCGTCGGCGTGGGGGTCACGCCGAGGTGCCCGGCGATCTCGGTGGCCAGCTCCGGGAAGGCCCGTCCCGAGAACAGCATCAGGCTCTTGCTGTTCGCCTGCCGGATCGCGCTCATCGGCTTCGCTGTCCCTACTCGTCGGTGTCGTGGCCCGGGGCGCCGGCGGGTGCCTCCGCCCGGCGCTCCGCCGCTTCGGCGGCCTGTGCCGCGGGCGACCCTGCCCGGCGGCGGCGTACCCAGCCTGCCACATTCCGCTGGGGCGCCCGCGCGACGGCCATGGCTCCCGGGGGGACGTCGGCGGTGATCACCGAGCCCGCCGCGGTGTACGCGCCGTCCCCCACCGTGACGGGCGCCACGAGCATGGTGTCGGAGCCGATGCGCACGTGGTCGCCGACGGTCGTGTGGTGCTTGGCCACGCCGTCGTAGTTGACGAAGACCGTCGCCGCGCCGACGTTGGCGCCGCGGCCGATGGTGGCGTCGCCGACGTAGGACAGGTGCGGCACCTTGGAGTCCTCGCCGACGTCGACGTTCTTGGTCTCCACGAAGGCGCCGACCTTGGCGCCGCGCGCGAGCCGGGTGCCCGGCCGCAGGTAGCTGAACGGGCCGACCGTGGCCACCTCGCCGATGACGGCCCCCAGGCAGTGCGACCGGACGACGGAGGCGCCGGCCTCGACCCGGGTGTCGAGCAGCGTGCTGTCCGGGCCCACGACGGCGCCGGACGCGACCGTCGTCGTCCCCTCCAGCTGCACCCCCGGCTTCAGGACGGCGTCGGGCTCGACCGTGACCGTGACGTCGACCCACGTGGTCAGCGGGTCGACGACGGTGACGCCGGCCCGCATGAGGTCGGCCAGCACGCGGTCGTTGAGGGTGCGCCGGCGGGCCGCGAGCTCCAGCCGGTCGTTGCAGCCGAGGACGTCGTCCGGGTCGTCGGCGAGGACGCCGCCCACGGGCGCGCCCTCGGCGACGAGCAGGCCGAGGACGTCGGTGACGTACTGCTCCCCCTGGTCGTTGTCGGAGTCGAGGGCGGCGAGGCTCCGGCGCAGGGCGCCCGCGTCGCCGACGTAGACGCCGGCATTGATCTCCCGGATGGCCCGCTGGGCATCGGTGGCGTCGCGCTCCTCGACGATGGCTCGGACGGCGCCCGATCCGTCCCGCACGATGCGGCCGAGCCCCGTCGGGTCGGCCACCTCGGCGGTGAGCACGGTGAGCGCGCTGCCCGCGGCCAGGTGCGCCTCGACGAGCGCGGTCACCGTCGCCGCCCGCAGCAGGGGCGCGTCCCCGTTGACCAGCAGCACGGGCCCCTCGACCTCCGGCACCGCCGCCAGAGCGACGGCGGCCGCGTGGCCGGACCCGCGCTGCTCCGCCTGGAGGACCGGCAGCGCCGCCGGGGCGATCTCGCCGAGGTGCGCCTCCACGGCCTCCCGTCCGGCGCCCACGACGACGACCGTCGTCCCGGCACGGAGCGGCTCCGCCGCGGCGAGGACGTGCCCGAGCAGGCTCCGGCCGCCGAGGGCGTGCAGCACCTTCGGCGTCGACGAACGCATGCGGGTGCCCTGGCCGGCGGCGAGGACGACGACCGCCGCGACGGACGGTTCGGATGTCTCCTGCGGGGTCACGGATCTCCTCGGACGGCGACAGCTCGGCACAGCTGGGGGACTCGGACTCGAACCGAGACTGCACGGCTCCAAAGGCCGGCGGGCTGCCGATTACCCCATCCCCCACCCGCGGCTCCGCCCGGCGTGCACCGGCAGGAGCCACGGGGCGCCGTGGTCCGGCGCCCGGGGCGAGCCTAGGGCCAGCGGCGGGCGGAGGGCACTCACGGGCCCGGTCCGGGCGGGGACCGCCCGGCCGGCGCACAGCCGACCGGGCTTCCCGGTCCGGTCGCGCGGCTCCCTACGCGGGCGTAGGTTACGGACACGTAGCCTCGGCTCCGGCGTTCATGTCGTAGCGCCGACGATCCGCCTGACACCGCCCCGGAGGGCACTTGTCCGCTCCTGCACTGACCCGGCCCACTGCTCCGCCCCGGACGGCGGATCCGCACGCAGGGCTGCCCGACAACGCGATCGGCCGGCACAAGAGCTCGCTCGAGATCGTCACGCTGTACGTCATCGTGGCCGTGCCGTTCCTGGCGCTCGGCGCCGTCATCCCCGCCGTCTGGGGCTGGGGACTGTCCTGGCTCGACGTGGGCCTCGCCGTCGCCTTCTACTACCTCACCCTCCTCGGCGTGACCGTGGGCTACCACCGGCACTTCACGCACGGCTCGTTCAAGGCGAACCGGCCGCTGCGGCTCGCGCTGGCTGCGGCGGGGTCCATGGCGATCCAGGGCCCGGTCATCCAGTGGGTCGCCGACCACCGCCGGCACCACGCCTTCTCCGACCGCGCGGGTGACCCGCACTCGCCGTGGCGCTACGGCACCGACCTGCGGTCGCTGCTCAAGGGCATGTTCCACGCCCACATGGGCTGGCTGTTCGACCGGCGCAAGACCAACCAGGAGCGCTACGCGCCGGACCTGCTGAAGGACGGCGGTCTCCGCGCCACCAGCCGCCTGTTCGTCGTGTGGGCGTTCCTCAGCCTGGCCGCCCCCGCCGTCATCGGCGGCCTGGTGACGCAGAGCTGGGCCGGCGCCTGGTCGGCGTTCTTCTGGGCCGGGCTGGTGCGCGTCGCGCTGCTGCACCACGTGACCTGGTCGATCAACTCCGTCTGCCACGTGGTCGGCAACCGGCCCTTCGTCTCCCCCGGCCGGGACCGGGCGACGAACTTCTGGCCGCTGGCGATCCTCAGCGGTGGGGAGTCCTGGCACAACCTGCACCACGCCGACCCCACCTGCGCCCGCCACGGCGTGCTCCGCGGTCAGGTCGACATCAGCGCCCGCCTCATCTGGGTCTTCGAGAAGCTCGGCTGGGCTCGGGACGTCAAGTGGCCCGACCCCGTCCGGCTCGCGGCCAAGCGCCGCGTCGAGGGCCCTGCCCCGGCGACGACCTGAACGACGCCGGTACTCCGGCGCCTCCTCCGCCCGGGCGACCTGTTTCCCGCAGGACGCCCGGGCGGAGCCGTGCCCAGGGCAGGATGAAGCCCATGAGCAGCAGCGCGGCGCGGCAGCGGGTGCGGATGACCGGGGCCCAGCGACGGCAGCAGCTGCTCGACGTCGGTCGCGAGCTGTTCGCCCAGCGGGGCTTCGAGGCGACCTCCATCGAGGAGATCGCCGCACACGCCGACGTCAGCAAGCCGGTCGTCTACGAGCACTTCGGCGGCAAGGAGGGGTTGTACGCGGTCGTCGTGGACCGCGAGATGCAGACCCTGCTCAGCCGCTTCACCTCCACGCTGTCGGCCCCCGGTCAGCCCCGCGAGATGCTCGAGCGGGCCGCCCTGGTGCTGCTGGACTACATCGAGGAGGACACCGACGGCTTCCGGGTGCTGACCCGCGACGCTCCGGTCAGCAGCGGCGGCACGTACTCCTCACTGATCGGCGAGGTGGCGCGGAAGGTCGAGCACATCCTCGCCAGGCAGTTCGACCCTGGCCAGTACGACCCGCGGCTGGCCGCGCTGTACAGCCAGGCACTGGTAGGGATGGTGGCACTGGTCGGGCAGTGGTGGCTGGACGAGCGCTCCCCCGGCAAGCACGAGGTGGCCGCGCACCTGGTCAACCTGGCCTACAACGGGCTGGCCCATCTCGAGCTGGAGCCCGGTCTCGTCGACCCCTCGGCGGCGGACGGGGCCTGAGCCCGTCACCCGCTCGTCTCAGCCGACGAGCCGCGCGCCGGGAACCGGACCCTGCACCGCCCGCACGGTGCGGAAGACGCCCGCCCCCGCCAGTGCCGCAGTCAGCCGCACCGCGCTCTGCTCGTCGGCGACGAGCGCGGCGACCGTCGGCCCGGAACCGCTGACCAGCACCCCCGCTGCGCCCGCCTCGGTCGCCGCCGCCAGCGCGCGCCGCAGTTCGGGCCGCAGCGTCAGCGCGGGCGCCTGCAGGTCGTTGCCGAGCGCGCCGGCCAGCTCCTGCGGCAGGCCGCTGCGCAGGGCGGCGATCACCGGCTCGGCCGGCGGCAGGTCCGTCCCGTCGGGAACGCGACCCGCGGCACGCAGCCGGTCCAGCTCGGCGTAGACGGCGGGTGTCGACAGACCCTCGCCCGCGATGCCGAGCACCCAGTGCGACGGCGTGCGGGCCAGCACGGGCGAGAGCTGCTCCCCGCGCCCCGAGCCGAGCGCGACCCCGCCGAGGAGGCTGAAGGGCACGTCGCTGCCCAGCTGGGCGGCGAGGCCCGCCAGGTCCTCCCTGCTCGCCCGGGTGCCCCACAGGGCGTCCAGGGCGACGAGGGCGGCTGCCGCGTCGGCGCTGCCACCGGCCAGCCCGGCGGCAGCGGGGATCGACTTCGCGATCGTCATCTCCGCGTCGGCAGGGACGCCCGCCGAGCCGGCCAGCAGTTCGGCGGCCCGCCAGACGAGGTTGCGCCGGTCCGCGGGGACGACGTCCGCTCCCTCGCCGGTCACCGACAGGGACAGCCCGTCCCCGGGGCCCACGGTCACTGTGTCGAACAGGGAGACGGCCAGGTACACCGTGCGCAGTTCGTGGAACCCGTCCGGCCGCAGCGGGCCCACCGCCAGGTGCACGTTGACCTTCGCCGGCGCGCGGGCGGTGACCGGGGCGGACGCGGTCACGGCTCCACCGGATCGGTCGCCGCGAGCCGGGCGAAGTCGGTGACCGACAGCTGCTCCCCCCGGACGGCCGGGTCGATCCCGGCGGCCCGCAGCCGGACCTCGGCCGCCGCCGGGCTGCCGGCCCATCGGGCGAGCCCGGCGCGCAGGCTCTTGCGGCGGGTGGCGAACGCGGCGTCGATCACGGCGAAGGTGGCGAGCCGGTCGCCCGGCGGGGGCGGCCGGCGCACCAGCGCCACCAGCCCCGAGTCGACGTTGGGCTCCGGCCAGAACACCTTGCGGCCCACCGATCCGGCCCGGCGCACCTCGCCGTACCAGGCGGCCTTGACCGACGGGACGCCGTAGGCCGCGCCGCCGGGCGGCGCCGCCAGCCGCTCGGCCACCTCCGCCTGCACCAGCACCAGGGCGCGGTCCAGGGTGGGCAGCAGCTCGAGCAGGTTCAGCAGCACGGGCACGGCGATGTTGTACGGCAGGTTCGCCACGAGGGCGGTGGGCGGCGGGCCCGGGAGCTCCCGGATGCGCAGGGCGTCGGCTTCGACGACCGTGAGGCGGTCGGCGAGGTCCGGGCGCCGGGCGGCGACGGTCTGCGGCAGGAGAGCGGCCAGGCGCGGATCGATCTCGACGGCGACGACCCGCTCCACCGCGGGCAGCAGACCGAGCGTCAGCGACCCGAGACCCGGGCCGATCTCGAGGACGACGTCCTCGGGCCGCAGTCCGGCCGTCCGGACGATCCGCCGGATCGTGTTGGCGTCGTGCAGGAAGTTCTGGCCGAGCGTCTTCGTCGGCCGGAGGTCGAGCTGCTGGGCCAGCTCGCGGATCGCGGCCGGGCCCAGCAGCCCGTCAGAAGGCTCCGGTGGAGTGCTCAGGGAAGGCTCGATCTAGAGGTGCCTGCCGCAGTGCGGCCACTGGCCGGCACCGGCCTTGTTGTAGAGCAGCTGCGCCCGGTAGGTCTGCTCGTCCGGCGAGGCCTCCGAGGGGAGGCCCGATCCGCCGACGGACCGCCAGGTCTGGACCGAGAACTGGTAGAGCCCGTGGTAGAGGCCGTTGGAGCTGACGACGCTGGGCCGTCCGCCCGACTCGCACTGGGCCAGCGCGGCCCAGTCGAGGCCGTCGGCCGCAGGCGTGTTCGCCGGCTTCGGCTTGGTGCCGACGGTGACCTGCTCGGCCACGGGGGCGCGCGTCACGGTGGTGTTGAGCGTCTCGCGGGCGGTCTCGACGCCATCGGTGACCGTGACGCGGAAGGTCGTCACCTGCTCGCCGTCGACACCGGGGACGGTCACCTTCTCGTCGCCGACGAAGGCGTTCGGGTCCTGGGTCTCGACCCGCTCGTGCGGGATCGCGGCGGCACCCTGCGTCTCGCTGATCTGGACGCGGAAGACCTGCAGGCGCATGCGGTTGAGCAGCCCCTGCCGCAGGTACAGGCTCGTGCGGTCGGTCTCGCCGAGGGCGATGCCCTGCTCGGCGAGCAGGTCGCCGGCGGTGGCGGCCGTGGTGCGCACGACGCGCTCCTGCCCGTCGCTCACCAGGACGATCTCCTTGGGCGTGGTCACGGTCAGCTGCATGCCCTGCAGCGGAAGGCGCTCGCTGCGGCTGGCGGACAGGACCAGACCGTCGTCGCGGAGACCGAGCTGCGCCAGCGCCTCGTCGACCGAGAGCGCGGTCACGTAGACCTCGCGGGACACGCCGTCGACGGTGAGCTCGAGCGGGCGGGCGCGGTTGAGGACCACGGCGTCACCGTCGGCCAGGGCCTGGGTGACGCCCGGCAGGACGACGTCGTGGGCGGCGGGCTCCAGGCCCTCCTCCTCCAGCACCTCGCCGACGGTTCCGGCGTACGTGCCGACCTCGCGGGCCTGCCCGTCGACGGTGAGCGTCACGGACTTCTGGGCGAGGAAGAAGGCCAGCGTGCCGCCGACGAGTCCCAGGAGGACGACGGCGAACAGACTGAGCTGGAGAGAGCGGCGCACAACACTTCCACGGGGTCACAGAACCCGGGCAGGAGAACGGGACCCACCGTCTGGGACGGCGCTCCGCGTCATGGTCCCGAGTCCGGACGGCATGCGGCCGGGAGCGACTGCTCCCGGTCGGTGAACTCCGCCCGGGATCGGTCTCCACCCCGGCTGTCGGTCACGACACGATAACGAACACCTATCGGCTGGCAACTTGGCAGAGCGAGTCAAGCAGAGCACCGCGGGGGCCCAGAGTGGGCGCGCCGATACCCAGTGTGACCGCCGTGCCGGGAGGGGCGGGTGTGGCGGATGGGAACGTGGCGTGGAACTCCGTGACGAAGGCCACAGCGTGAAGACGCCTCGCGC
>NZ_SPQM01000101.1 GCF_004570345.1 Blastococcus sp. CT_GayMR20 | reverse complement strand
CCGGACAACCTCGGCTCCATGCTGGGCGTCGCGCGCACCGAGCTGGCGCTGACCCGGTACCTGATCCGCGAGCTGATGCAGTCCGGGTCCGACCGGCACCAGACGCTCACCCACTTCGTGCCCGACGCCGTCGAGCACGACTGGGACATGGTCACCGCCGGCCAGCGGGTCCAGGTCATCAAGCGCGACCCGGCCACCGGCCGCGGCGTCCTCCAGTTCGGCACCGAGCTGGTCGTCGGCGGTGACGGCACGATCGCCGGTCTGCTGGGCGCCTCCCCGGGCGCCTCGACCGCCGTCTCGGCGATGCTCGGTCTGCTGGAGCAGTGCTTCCCCGACCGGATCCCCGCCTGGCGGCCGGCGCTGCAGGAGGCCATCCCCTCCTACGGCCACCGGCTCTCCGAGGAGCCGGGCCTGCTCGCCGACGTCCGCGCCGACACCATGCAGGTGCTCGAGCTCAACGGCTGAGCCGCCCCGCCGTCACCGGACCGGGATGCCGGCGGGAGCCGGTTCGGGCGATCGGGGCGCCGGTACCGGCCGGCTCCGAGCCGCAGCAGGCTCGGTGGACCGCGATCGGTGCGCCGACTGCCGGAAGGCGCTGGCGTACATGTCGGGCACCGCGAACATCGCCATGACCGGCTCTCCGAGGCCGGCGGGACCGACCAGTGCGGACAGTTCGGCCAGGTGCCGGTTCACCGCCGGCTCGTTCGCCCAGACCTCGGTCGTCAGGAGCACTCGCCCCTGCAGCCGCGCCGTGCGGGAGCAGCAGTCGGCGGGCAGGCCGCCGTCCGTCGACAGCGCCGGCCTGATCTGTTCGTACTGCTGGGGGCTGACGTCGTCCCAGCGCAGGTGCAGCGTGATCAGCGACATGGTCTCCCCCTCGCGGCCTCGGGCCGGCACCCCGCACGCTAGGCACCGGCCGTGGTCGGCGTCTCTACGCACAAGTGCGTAGTGGGTACGGCACCAGCATGGCGCGGGCCGCCCCGTTGCTTCGCCTCCCGCGCGTCTGGGATGGTCGTGCCACCTCAACAACCCATCACGCTCGCCGGGTGTGGTCGACAGCGCCCGGGGATGCCGGCGCCCTTCGTCGGAGGCTCGGGATGAGAACTCCCCTCCGCGAGATCTCGGACTTCGCAGCGAACGTCCTCGACGGGATGGACGGGCCCGGCTTCCCGGCGGCGCCGGTGTTCGCGATCCTGTGTGCGCACCTCGACAGTCCCGGCGCCGTGTGGCAACGGACGACGTGGCGGACCGGGGAGACCGACATCCGCGCGCACGGGTACGGCCCGGCCGAGGTCCCGCTGCTGGTCGACGCCACGCGACGCATGCGCTTCCAGCACCCGCTGATGGTCGCCAACGCGGCGGGAGACCTGACACCCGCCAGCGCCCAGCAGGCCGCTGGTGGCGGGGCGGCCTGGCGGAACTCACCGGCGCGGTGCTTCCTCAAGGACCTCCGCGGCTGGGACCAGATGGCGACCCTTCCCCTGCGCGGTGGACCGACGGAGGTGTGCGCGCTCGCGTTCGGCCGCGCCCGCCGCGACTTCGCCGACGACGAGCTCGACCTGCTCGCGGCCCTCCAGCCGTTCCTCCTGGCCATCGACCGGCACGCCGGCCTGATGGCCCGCTGGCGGCAGGAGACAGGGACCAGGCGCGACGAAGCGTCGAACAGTGCGGCTGACGCCCACCTGACCGGCCGGGAGCTGAGCGTCCTGCTCCTGCTGGGCGAAGGGCTGAAGGCCGCTGCCATGGCCCGGAGACTGGGCTGCTCACCGCGGACGATCTCGAAGCACGTCGGCAACGTCTACCGGAAGCTGCAGGTGAGCGACCGGTTGAGCGCCGTCCTCGAGGCTCAGCGACGCAGCATCCTGCCAGGCCCCTCCCTCGTCCACGACGACGGACGCGGCTGAACCACGGAGCGGCCGCCTCTGCTCAGATCGCGACGACGACCTTGCCGCGGGCCCGGCCCTCGCGCATCCATCGGACGGCCGCCGCGGCCTCGGCGAGCGGGAAGACCCGGTCGACGGCCGGGACGACGGTGCCTGCCTCGAGCAACCCCGTGAGGACGACCAGGTCGGCGGCGTTCTCCGAGTTGATGAACGTGCCGAGCTTCTGCCCGACGAACGGTGACAGCGCCACGGCGAGGAGCTGACGCCGGACGCCCAGCCAGCGCCCCCCGGTCTCGCCACCGACGATCACGAGGGTGCCCGTCGGGGTCAGGGCCCGGCGCAGCCGCCGCAGGGGCGTGTTCCCGCCGATGTCGAGGACGACGTCGTAGCGCTCCTCCCCGGCCAGGAAGTCGCCCGCCGAGTAGTCCAGGACCCGATCAGCACCGAGCGAGCGCACGAGGTCGACCTTCGACGTGCTGCTGACGCCGGTCACCTCGGCGCCGAAGGCCTTCGCGATCTGGACGGCGAACGAGCCCACGCCGCCGGATGCGCCGATGACCAGGACCGACTGGCCGGGGCGGACCCCGCCGTGGTCGCGCACCGCCTGCAGCGCTGTGGAGGCCGAGACCGGCGCGGCCGCGGCCTGCTCGAAGGAGAGGCCCGCCGGCTTCGGCGCGACCTTTCCTACCGGCGCCACGACGTACTCGGCGAAGGATCCGCGGCCGATGCCGTAGACCTCGTCGCCCGCCCGCAACGTCGTGACGTCCGGCGCGACCGCCTCGACGACGCCGGCGAACTCCGACCCGCGGACAGCGTTCTTGGGTGCGCGGACCCCGAAGCCGGCCAGCCGGATGGCGTACGGCTCGCCTGCCATGAGGTGCCACACCCCGCGGTCGACGCCCGCCGCCCGGACCCGCACGAGCACCTCGCCGGCCCCGATCTCCGGCCGCGGGAGCCGCCCCAGGCGGAGCACGTCCTCGGTCGGGCCGTACTCCTCCTGGACGATCGCCCGCATCGTCGCCTGCTGGGTGGCCGCGCCGGCCGTCCGGTGGTCATCGCTGCCTCCTCGGAGTGGCCTTACGTTGTAAGGCTTACATCGTAAGGTTTACTCTCGTCACTCATGGCCGTCAAGAGCCGGGGAGGCGGGGACCTGATGACGTCACCGGGTGCGGGACAGCGGGCCCGGCTCAGCCGGGAGCGCGTGGTCCGGGCAGCGGTCGCCCGAGCCGACGCCGGCGGCATCGAGTCCCTCAGCATGCGCAAGCTCGGCGAGGAGCTCGGCGTCGAGGCGATGTCCCTCTACACCCACGTGACCAGCAAGGACGACCTGCTCGACGGCATGACCGATGCGGTCTTCGCCGAGATCGAGCTACCGGCCGAGGGGACCGACTGGCGTCCGGCCATGCGCGACCGGGCGATCTCGACGCGCTCGGTGCTGGCCCGGCATCCCTGGGCGACCCGGCTGATGCAGTCGCGCACCCACCCGGGCCCGGCCACGCTGCGGCACCACGACACCGTGATCGGGACCCTCCGACAGGCCGGCTTCTCCATCGAGCTCACCGCGCACGCGTTCTCGGCCCTGGACAGCTACATCTACGGCTTCGCCCTGCAGCAGACGAGCCTGCCGTTCGAGACGGGCGAGGAGACGGCGGCGCTCGCGGGGGCGATCATGGCGCCCTTCGAGGCCGGCCAGTACCCGCATCTGACGGAACTCACGATCGAGCACGTCCTGCAGCCCGGCTACGACTACGGCCACGAGTTCGAGTTCGGCCTGAACCTGCTGCTCGACGGCCTGGAGCGGGCGCTCGCGGTGGCCGGTCCGTGACGCTGCACCGCTGGGCCGCGGTCCTTCCGCCGGACGAGCTCGGCGTCGTCGTCCACGGACCGGTGCTGCTGGGCCGCTCCCCCGGCATCGCCGCGGGCCTTCGCTGTGTCTTCGCCCATCCGGGCGGCCTGCGGCTGCCGTTCGTCCTGCGCGCGTCGGGCGTGCAGGCCGAGGCGGCCGGCCGGCGCACCTTCTCCCGCCCACGCGACGAGGCAGGCGTCGACGGTCCGTGGTCGGGGGTGACGCTGCACGTCGAGGTCGACGGCGTCACCGGCATCGCGGACGCCGCGCACCAGGAGTCGTCGGGTTCCGCGGACGTCTTCGCCCTCGAGAGCACGTACTGGATCGACCGGCTCCCCGGGGACGGCCGGCTCCGGCTGACCGTCGCGTGGCCGCAGGCCGGCTTGGCGGAGACCACCACCGAGCTGGAGCTCGACGACCTGGGCGGCCTCGACGGCCGCGTCGTCCCGCTGCCCTGAGCCGACCGGCTACGCCGCGCCGGCGGCCTGCTCGAGGAGCCGGGCGACGTCCCGCTCGGCGGCGCGGGCGCCGGCACCGAGGAAGGACTGCTGCAGGACCTCGCTGATCCGCGCCCGCGACATCATGTCGCCGCTCATCACCTCCAGCTCCGCTGCGCCGGGCTCGAAGACGACCGTCGTGATCCCTGCCCTATCCAGCGCCGCGACCTCCCGCTTCAGCAGCCGGGAGGCGTGCCGGCGGCTGGCCGCGTAGAAGTCCGGGCGCCACCCGGCCGCCCCGCTCATGGGCGAGACGACGACGACGAGGTCCAGACCCGTTCCGCGCAGGAGCGCCGCGTTCGTCGGCGAGTGCACCCCGCCGTCGATGTAACTGCGCCCACCGATGACCACCGGCGCGAAGTAACCGGGAACGGCGCAGGACGCGGCGACCGCCCGGTGGATCGGCGCGCGCGGCGACTGCGGCCGGCCGAAGACCACCCGGCGTCCGTCGCGCCGACGAACGGCGCAGACCCACAGGGCCGGAGAGGGCCACTCCGGCTCCTCGATCTCCCGGAGGGCGGCCAGCTGCTCGACGATGTCATGCCGCCCGGGTGCCAGCAGCGTCATCCCGGCGGCCAGGGGTCGGAAGCTCCAGGGCCGGGTCAGGGCCCGCCGCACCATGTGCACCCCGGGGAGCCGCATCGGCCGGCTCAGCATCTGCAGCGGCCGCAGGGGTGCCAGGTCGGGCACCGGGGTCTCGGCGATGTGCCGGAGCAGGTCTCCGTCGTCCGAGAGAGGGGCCTTGACCGTCCAGGCGGCCAGGTCCTCGGCCGAGACACCCAGGCGCAGCAGCGTGCCGGTGATGGATCCGGCCGACGTCCCGACGATGATGTCGGCCTTCCGGGCGTCGAACCCGAAGTCGTGCTCGAGGACCGCCAGGACGCCGGCGTGGTACGCCTGCCCGACGACACCTCCGCCGCCCAGCACCAGGCCGATGCGGGTCATCGTGCGACCCTCCTTCCGGAGACGGTGGGCGCGGGCGGTCTCGGCCCGCGCTGGAAGAGGACGTACAGGTAGACCAGGGCCGGAAGCAGGATCACCGAGCCGCCGACCAGGGCGACGACCAGGGCGGTCAGGGTCGCCCGGCCGCCCGCGGCCTCCTCGATCGTCAGCTCGGGCAGCAGGAGGTAGGGGTACTGCCCGACCGCCCAGCCCAGCAGGATCGCTGCGACGGCGAGCGCCGACGCCACTCGCGCCAGCGCGTACTGCCGTCGTCCGAGGAGGACGGTCGCGGCCAGACCCGCCAGGACGGAGAGGCCCACCACCGGGGCGGCCCGGCCGGTGAGGCGGTCGAAGAGCTCGGGTGCGTCGGCACGGAGGACGAACAGCCCGCCCACCCCGACGAGCCCGGTCACCGCCGCGGTACCGAGCGCCCGCATCCGGAACTGCGCAGCGAGGTCGTCGGCGCCCTCCCGCCGGGCGTCGGCGCACAGGAAGACGGCCGCGAGGTAGGCGCAGACGAGGACCGCGAGCACACCGCCGAGGACCGACGTCGGATTGATCCAGCTCGCGAGGACGTCTCCCGCCGCGATGCCTGGTGGCACGCGCCCGGACGCCACGCCACCGACGACGGCCCCCAGGAAGTAGGGCGTGACCAGCGAGGACAGGGCGAACGACGCCCCCAGGAAGCGGCGCATGCCGAGCGTCGTGGTGCTCTTGCGGAAGGCGAAGGCCGCGCCGCGAGCGATCATCCCGAACGCGGCCAGCGTCAGCGGGATGTACAAGGTCGTGACGACGGCGGCGAACGCGCCGGGGAATGCCGTCCAGAGGATGACGAGGACGAAGATCAGCCAGACGTGGTTCGCCTCCCACACCGGGGCGATCGAGCGCTCGATGAGGGCGCGCTGCGGAGCACCGTGGCGCGTGCCACCGGCGAGCAGGTCCCAGATGCCGGCCCCGAAGTCGGCCCCGCCGAAGAGTCCATAGGCGATCAGCCCGACGAACATGATGCTGAGCACCACTTCGGGCAGCGTCATCGCACGGCCACCTCGCCGGCGGTCGCCTCCGGGGGAGGTGCGTCCACCTCCTGCGGTGCGGGCGTGTCGCCGCTGCGGGCCAGCCGCCGGAGCACGACGACGGTCAGCACCGTCAGGAGCAGGTAGATCACGACCACCGCGTAGAAGCCGAGGTAGAGCCCGGGCGCGGGGCTGACCGCGTCCTCGGTGCGGAGGATGCCGTACACGATCCACGGCTGGCGCCCGACCTCGGTGACGATCCAACCGGCCTCCATGGCGACGGCGGCCGCGACCCCGGAGACCGCCACCGCCCGCAGGAACCACGGGCTGCCCGGGATGCGCCGGTGCCGCCACCAGACCCAGGCGAGCACGGCGACCAGCAGCAGCAGCGCGAATCCGATGCCCACCATGACGTCGAAGGCGAGGTGCACGACGTTGACCGGTGGTCGTTCGTCGGCGGGGACCTCCTCCAGGCCGAGCACGACGCCGTCCGGATCGTGGTGGATCAGGAGCGAGAGCCCATTGGGAATCTCGAGCGCGTAGTGCATCCGGTCGTCGTAGTAGAGGCCTCCCAGGGAGAGCGGCGCGCCGGCCTGGGTCTCGTACTGCCCTTCCATCGCGGCCAGCTTCGCCGGCTGGTTGTCCGCCACGACGTTGGCGAGCCAGTCCCCGACGCCGATCTGCACCGGCGTGACCACCGCGGCGAAGGTGAGCGGGATCAGCAGACCGAGGCGGTGCCGGCGGTCCCGCCGTCCCTTCAGCATGCCGACGGCGTACACCGACGCGATCGCGAACCCGGTCACCATGTAGGCGGCGAGCAGCATGTGCGTCACCTGCGGCCAGGTCGACGGCCCGAACATGGCAGCCCACGGCTCGGGGTCGACGACCCGCCCGTCGTCGTCGAGCCGGAAACCGGTGGGGTTGTTCATCCACGCGTTCGCCGCGACGACGAAGAAGGCGCCCGCCATGCCCGAGACGACCATCGGCAGGGCGCTCAGCATGTGCGCCCGCGGGGACAGCCGGTCCCAGCCGAAGAGGTAGACGCCGACGAAGATCGCCTCGATGAAGAAGGCAAAGCCCTCCAGGACGAACGGGAACCCGAAGACCTCCCCGAAGCGGTCCATCAGCCCCGGCCACAGGATGCCCATCTCGAAGGACAGCAGAGTGCCCGACACCGCACCCGCCGCGAACAGCACGCCCATGGCCCTGGCCCACGTCCGGGCGAGCGCGGTGAGTTCCGCGTCCCCGCGGCGGTGGCCGCGCCACTCCGTGACGACGGTGATCAACGGGAAGGCGATCCCGAAGCAGGCGAAGACGATGTGCCAGCCCAGGGACAACGCCATCTGCATGCGCGCCGGGTAGAGGTTCTGCGCGGCGTCGGCCAGCACGTCGAGCGCGTTCATGGAGTCCTGATCACCAGCCAGTCCGGCGTGGTCCGGCGCGTGGCGGCGCTCTCCACCGGTCCGGACGACCAGCCCTTGCCCGGCGCCGGACGGCGGGAAACGGCGCTGTGACCGATCAGACGGGATCGACCACCAGGTCGCCGGTGTGCCGTTGCACCAGCCCGGCGAGGACGACGGCGACCAGCAGCAGCGCCAGGGCCCCGACCACGACCACGGCGGGCAGCTCGAGGGTGCTGTCGAGCAGTGCCAGGACCGCGGCGGCGAGCGGCCACCACCAGTTGTCGCGCGCGCGCCGGGACATGCCCGAGTCGGTCACCGCCATCGAGACCAGGTAGAGGGCCACGCCACCGGCGAGCAGCAGCCGGGTCCCGGTCGGCACCTCGCCCGCGCCGCTCTCGACGACGGCCAGCTCGATCCCCGCGCCGACCGACGCGAGGGCGAGCGTGAGCGGGAGCTGCCCGAACACGTACACGTCGTGCACGTGGCTGCTGTGCTCCCCGCCGACCTCGTTGAGCAGCCGCTTGGCGCGGGCACCCGCGAGGTCGAAGTAGCTCCACCACAGCGCGGCCGCGAGGACGAAGGCGAGCAGCGCCACGGGAACCGCCGACGGCGCCCACGTCGCGTCGTAGAGACCGTGGGCCACGCCGGCCACCGACTCGCCCAGCACCAGGATGACGAAGAGCGCGAAGCGCTCGGGCAGGTGCTCCACGTGCAGGGGGACGTCGGAGGAGGACCGGCTCGCCACCAGGGGGACGAGCGCCTCCACCAGGACCGCCGCCGCCCACAGCCCGAACCCGACCGGCCGCGGTACCACCAGCGACACCGCCCACAGCAGCGCCCCGACCGCCGCGCCGATCAGGTAGAGCCGGGCGATCGGGCGCGCCGAGGGGATGTGCCGGTACGCGCGCCGGTACTGCAGCAGGAGGGTCAGCCGCAGCAGGAGCTGGCAGGCGACGAAGATGCCGAACCGCTCCCCCGTCGCCTCGGTGGCCGCCGCCGCGAGGCCCAGGACGGCGGCCATACTGGCCAGCTTGTAGAGCCGGTAGACGACGTCGTCGTGGTCGAACCGGTTGGCGTAAAGCGTGGAGCTCACCCACGACCACCAGACGATCGTGAACAGCCCGGCGAAGGTCGCGGCGCTGCCCGGGGAGACGTCCTCCCGGAGCGCGATCGCCAGCTCGGCCACGACGAGGACGAAAGCCAGGTCGAAGAAGAGCTCCAGGCGGGACGCCGAGCGCTCCTCGTCGGTCTGCAGGTCCGGTGCCCGCACGGCGCTGCGCACCGCGGTCACCAGTCGTCGTGGAAAGGCCTCGTCCGCCACCGCTCCCCCTCGGCCGGACGCCGCCGGCTACCCCGGCGGGCCTACCCCGGCCGCACCGGACTCGCACCTGGCGGCGGTGGCCTCGCGAAGGCCTATGTTGCAGGGCATGACCAGCGGTCAGGGGACGGCGAGTGCCACCCAGCACCTCGGCGACGTGATGAGCCGGGTCGCACGGGAGCTGCAGGAGCAGCACGGGGACGTCGAAGGCACCCTGCGCGCGATCGCTGCCGGGGCGGTGCACACGGTGCCGGGCGCCGACGAGTGCGGGATCAGCTACGTCGTGGCGCGCGCCCGGGTGGAGTCGCGGGCCTGGACGAGCGAGCTCCCCCGGTCGGTCGACCTCCTGCAGAGCCGGATCGCGGAGGGGCCGTGCCTCGATGCGGTCTGGGACCAGGAGATCGTGCGGGTCGACGACGTCCGCGGCGACGACCGGTGGCCGGACTTCACGACCCGCGCAGCGGACCTGGGCGTGGGCAGCATGTTGTGCTTCCAGCTCTTCGTGGAAGGCGACCGGCTGGGGGCACTCAATCTGTACGCCGGGTCGGCGGACGCCTTCGACTCGGAGAGCCAGGACATCGGCCTCGTGTTCGCCAGCCACGCGGCGGTGGCGCTCGCCGGCGCCGAGCACGAGCACAACCTCCGGGCCGCGATGACCAACCGGGACCACATCGGCCAGGCCAAGGGCATCCTGATGGAGCGGTACAAGCTGACCGCCGATCAGGCCTTCGGCGTCCTGGCCCGGGTCTCCCAGGAGCTGAACCGCAAGCTCGGTGACGTCGCCCGGGAGCTCTCCGACACCGGCGCCGTCCCCGTCGCCCCGCGCAGGCGCGTTTAGCGGGACAGCGCACGGGCAGGACAGGTCCACGGCCTCCCTGGTGCCCGGGAGTCAGATGGCCCAGGCCCGGCGCTCGAACGAAACGGACGCCGGGCCGCCTCCGGTCGTCGCCGCTCCCCGGGCCCACGGGGGCCGGCCACGTCAGACCGGTCGGTCGGCGACGCCGTCGACGATCGCGGCGGCGATGTCCCGGAGCTTCCGGTTCGACCGCTGCGAGGCGGCGGCGAGGATGTTGAAGGCCTCCGCGGCGTCGCAGCGTCGCTGCGCCATGAGGATGCCCTTCGCCTGCTCGATCACCGCGCGCGACGCCATGGCCCTGTCCAGGTGCTCCGCGAGCTGCCGGGTGCTCTCGTACAGGTACATGTTGGCGGCCGCGGCGGCCGCGTAGGAGGCGAACTCCCGGGCGACGGCCTTGGCATCGTCCCCGAAGGCGTGCGCCTCCACCCCGTAGAGGTTCAGGGCCGCATGGACGCTGTCCTGCACCGGCACGGGCACGGAGAGGGAGCTCAGCGACCCGCGCTCGACGGCGTACCGGGCGTAGCCGGGCCAGCGCGTCTCCTCGCGCGCGTCGGTGATCTCGCGGATCTCGCGGCCGACCGCCGCCTCGAGGCAGGGACCGTGACCACGGCCGTACTGCGACTCGTCCATGTCGACGGCCAGCTGTCCGGTGGCGGCCGGGGTGGTGGCCCGGTCACTGACGACCAGGCTCACCGACGCCTCTGCGGTGCCCGGGATCGTAGTCTTCGCCAACTCTGCGATGCGGTGGAGGACGGAGTCCATGGACTCCGAGCCCAACGAGATGCGACCGAGAGCGGCGAAGGCGTCCCGCGCGTCGATCCGGTCGGTGGAGGTCGTCTGGTCTGCGCTCACGTCGCTGCCCGTCCATTGGGCCGTGGGAGCGCCGGGGGGGTGGGGGGACAACCACGGGAGGAGGCGTGACTGCCTCCGTGACCGCGGGCCGCTTCCTGACACGCAGTGGCCGCTCTGGTGCGGCCGGATCCGACTCTACGCCATCCTCCCTGCTGGGGGCAGTGCGCCGACGACCGCCGGAGGGGCCGGGGAACCGCAGCCGCCGATGACGACGTCTGCGACGACTGCCGTCACGTTGTCCCTCGTTCCCGCGCCGAGCGCGGATCTCAGCAGACGGGTGACGGCATCCGCCGGATGCTTCTCCGCCGCGAGGACGCGCAGGATCTCCTCCGCCGGCACGACACCCGAGAGGCCGTCCGAACACACCAGCAGCCGATCCCCCGGCTCGACGGCGTGGGTCGAGACGTCGGCCTGCGCTGGATCCCCCGGCGACCCGTGCAGTGCCCGGAGGACCACCGAACGCAGCGGATGGGTGCGCGCCTGCACCTCCGAGATGGCCCCGGCGTCCACCAGACCCTGCACGAAGGTGTGGTCGCGGGTGAGCCGGCAGATCGACCCGGCACGGACGAGGTAGGCACGCGCATCACCGACGTGGGCCACGACGAGCCGGGCGTCGCCGGTGAGGGCGACGGCCGTGAGCGTCGTCGCCATGCCGGCCAGCTCCGCCCGCGCGGCGACGACGGCACCGATGCCGCTGATCGCGGCGACGACGGCGCCGCGCATCCCGGGCTCGTCCCCAGGGGTGTCCGGCAGCTGCCGCAGCCGGTCGATCGCGACCGACGCCGCGACCGCACCACCGACGTTGCCTCCTACGCCGTCGGCGACCGCGAGCACGCGGTCACCGGCGAGAGCGGCGTCCTGGTTGTCCGGCCGTGGTCCGGGGATCGACCCGGCGGCGGACTCGAGGACCGACGCCACCGTCGCAGGGCGCGGACGCGGCGCGACCGGCGGAACGAGCGCGCGGCCGGCCGGACGCCGGTGCAGGAGACCGAGGGCTGTCATGGATCAAGGCTGGCGCGGCTCCCTGGGCGTTGCCTGGATGCGGGCCGGGTTTTCACCCGGTGCTCGGACCGCCGGGCTCAGCGGGCCGGCGCAGGGCGATGCCGTCAGCTCTCGAGGCTGATCGCGACCGTCGCCGCCAGCTCGCGGACGGCCTCCAGGTCGTCCTTCCCCGGCGCGCCGATCAGGCTGAGCGGCGCGGCCACCTGCTTCCAGCGCAGCGCGCCGGTGATCTTCTGGATGCCGTTCAGCGCACCCGCGGTGTCGTCGTTGCCGTGCACGTAGACGCCGAACGGCAGGCCGACGGTGGCGTCCAGGCACGGGTAGTAGACGGTGTCGAAGAAGTGCTTGAGCGCGCCGGACATGTACCCGATGTTGGCCGGCGTCCCGAGCAGCACCCCGTCGGCGGCGAGCAGGTCCACCGCGCCGGCGGACAGCGCGGGCCGGACGTCGAGCTCGACGTCGTCGACGAGCGCGGCCCCCTCGCGGACCGCCTCCAGCACCGCCTGCATGGCGGGCGAGGGCGTGTGGTGGACCACGAGCAGACGAGGCACTCAGGCATCATCTCCCGGTGACCGCCCCCGACTCCGCTCCCCCGGTCGCTCCCTTCTCGGAACAGCGGCTGCGCCGGGCCCGGGTGGGTGTCGCGGTCTGCTTCTTCCTGAATGCGGTCTTCTACGCCAACGTCGTGCCGCGGCTGCCGGAGATCAAGGCGGACCTCGGTCTCAGCAACTCCTCGCTGGGCGCCGCGCTGGCGGCCGTCCCCCTGGGTGCGCTGCTGGCCGCGCTCTCCTCTGCCGTGCTGATCCGCCGGTTCGGCTCCGCACGCGTGGCCAGCAGGGGGCTCGTGCTGCTCGGGCTGGTCGTGTGGCTGGTGTCCGTCGCGCCCAACTGGGGCGTGCTGGCCGCGGCCTTCCTGCTGGCCGGTGCGCTCGACGCGATCATCGACGTGGCCCAGAACGCCCACGGCCTGCGCGTGCAGCGGCTGTACGGCCGGTCGATCCTCAACGGCTTCCACGGCATCTGGAGCATCGGCGCGGTCAGCGGCGGACTGCTCGGATCCGCCGCGGCCGGTCTGGACGTCCCACTCCCCGTCCACCTCGGCGTCTCCGCGGCGGTCTTCGGCGTCGTGGCGCTGCTCGCGTTCCGCACGCTGCTCCCGGGACAGGACGACGACGAGCGCGACGCCGACCCCGTGGCCGGGAACGGGGTGGCTACCGCCACGACCTCTGGACTGCGGAGCGCCGTCCTCGCACTGGCCGCGCTCGGCGTGCTCGCGACCTGCGGCGCCTTCGTCGAGGACGCGGGTGCCTCGTGGAGCGCCCTGTACCTCCGCACCGAGGTCGGAGCCGGAGCCGCGGCAGCCGGGCTCGGCTTCGTCGCGCTGCAGGGTGCGATGACCGTCGGCCGGCTCACCGGCGACCGGATCGTCGACCGATTCGGCCAGCGACTGGTGGCGCAGGTCGGCGGCGTGCTGATCGCGGCCGGCATGGGCATGGCGCTGGCGTGGCCGTCCGTCGGCACCACGCTGGCCGGTTTCGCGCTGGCCGGGCTCGGCGTGGCGACGCTGGTGCCCGCCGTGTACCACGCCGCCGACGAGCTGCCGGGGCTCCGCCGCGGCACCGGGCTCGCGGTCATCAACTGGCTGCTGCGGATCGGGTTCCTGCTGTCCCCGCTGCTCATCGGCGTCCTCGCGGACGCGACCAGCCTGCGGGTCGCGCTGCTCGCCGTCGTGGTCGCAGGGATCGGTGTCGTGCTGTTCGGCCGGGTGCTGCGCCCGACCATCGCCACGGCCTGACCTAGCAGGGACGGAGCTGCGCGTACGCCCGCGCCAGATCCGGCAGCTGGGCGTGGGCGTTCAGCCCGCTGGGGTTCGGCACCGCCCAGGTGATCGCTCCCCCGATCCGCTCGGGTTGCAGGCCCGTGACCGCCCGCGGGCGGTCGAACGCGACCCGCCAGGCGGTGATGCCCAGCACTGCGAGCACCCGCGGGCGGTTTTCGGCGACCAGCCCTTCGAGCGCCGCCGCACCGGCCCGGAGCTCGGCCGGCGTCAGCTCGGCTGCGGCGCGCGTGGGCCGGTCCACCACGTTGGTCACGCCGAGGCCGTAGCCGAGCAGTTCGGCGTCCTCGTCCGGGGACATCCGCCGCGGGGTGAGGCCTGCCAGGTGGATCGCCGGCCAGAACCGGTTCCCGGGTCGGGCGAAGTGATGCCCGCGGGCGGCAGACATGAGCGACGGGTTGATGCCGCAGAACAGGACGTCGAGGTCGGGCGCGATGACGTCCCGCAGCGGCTTCTCCGGCACGTGCCCCAGCTTCCCCGGTCGACGGCCACGCGGAGTTTCCGCGGGGCCGTCGCCCTCTCAGTGAGCCGACTGCGGCGTTGCCGGCTTCGGCCTGCCGCCGGTGGCGCCCGCACTCCGAGGCCGCGGATCCGGCAGCGCCTGTCGTGGGCGGACAGGGGCCTGAGCATCGCAGCGAGGAGCGGAGCGCAGTGACCCGCGCAGGACGTCCCTCGGGGCGCCGTCGTGACCGACGCGCCCGGGCGCTACGTGGCCTTGACCGCCAGCACCGGGCAGTCGGCCCGGAGCAGGATGTCCTGCGCGTTGCTCCCCATCAGGAGTTTGCCGACCGGGGAGCGCCGGCGCAGGCCGATGACGATCAGCGCGGCATCCTCCTTCTCGGCCACCTCGATGACGTCCTCGGCCGGCTCGTTGCCCCGGACGAAGTCGCGGACAGTCACCTCGAGGCCCTCGCTGCCCAGCCGACGCTCGAGCTCCGCGAGCGCGTCGCGGGTCTCCACGACGGTGGCCGCGTGCTCGGCGCCGCCGCGCGAGGAGTGCACGACGACCAGGCGGCCCTGCCGCCGCCGGGTCTCCTCCACCGCCGCCTCGACGGCTGCCTGCCCCTCGGGACTACGGATCCAGCCGACCACCACGCTGTTGCTCATGCCTCCAGCTTGCCATCCATGCCCATGAATCCGGAAACCCGGACCCACACAAGGAGGGTCCCCAGATGTTCGAGTACTTCCCGGGCATCCACGTCTGGAAGCCGGTCGTCGTCGCGACGCTCAACAGCGGCGGGCTGATCGACGAGGTCGACGCAGCTTCGCCGACCCCGACGATCACGTCCGGCACGTCATGTGGATGGACCAGTTGCACGTCGTCAACTGACCGGCACCCACCTCAGTGCGCGACGTGGAACCGCCGGCGGCGGTGCCGCGGCTGCTCGATCTCGTCGACGACGGCCACGGCGAGGTCGGCGCCGGAGATCGTCGACACCCCATCCGCGTCGGTGAGCAGGACGTCGTCGCTGAGCCGGTACGCCCCGGTCACCGGCGCGTCCACCCACGCCCCGAAGGCCGCGGCCGGGCTCACGTAGAACCAGTCGAGGGTCCCCGGTGCCTTGTGGAGGGTGTCCAGCACGTCGAGGCCCGTCTGCACCTCCGGAAGGATCTCGGGGGCGGTCTCGGCGACGTCGAACAGCCGCTGGCCGCCCTCGGAGACCAGCACCGAGGACGCGCCGCCGAGGACGCCCAGCCGGACACCGGCCCCGTCGGCGAGCCGGATCAGGTCGTCGACGAGGCCCTCGACCTTCCCCTGCATGTCGCCGCGCGGGGAGAGGGCCTCGAACACGACGTCGGCGTCCCCGACGCTCCGCGCCAGGATGTCCGGGTCGAGCAGCGAGCCGGTCACGTAGGTGACCCCGTCCACCGGCTCTGCGGGGGGACGGCGGCTGTACGAGGTGACGGTGTGCCCGCGGCGGGCGGCCTCGCGGACGACGGCCTCCCCGCCGTAGCCGGTGCCGCCGAGAACGGTGATGCGCGCCATGAGATGAGCTCCTTGCTGTCGGGGTGGCGCCGGGGTCAGCCGGCGACCGGGAGGTCGAGGAGGTGCGCGGTGTGGTCGCGCTTGGTCTCGAGGTAGTGGGCGTTGGCCGCCGACAGATGCACGCCGGTGCGCACCTGCTCCGTGACGGTGACCCCGAGGACGTCGAGCTGCGCGGCCTTGTCGGGGTTGTTGGAGAGCAGCCGGATCCGCTCGGCCCCGACGGCCGTGAGCATCTGGGCGGCGGCCGTGTAGTCGCGCTCGTCCTCGCCGCGGCCCAGGGCGAGGTTGGCCTCGTAGGTGTCCAGGCCGGCGTCCTGCAGCGCGTAGGCGTCGAGCTTGGCGTAGAGGCCGATGCCGCGGCCCTCCTGGCGCAGGTACAGCAGGAAGCCGCCGGCGTCGGTGATCCGCTCGGCCGCCTCGCGCAGCTGCGGTCCGCAGTCGCACCGCTCGGAGCCGAACACGTCACCGGTGAGGCACTCGCTGTGCGGTCGCACCAACGGCGCGGCTCCTCCCCCGGCGGAACGCTCGAGCGCACGTCGCCAGTCGCCGAGGCCGAGGAGCAGGTGCTCCTTTCCGTCGGCCAGGCCGGTGAAGGTGAAGACGTCGGCCGTCGTCGCATAGCCGTCGGGGAACCGCAGCGGGACGGTCACCCGGGTCCGCACCGACGGGGCGACCGGCGCCGCGCCCGGTGGGGCATGGACCGGCAGGGCGAGCAACGTCATGGCCGCGCCTCCAATTGCTTGTCGCTTCAACTTTTCGAGGTGACCGTAACCGTCATTGGTTGTCGCGTCAACCATCCACGTGCGACCATGGCCGTGTGGGCGCGCGATGGTTGGACGACGACGAGCTGACGGCGTGGGTACGCCTGGTCGGCGTGGTGGAGCTGCTCCCCGGTGTTCTCGACTCGCAGTTGCGCCGGGACGCCGGGCTGAGCCACTTCGAGTACTTCGTCCTCGCCATGCTGTCGGAGTCACCGCACCGGACGCTGCGCATGACGGCTCTCGCGACCCGGACCAACGCCACGCTCCCCCGCCTCTCGCACGTCGTGCGCCGGCTGGAGGACCGTGGCCTCCTCGAACGCTCGACGTGCCCCGAGGACGCCCGCGCGACCAACGCCCGGCTGACCGAGGCGGGCTGGCGCACGCTGCAGGACACCGCGCCCGGCCACGTGGCCACCGTCCGGGAGCACGTGATCGATGCGCTCACGCCCGAGCAGGTCGGGCAGCTCAGCGAGATCGCGGGGGCGATCCTGCATCGGCTCGATCCGGAGGGCCGTCTCCGCCCGAGGATCGGCACGGTCGCCGATCGCCCGGCCGCCCGCAGCTAGAGCGGCTGCCCCTCCCCCCACTGCGCCGTGGAGACTCCCCCAGGAGGCGCCGCCGGTCTATCGTGAGCTCCGGCGCGCCTCACGCCCAACCCCAGACCGGTCCTCCACGCGGGCCGGCGACGCGGGGCAAAGGGGACTGCGAGAGCCTCGAGGTGCTGCACGGCCCGGACGTCCTCACCTCATCGGATGCCACGGCTGCGGCGGCGCACGGCGCGTGGAGCCGTCGCCGCGGGCGCAGCCGGGGAGAGTCCGACCATGACCACGGCCAAGCAGCTCAAGGCGCGCGTGCGCGCGCGGATGGCCCGGACCGGCGAGCGCTACGCCGTCGCCCGCGCCCACGTCGTCGGCGCCGCCGTCGACAGCGGTCCCGTCGTCGACGCCGGCTGGGCCCTGCGCGGTGGCACCGACCCGGACACCGCGGCGCTGGCGAACGTCCTCGCCCACCGCGGCGTCACCGGGCCCGATGGGCCGCTGACCGAGCCGCTGCTGTTCCTCGTCGGCGGCGGGCTCGGCGCCGGCTACATCCTCTGGGAGTTCGCCCACGACGACAGCCGCATCGTCACCCTCGGGTTCACCCACTCCTGGCAGTACTTCGACCGGCGGCTGGCCACGACGGTCGATCGGCTGGGCCTGGACGTCGCCTGGTCGCGAACAGGGGGCGCCGCGGGGGCGGCCGAGGCGCTGACCTCCACGCTGGCCGCCGGCGATCCGGCGATCGTCTGGCCGGACCGCTACCACCTCGGCTACTGGAACCTGCCGCCGTTCCTCGACGGACAGGGCGGTCATCCGGTCGTCGCCTACGCCGCCTCCGGGAGTCGGGTGCACGTCGACGACCGCACGCTGGCGCCGCTGACCGTGGCGGCCACGGACCTGGACCGGGCGCGGACCCGGGTGGGCAGCTACCGCAACACGATGCTCGTCGTCCGCACCACGGACGCCGCCGTGCCGGCCGATCGGGTGCGCGCCGCGGTGCGCGCCGGGCTGGAGGCCGGCGTGGACCACCTCGGCGGGACCTCGACCTCCTTCGCGCTGCCCGCCTGGCGCAAGTGGTCCCGGCTGCTCGTCGACCCCCGGGCCGCGAAGGGGTGGCCGACGGTGTTCGCCGACCGGCGCCAGCTCCTGCGGGCGCTGGCCAGCGTGTGGGAGGGCGTCGAGCCTGCCGGGATGGACGGCGGGCACCTGCGCGGGCTGTTCGCCGACGGGCTCGAGCAGGCCGCCGTCGTGCTCGACGAGCCCGGGCTGGCCGCCGAGGCGCCGCGGTGGCGCGAGATCGCCGACCGCTGGCACGCCCTGGCAGAGACGGCGCTGCCGGACGACGTCCCGGTGATCGCCCGGCTGCGGACCCTGACCGCCACGGTCACCGGAGCGGTCGCAGAGGGCGACGCTGGAGCGGCGGACCGGGCGGCGGCCGCCGACGAGCTGTGGCGGCTGCGGGGCGAGCACGCCGACGCGCCGCCGCTGGACGAGGAGCGCCTCGCGGCGGTGCTGGCCGGCATGAGCGGGCACCTGGCCGCGCTCCACGACGCCGAGGCCGCGGCGGTGACCCGGCTCGGCGCTGCCCTGGGCAGGTGACGGCGCGGGGCTAGTCGCGTTCGGGGTGGAACCGGACGGCGACGATCGCCA
>NZ_SPQM01000100.1 GCF_004570345.1 Blastococcus sp. CT_GayMR20 | reverse complement strand
GGCGGCGCTCGCCGCGGGACGACCGCCGACCGCCGACCACAGGGATTTGGCGTACCCGTCGCGCACCGCCGGCCAGCCGTCGTACATGCGGCACGCGGCCAGCCGGGAGCCGTCGACCGGGACCCCGCGACCGCCGGAACGCTTCACCGCCCGCAGCAGCGCGATGTCCTCGAGGACCTGGTCGCGGACGGCGGCGTGCCCACCAGCCCGGTCGTACCCCGCGCGCGTGAGCACCAGGAACTGCCCGTTCGCCGCGGCCAGCGACGGCCGCGAGGACCGTTCCGCCAGCCGCAGGGGCAGGGTCGTCGCCCACAGCCACGGCGCGAGCGGCTGCACCAGGCGCTCGGCGACGCCGACCGCCAGGGGCCGGGGCCAGGGGGACACGAGGTCCAGTCCGTTCCGCTCCAGGACGGCGACGGCCCCGGCGACCGCGTCGGGGAAGAGCCGCACGTCGGCGTCGACGAACACCAGGACGTCGTCGGCGCCCCGCGCCGGTGCCGCCGCCGCGCCGGTCGCGCAGGCGTGCGGCTTGCCCAGCCAACCCGGAGGGGGCGGGTCGGCGCGGACGAGCCGGACACGGGGATCGGGGAAGGACCGGACCGCCTCGGCGGTGCCGTCGGTGGAGCCGTCGTCCACGACGACGATCCGCAGGTCGGCGACCCCCCGCTGGTCGAGGAGGGCGGTGAGGCACCCCCCGATCTGCGCCTCCTCGTCCCGGGCGGGGACGACCACGGCCACGGGACGGCGGACGGGCGGCGGATCGGCCGGCGGTCGGCGCAGCAGGAGCACGTTGAGGAGGGCGTGCAGCGCGCCCAGCACCGACAGCCCCGACAGCGCCCGGATCGCCCGACCGCTCACCGGGAAGACGCCCGGGCACGCCGCTCCTGCAGGAACAGGACCAGGAGCACGACGCCCGCGAGCCCCGCACCCCACGCCGCCGATCCGGGCAGACCGAGCCAGCCCGCGTGGGCCAGCGCTCCGCCCAGCGTCATCCAGCCCAGCGCGAGCAACGGCGCCGCCGGCCCCACCCGAGGGGCGTCGGGAACGGACGTGCGGGTGACCAGCAGGTCGAGCAGTGCCATGAGCACCACGCCGGCCAGCAGCCACCCCGCCAGGTTGGTGAGCGGCACGGTGTCGATGCCGGGCAGGCCCGGCGCAGGGTGGGCCCACGTCCAGTAGCCGGCCTGCACCATCTGCGGATCGAGGACGACGTCCCAGGCGGCGAAGACGCCGGCCGCCGCGAGGACGCGCACGGTTCCGCGCCGGTGCGGCCGCACCGGGCGGGCCAGCCGCTCGGCGAGCACCCAGCTCGGCCACGCCATCATCAGCCAGGCCAGCGGGACGAGGAACGGCACGCCCAGCAGCGTCGGGCCGAGGGCATCGCTGTAGGTGTACCGGCCGTACGGGATGCCGGTGGACAGCCCGAACGCCTCGAAGGCGACCGCGGTGACCGCGACCAGGACCAGCAGGCCCAGTGCCGTGCGGGCTCTTCGTGCGAGCCCGGCATGCACCACCGACAGCGTCGAGCCGAGGACGACGATCGTCCAGCTGACGGCGTCGCGGGCCGCGCCGTCCGTCAGGGGATAGGCGATCGCGGTCAGGACCAGCAGCACGGCGAGCAGCAGGGGCACGGCTGCGAGCCGGGGCAGCCGCAGCCGCGTCGCCGCCACGCTGGTCACGTCGGACCCGGCCGCAGGCGGGCGGCCGTCCGCCGCAGGCTGCGGGCCGCCGCCGAGCGGGCGCGGGAGACGGGCCGCCGGTCGGCGAGCAGCACCCGGGCGGCCGTGCGCCCCGAGTTGCCCGACACCCCACCACCCGGATGCGTGGAGGCACCGGCCAGGTAGAGACCGGCCAGGCCCGGGACCGTGTAGCCGGAGAGCGCAGGCGTGGGCCGGAACGCGAACATGCTGGCCAGGCCCATCTCCACGTGCATGACGTTGCCACGGGGCAGGGACAGTTCGCGCTCCAGCTCCAGCGGCGTCTGTACGTACAGTCGCTGTACCGAGTCCGCGAAGCCCGGCGCGTGGCGGTCCACCGCCGCGACGAGCCGCTGCCCCTCGGACTCGGCGAGGTCGTCCCAGTTCCCGCCGTCGGCCAGCGCGTACGGGTACCACTGCCCCCACACCGTGACGACGTGCTGCCCGGGCGGGGCGAGGGTGTCGTCGCCGGCCGAGAAGCACATCGCGAGGGGGACCGGCGCCCGGGGCAGCCGCCCCGCCGCCCAGTCGCCGTGCGCCGCGGCGAGCTCGGCCCGGTCGGTGCACAGCAGTTGCAGGCCCTGCGATGCGACCTCGCCGGGCACGCCGGGATAGGCCGGCGGCGCGTCGGTCAGCGCCCGGACCACCAGGCCGAAGCCGTTGCCGAGGGGCGGGTCGGCGTCGGCCAGCGCCGGCGGAGCGGCGTCGCCGGCGAGCATCCGCGTGACGCCGATGTGGCACGCCGCCAGGACGGCGGCAGCGGCGATCCGGCGTCCCGACACGGTCTCCACGCCGGTGACGCGGCCGTCGCTGGTGAGCAGCCGCGCGGCGCCGTCCCCGAGCGTGACACGCCCGCCGTCGGACTCCAGCCGCCGCCGCAGCGCGGCCGTCAGGCCGCCCGAGCCGCCGACCGGGTGCCCGGGCGGGACGTCGTGGAGCAGCGTCGCCCAGGCGACCATGGCCGCGGTGCCCGGTTCGGACATGGGCGGACCGGACTGGGCACCGAACCAGGCCAGGGCCGCCTTGAGCCGCTCGCTGGCGAACCAGCGGTCCAGCAGGGCATCACCCGAGCTCAGGAAGTCGACCGCGAGCTCGCCCCCGGGGGTCCGGGGACGGCCGTCGGACGGCGCGCCCAGCGGCCAGAACGAGCGGAGCAGCCCGGCGGCGTCGGGGCGCCGGCCGAACGAAGCGGCGACGGCGCGGCTGCGCGGCGCCCAGACCTCGACGAACCGGCGGTAGGCCGCCGCGTCCTCCGGGCCGCAGGCGGCGGCGATCGAGGCGCAGGTGGCGTCGAGGTCGACGGAGAGGACGAGGGGCTGCCCGTCCGGACCGGACGACCCGGGGGACGGCGCGGGGGCGAAGCCCCACGGGTCGCAGTCGAGGTAGCGCAGCCCGTGCGCGGCCAGGTCGAGCTCCTCGAGGATGCCGCTCTGCCGGATGATCACGTGCGCGCTGGAGCCGCGGTCCACGCGGACACCGGGCCACCGCTCGACGGTCGAGACGGCCCCGCCCAGGACGTCGTCGGACTCCACCACCTCGACCGAGAGCCCGGCGCGGGCGAGGTAGCAGGCGGCCACCATCCCGTTGTGGCCGGACCCGACGACCACGACGTCGACGGCGGAGGAGGCGGCTCCGGGAGAGGTCACGCTCTGCTGTTCGCCGCCGCGGGGTCGCGCGGATGCAGGGGGAGTCGGGCGCCGAGGATCGCGAAGGGCCGGGAGTCGCCGGGGAAGTGGTAGCCGCGGGCCAGGTCGACGAAGCCGTCGGCGTGGTAGAGCCGGAAGGCCTTCGTGTCGGCGTCCGGGGTCGACAGCAGAGCCGCCGGATGCGGCAGGTCGGCGACGAGGGCGTGCAGGAGCCGGCGGCCGAGGCCCTGGCTCTGGTGGTCGGGGTGGACGTGCAGCTCGCACACCTCGAAGGCGCCGGGCAGCCACTTCCTCGCCGTCCGGCGGTCGAGGGCGGCGCGCACCTGGTCGTGCCACCACTGCCCGGGGGCGACCACGTAGCCGTAGCCGAACCCGACGAGCTGCTCGCCGTCCGGCGACTCGGCGAAGGCGCCGACCGCCCGGAACCCGGGACGGTCGGTGTGCTGGATCGCGTAGCCGTACCGGCCGGCGACGACGGCGGAGTCGTAGCCCATCGCCAGGCCGTAGATGGTGAGCGCCTCGTGCATGTGGTCGCGCAGCCACGGCGTGGGCAGCTCGACCACGCGGGTCGCGGGCCTCGTCCCCGTCATCGGGCAGCCGCCTCCGTGCCGACCTCGGCCGGCGTGCCGCCGGTCAGCCGGAGCAGCTCGTCGAACGTCGTGGGGAAGACGGTGTGCGGGTGCCCGGCCGCCGCCCAGACCTGCTCGTGACGCGCCAGCTCGATGTCGACCAGGGTGCCGATCGGCTCGGGGTGGCCGACGGGGGCGACGCCGCCGATCGCCTGGCCGGTGTGCCGGCGGACGAACTCCGGGGTCGCGCGGGAGAGGGCCGGGACGCCGAGCAGTGTGGCGACGAGCGACTCGTCGACCCGGTGGGCGCCGCTGGTGAGCACGAGGAGCGGGTTGCCCGCGACGTCGAAGACCAGGCTGTTGGCGATCGCGCCCACCTCGACGCCGAGCTGCGCCGCGGCGGCCGCCGCGGTGCGGGCGCTGTCGGGCAGGTGGCGCACCGCGCCGGGGACGCCGGCCTCGCGGAGCAGTCGCGCGACCTCGGCGACCCGTGGGTGTTCCGGCGCGGTCATGTGCGGATCCTCCCACCGGTCCCGGCGGCGTGCGTCACCCGGGAGCGCCGTCGGAACGACCCCGTGGGCTGCGCGGGACACGCCCGTCTGCGCTTGACGCCCCCTCCGCCGTCCGGTCTACTTGTCCCTGTTCGAACACGTGTTCGACAGAACGCCGGTCCTCCACCGCTCCTCGGCCCTTCCCCGCCCGGAGCGGTGGTCCGGGGCCGGCGTGCGAGGCGGGCGAGAGGTGGGGAGTCTGGCATGAGCCGGGTACTGGGTGAGGTCGCTGACCAGGTCGGCGAAGAGGTGCAGGTCGAGCGGGGTCCGCTGGGTCCGGTGCAGTTCTGGCGCGGGCAGTCCCGCTACCTGGTGGGGGAGCTGCTTGACTCCTGGGTGCAGACCGCTCCCTGGTGGCGACGGGGGGCCGGCGTCCCCGGTGGGGCCGGCTTCGGCGGCGCGTCGTCCGACCTGGTCGCCACGCAGGAGGTCTGGCGGGTCGAGGCGGTGCGGGCCGGCCGGTCCCGGACGAGCTTCGCCGGGGTCTACGACCTGTCCTGGGACGCCGCCGGCAACCGCTGGTGGCTCGTCCGGGTGCACGACTGATGAGCGCCCTCCGAGCCGTGCCCACCCAGTTGCCTCTGCCCCCCGCGCTGCCCCCCGCGGCCACCCAGCTCCTCGACCAGGCCCACCGCGCGCTCCGGGAGGCGACCGGGCACACCGATCCGCGCCAGCGGTACGCCACCGCGCACCTGGGTGCGCTGCGGGCGGCCGCGGGCGTGCTGGCCGCCCGCACCCGGCCCGAACCGGCCCGCCGCCGGCCGCGCAGCGCCTGGGTGCTGCTCGGTCAGGTGGCTCCCGAGCTGGGGGAGTGGGCCACCTTCTTCGCCGCCGGCGCCGCGAAGCGGGCCGCCGCCGAGGCCGGGTTGTCCCACGCGGTCACCGAGCGCGAGGCCGACGACCTGGTCCGGGACGTCGGGGCCTTCCTCGTCGTGGTGGAGAACTTCCTCGCCACCCCGGCTCCGGCCGCACCCGAACCCTCCCGTTCACCGTTCACCCGCCCGCGGGGCACCGGTGGCCCCGGCTCGCGTTCCCGGAGGTGAACGACCCCTTCGTCCACCTGCACGTCGCGTCCGGTTACTCCATGCAGTACGGGGCCAACCACCCCGCCGACCTCGTCACGCGGGCCGCCGAGCACGGCATGGCGGCGCTGGCCCTGACCGATCGCGACGGGCTCTACGGCGCGGTCAAGTTCGCCCTCGCCTGCCGGACCGCAGGAGTGCGCCCGATCTTCGGTGTCGACCTGGCGATCGCCCCTGCCCTGGACACCACACTGGCCCCGCCGCTGGGTCGTCCCGTCGGGGGAGGGGTCCGGCCACCGCGCCTGCAGGCACCGGTCCGCCGGAGTCCTGCCCGCGGCGGGGCGAGCGTCGATCCGCGGCTGCCGCGGGTCACCTTCCTCGCCCGGGACGGCGGGGGCTGGCGGTCGCTGTGCCGGCTGACCAGCGCCACCCACCTGCGCGGGACGCGGGGGGAGCCGGTGAGCTCGCTGGCGATGGCCGCCGAGCACTCCCCGGGGCTGATCGCCCTGCTCGGTCCCGGCTCCCCGGTGGGCCGGGCGCTGCTCACCGGGCGCGGCGACCTCGCCGTCGCCCACCTCGACTCCTGGCGCGCGGCGTTCGGGCCCGGGCGGCTGGTGCTCGAGGTCGTCCACCACCGCGGGCAGGGCGACCGGTCGCGGGCGCAGGCGATGCTGCGGTTCGCCGAGGAGAACGGCCTGCCGGTCGTGCTGAGCAACGCCGTCCGGTACGTCGACGCCCTGGACGCGCCGACCGCCGACGTGCTGGACGCGGCCCGCCGGCTGGTCGCGCTCGACACGCGGCACGTGGACCGGCGCACCGCCGAGGGGTACCTGAAGTCGGGCAAGGAGATGGCCGCGGTGGCCGAGGAGCTCGTCGGCCCCGACCGCGACGCCGCCCTGCGGCTGCTCGAGCGCACCGCCCGGCTGGCCGAGCAGTGCGTGGTCGACCTCCGTGACGACCTCGGCATCGGCAGCGTCCGCTATCCCGAGCTCGACGTGGTCACCACCCCCGCCGAGCGGGGGATGGGTCCCTCGGAGATCCTGCGGGCCCGCTGCGAGGCGGGGATGGGCCGCCGCGGCATGGCCCCCTCGGAGCGGGTGCGGCAGCGGCTCGACGAGGAGCTGGGCGTGATCGACCAGCTCGGCTACCCCTCCTACTTCCTCACCGTCGCCGACGTGGTCGACCTCATCAAGAGCTTGAGGGTTCGGGCGGCGGCGCGGGGATCGGGTGCCGGCAGCCTGGTCACCTACCTGCTGGGCATCTCCGACGTCGATCCGCTGCGCTACGGCCTGCTGATGGAGCGCTTCCTCTCCCCGCTGCGCCACCAGCTGCCCGACATCGACATCGACGTGGAATCCGCCCGGCGCATGGAGGTCTACGACGCGGTCATCGACCGCTTCGGGGCCGACCGGGTCAGCTGCATCTCGATGATGGACACCTACCGGGTGCGGCACGCCATCCGCGACGTCGGCGCGGCCCTCGGCCTGCCCCCGGCCGAGATCGACGCCGTCGCCAAGGCGTTCCCGCACATCCGGGCCAACCAGGTGCACGCCGCGCTGAAGGACCTCCCGGAGCTGCGGGCCAGCCGGCTCGGGTCCCGTCGCGGTGGTGGCACCGGCGACCTGGACCTGCTCTTCGACCTCGTCGCCCGCCTCGACGGGCTGCCCCGCCACATCGCGCTGCACCCGTGCGGCGTGCTGCTCTCCGACGCCACGCTGCTCGACCGCACCCCGGTGGAGAACAGCTACCTGGGCTATCCGATGAGCCAGTTCGACAAGGACGACGTCGAGGAGCTGGGGCTGCTCAAGCTCGACCTGCTGGGCATCCGGATGCAGTCGGCCATCGCGCACGCCCTCGACGAGGTGGCCCGGATCGACGGCGAGACCGTCGACATCGACGCGATCCCGCGCGACGACCCGACGACGTTCGAGCTGATCCAGAGCACCCGCACGCTCGGCATGTTCCAGATCGAGTCGCCCGGGCAGCGCGAGCTGGTCGGCAAGTTCGGGCCGCGGACGTTCGAGGACATCATCATCGACATCTCGCTGTTCCGGCCCGGGCCGGTGAAGAGCGACATGGTCACGCCGTTCCTCATGGCCCGGAACGGCTGGCGGGACGCCGTCTACCCGCACCCCGACCTCGAGTTCGCCCTCGCGGAGACGGCGGGGGTGGTGGTCTTCCACGAGCAGGTGCTGCAGATCGTCGCCCGGATGACCGGGTGCACCCTCGCCGAGGCCGACGAGGTCCGCCGGGCGCTGGGGGAGAAGGACGCGCATCCGGAGGTGCGGGCCTGGTTCGTGCCGCAGGTGCTGGCCGCCGGTTATCCGGTCGAGGTGGCCGAGCAGGTCTGGACGGTGCTCGCCGCCTTCGGGTCCTTCGGCTTCTGCAAGGCCCACGCGGCGGCGTTCGCGCTGCCCACCTACCAGTCGGCGTGGCTGAAGACCCACCATCCGGCGGCGTTCCTCGCCGGGGTGCTCACCCACGACCCCGGCATGTACCCCAAGCGGCTGATCCTCGACGACGCGCGCAACTTCGGGATCCGGGTGCTGGGCCTGGACGTCAACGCCTCGTCCGACACCTACCGCGTCGAGCTGCTCGAGCCCGGCCCTGACCCTGCGGAGGATGCCGACCCCGCCCGGCGGCGGCCGGAGTGGATGCCGGCGACGATGCGGTCACCGTCGGACTACGGCATCCGGCTGGCGCTGGCCGACGTGAAGGGCATCTCCGACGACGAGGTCGCCCGGATCGTGATGGGGCAGCCCTACCGGTCGCTGACCGACTTCTGGTCCCGGGCGTCGGTGTCCCGCCCGGTGGTCGAGCGGCTGGTGCTGGCCGGCGGCTTCGACTCCCTCTACGGCTTCGGAGTGCGCGATCGCGAGGCGGGCCGGCCCACCCACCGGCGCCGGCAGGTGACCCGGCGCGACCTGCTGCTGCAGATCGGGGAGCTGGACCGGTGGAGCCGCAGCGGCGCCCGGGCGAGCTCGTCGGGGCAGCTCAGCCTCGACCTCATGGGGCTGGGTCTGTCAGAGGAGTCCGACGATGCTCCGGAGGAGACCGGACCCAGCTGGGCGCAGGGCAGCGGGCTGCCGGAGTTCACCGACGCCGAGCTGGTGCGGGCGGAGCTGGAGGTGCTGGGCCTGGACGCCAGCCGGCACGTCATCGACTTCTACCGGCCGTTCCTGGCGGCGATCGGCGCGGTTCCGGCGGGGGAGATGCTCACCTGCCGCAGCGGCGCGGAGGTGCTGGTCGCCGGGGTGAAGGTCGCCACCCAGACCCCGCCGATCCGCTCGGGACGACGGGTGGTCTTCGTGACCCTCGACGACGGCACCGGCTGCACCGACTCGACCTTCTTCGAGGACGCGCAGGGTCCTTACGCCGCGACGGTCTTCCACTCCTGGCTGCTGGTCATCCGGGGGGTGCTGCGCCGGACGGGCCCCCGCGGGGTCTCGCTCCGGGCGACCGGGGCGTGGGAGCTGCCGGCGCTGCACGAGGCGTGGGAGGCCGACGGACTGTCGGGCGTGCAGGAGCTGATGGCCGCGCCGGGGGAGTTCACGGAGCAGGCGATCGCCGGGGCGGCGGCCTCGCACGGGCAGCGTCCGGTCATGGTGCGTCCGGTGCTGGTCCACCCGACCGGTTTCCGGATGTCGCCGTACGCCGACATCAAGCCCGCCGGCGAGGACGCGAAGGCCGCGGCACGGCGGGCGGCATCCGGTCCGCCCCGCAAGCTCTGGCACTCCAGCCCCGGCAGCTCCGGCCACTGATCCACGACAGTTCGATCAGAAGGGTCCGTCCCTGAAGGCGGCTTCAGGGACATCGGCCGTGTCGCTCGATCGAGACCAAGTCCGTGACAGGAGTGCATCCGCGGTGCCAGGGTGCCGTCGGCGGGGACGTGCGCCTCGTTCGCGGCCTGAACGCTGGCCCGGGTGCCAGATTCGTCGGTCAGTACAGCTAGAGGCGGCATGAGCGAGGACTCCAACTTCAACTCCTACTACCGCGCACCCGCCATCGTCTGCGCCGTTCTGGCCGGTGGGGCTCTTCGCGTTCTTCATCGTCACGTCGATCATCTGGTGGGACGAAGGAGCGAACATCGGCGGCGGTATCGCCGTCTTCATCGGCATCTTCTTCACCGCGTTGGCAGGTCACTACTGGACGAAGCCGCCTCCGGGACCACCTAGGTAATGACGCTTCAGGGCAAGAGTGGCGTGCCCTACGTGTCCTGGGTGGGCCGCTCAGGGACAAGCTCAGCGATAGGGACGGCCAGCGTGACGGCGGCTCAGCTCACGGTTGGTTCGGTCAGACCGGCGAGTCCGTCCAGCGCAACGGCAGCGCCCTCGCCCTTGACGGCGTCGAAGACCTCCAGTTCGCCCACCCGGCCGCCCAGGAGGTGCAGCACGACGTTGACGTCCTGGTAGCCAGGATCGCGACCTGAGGCATCGACCGCGAAGTAGTCAGGTCGACACCGGCTAGACAGCTTGGACACCGTGTCAGCGGGAACGGCCGCCGAGTCAGTACGGAGCCGCATTGACGAGCAGCCGCACCGGCAGACCGCATCAATCACGACCGACGTGACCTGCTCTTGCAGCAGTGGTTCCCCCACCGCCTGAACGAGGGTGGCGATTATTCGACGTTCGTGATCCGAGGGAGCCCTCGGTGCGTCGAGATCTCGCCAAACGTGCTCGGCCCAGCTCACGGCAGCATTCTGGCGGCCGTCGTAGGCGGTCCGCCTTCGCATTCCCCACGGCATGCGACCAGGTGTCCCACAGTGGGCCGCTCGGACAGCCACGTCGTGCCAGGAGTACGAGGCAAGCAGTCCAGCCGTTCGGCCGCCCGGAGCTGCGAACATCCTTCAGTTCGTCCAAGCGAATTCTGTCGTACCCCTCTCATAGATTCGCTCATGTGTTCGAGGGCGGTGGCTTCGGGATCGGGCTGACGGTGGACCAGCTCACCGTGTCGTCGGGCCCGTCGGCAGACCTGTGGCCTTCCGACCAGGACTGGCATCCGGCGCGGCTGGGGGAGCTGATGCCCGTGGCTGCGCGCACGGATCGTGAGATGGCCGAGGAGATGCGCCGGGTGAACTTCGCCGACAGCCGGCTCTGGGCGTACCGCGTCGAGATGGTCGTGCAGTTGGCAACCCGGTGCAGCAGCGACCGAGACCGCCCGGCAGGCGCACCGGGTGCCGTATCGCCCGCGTGGTCCGACCGGGACCCCCTCCCCGAGGGCGTCTCGGAATTTTTCCCGGACGAGCTCGCCTTGATTATGAACTGCTCCCGGGGTGAGGCGACGAGACTCATCTCGGTGGCCTGGACGCTGTTCCACCGGCTCCCGGACACGTGGGCGGCCCTTGCCGACGGGGAGCTCGACTGGCCCCGCGCACGGGCGATCGCCGCCGAGGTCAACCGGTACGGGCCCGATCTCGATGCACACCTCGTGGCCTCGGTCGAGGCCGTCGTGCTGCCCCAGGCGGCCGAGCTCTCGATCAGTCGCCTGCAGGCACTCGTGCGCACGGAGGTGGTTCGTCGCGATGAGGAGGCGGCAGAGCGGCGGAGGCAGCGCGCCCGGTCGGCCGCCGACGTCCTGCTCCGCCGGTCGGCTCTCGAGGGCATGTCCGAGGTGGTCACCGTCGTTCCGCAGCCCGTCGCCGCGGCGATGTACGGCTCGGTGGACGCACACGCGCGCCAGGCCAAGGCCGACGGCGACATGCGTCCGATCGGTCAGATCCGGGCCGAGGTCATGACGGAGATGACGCTCCGCCCCGGGGACGACAGCCGTCCGCCGGTCACCGCAGAGCTACGGGTGCTCGCGCCGCTGAACTCGCTGCTGCCAGATCCTTCGGTACCCGCCAGTGGTGGCGTGCCGACCGGCGTCGCCGAGGTCGAGGGTGAGCCGATCACGGCTCGTCACCTGCGCGCCCTCCTCACCGCTCTCGACGCCGTCTGTCCGGGAGGCCTCCAGGCACCCACCGGTGGTTCCCTGCACTGCGACCTGCTGGGCTCCGGCGGTGCGCTTCTCGCGACTCTCACACGCCGCGAGCTCGAGCAGGCGGTGCGCCGCGGCTGTCCGCAGCACTCCGGCGACGACTGCAACTGCCCCCTCGTGAGCAGACCCCCGGCGAGCGACGGCTACTCGCCCACAGCGCAACAGCGGCGGTGGTCCAAGGCGCGCGACCGTGGATGCCGCCATCCCGGCTGCGGCAACAGGACGGGCTGGGCCGATCTGGACCACGTCGTCCCGCACGCCGAGGGTGGCCCGACCGACTGCGACAACCTGTGCTGCCTGTGCCGTCGGCATCACCGGTTGAAGACGCATGCTCCGGGATGGATCTTCCGCCTCGACGCCGATGGCGCCCTGTGGGTGACCACGCCCAGCGGCGTCACCCGAGTCACCCGACCACCGGGCACCGCATTCCTCGAACCGTACGAGCTGGGGGCACCCGCCTCGGATTCCCAGATCCTGGACCTCGCGCCGTTCTGAGCTGCGCCGCGCCGGTTCACGGAGCCCTTCCGATGACTTCAGCGGCGGGCCACGGTCTTACTCGTCAACCGGTGGACGTGCCGGACGCGATGAGAGGACCCAGCGATGCCCCAGCAGATTCCCTGCCTCTGGTTCGACGGCCAGGCCGAGGAGGCCGCGCAGCACTACACCTCGATCTTCCCGAACTCGAGCATCGGCGACGTCACCCGCTACGGGCCGAACATGCCGCCGCCCATGAAGGAGGGCGACGTGATGACCGTCGAGTTCAGGCTCGACGGGCAGCCCTACACCGGCCTCAACGGCGGGCCGCAGTTCCCGTTCTCCGAGGCGATCTCCTTCCAGATCCCGTGCAAGGACCAGGAGGAGGCCGACCACTACTGGTACCGCCTCCTCGAGGGCGGCGAGGAGAGCCAGTGCGGGTGGCTCAAGGACAAGTTCGGTGTCTCGTGGCAGATCAACCCGACCGAGCTCATGGATCTGCTCAACGACCCCGACCCGCAACGCGCCCAGCGGGCCACCCAGGCGATGCTGCAGATGCGCCGGATCGACATCGCCGAGATCAGGCGGGCCGCCGACGGCGCCTGATCCCGCCGAGCCGGGTGGGCGGTCGGACCCGCCAGTAGGCTCGGCCGGGTGCCGACCGCCCCTGCCTCGTCCGCCGAGCAGCTGCCCGCCCGGACCGCTGCCGTCTGGGCAGCGCTCGACCCGGTCGTCGCCGCGGGCACCCCGCTGCGGGTCCTGGACGTCGGCGGTGGCAGTGGGATGTTCGCCGTCCCGCTGGCCCGCCTCGGGCACGACGTCACCGTCGTCGACCCCAGCGCCGACGCCCTGGCCACCCTGCGCCGCCGGGCCGACACCGCCGGGGTCGGCGACCGCGTCCGCGGCCTCCAGGGGGACGGCGACCTGCTGCACGAGGTCCTCCCGTCGGCGGGCACCGAGGGGTACGACCTGGCGCTCTGCCACTACGTGCTGGAGGTCGTCGACGACCCCGCCGTGACCCTCCGGGAGATCGCCGGGGCGCTTCGCCCCGGCGGCCAGGTCAGCCTCGCGACGGCGAACCGCGCCGGCGCCGTCCTCGGCCGGGCGGTCGCCGGGCACCCCGTCGAGGCGCTGGCCCTCTTGGAGGACCGAGACCCGTCACCCGGCCGGTCCCGCCCCGCCCGCCGCCGGTTCAGCCCGGAGGAGTTGCTCGCCCTCGTCGAGGAGGCCGGCCTCGAGCCCGGCCCGTGGCGGGGCGTCTCCGTGGTCGCCGATCTCCTGGAAGCCACCTCCGGCGCCGCGTCGCAGGCAGTCCGCGCGCTGGAGCTGGCGCTCGCCGAGGCCTCGCCCTACCGCGACATCGCCACCGGCCTGCACCTCCTGGCCGCCCGCCCCTGATGTCTTCGCCCGATCGGCCCCAGGACGAGGTCCTTCCAGCGCCGGACCTAGCGGTGCCGCGCTACGGCGAGGCCACCCTCGCCGACGTCCTGCCGGGCGTCGCCGCGGCGATAGGGGTGCCGGTGCGGCGCGGGGACCTCCCGGCGGACCCGCTCGATCTCACCACCTCCCTCGGCGGCCCCCGCCGGGCAGCGGTCCTGCTGATCGACGGTCTCGGTGCCGACCTCATCCGGGCGCACGCCGACATCGCGCCCGCCCTCTCCGGGCTCGCCCGCCCCGCTGGCGACCTCTCCGCCCCGTGCCCCAGCACCACACCGGTCAGCCTCGCGACGCTGGGCACCGGGCTGCCGCCCGGCAGCCACGGCATCCTCGGCTTCGTCACCGACGTCCCGGGGGAGGACCGCCTCCTCAACCACGTCCAGTGGCGCGACGACCCCGACCCGGCCGTCTGGCAGTCGCAGCCCACGGTGTTCGAGCAGACGGCCGCAGCGGGCGTCCCGGCCACGGCGGTGGGCCCGTTCGCCTACGCCGGGTCCGGGCTGACCCGCGCGGTCTACCGGGGTGCGGAGTACCCGGGATCGGTCAGCCACGGCGACCTGGCCGCCCAGGTGCTGGCCGCGCTGTCCGCCACACCCCGCGCCCTCGTCTACGGGTACGTGCCCGAACTCGACCTCACCGGCCACGTCCGCGGCGTCGACTCGCCCGCCTGGCGGGCGCAGCTCGCCCTCGTCGACCGGGTCGTGGAACTGCTGCTCGACGGCCTGCCCGACGACGCGGCGCTCCTCGTCACCGCCGACCACGGCATGCTCGACGTCCCGGAGGGCACACGCTTCGACCTCGACGAGGAGCCGGAGCTGGCCGAGGGCGTCCGCGTACTCGCGGGGGAGCCACGGGCCCGCTACGTGCACGCCGAGCCCGGCGCGGAGGACGACGTCCTGGCCCGGTGGCGCGAGGTCCTCGGCCACCGTGCGTGCGTCCTGAGTCGCGGCGAGGCGATCGCCAGCGGCGTCTTCGGACCGGTGGACGACGCCGTCGCGGCCCGCATCGGCGACGTCGTGGCGCTGGCACGGGGCAGCTGGGCGCTCACGACGCCGCGTCTGGAGCCGGGCCCGAGCCGGCTCGTCGCCTTCCACGGCTCCCTCACCGCCACCGAGTTGGCGATCCCACTGCTCACCGCCCGCGGTCGCGCGCTGCTCTAGCCGAGCGACACCTGCCACGTGCGGGAGTGCGCCGGGTGGGTGGCCTGGCAGGTGAGCCGGACCGCCTCGACCGAGGGCCGGCTCTCCACGGTCGCCACCACGTCGCCGTCCGGACCGGTCATCGTCACCGTCCACCGCTCGACCTCCGCCCCCGGCGGAGTCAGGGCCCGCACCGAGGACACCGGCAGGTCGTCGAGGCCGAGCAGCCCGAGCTCGCCGCGGGCCGTGTGCTGGGCCGCCTGCCCCGGGATGGGCACACCGGCGCGGCCCCGCAGCCAGGGGAGGGCGACCTGGCCGCGCTCGTGCGCGGCGACCAGCTCGGCGCCGTCCCCCGGCACCTGTCCGTAGTAGAAGCCGTGCGGCAGCACGAGCACGTTGGCGGCGAACCGGTCGCCGCCCAGGTGGCTGCACTCCCAGACGTCGGCCGGACCCGGCGCCGGCAGCGCGCGGGCGAGGGGTCGGCCGCGGAGCGCGCAGCAGGCGTCGTGGCCGCCGTGGGTGCAGACCAGATACGTCGGCCGGGTGGAGAGCTCACCCACGGAGCCGTCCCAGGGCGCGGTCAGCAGGTCGGCGTCGGTCGCCCGCGTCGACCACCACAGCCCCTCCCGGCCGGGCCGGCTGTCGGCGTAGGCCCACCGGCGGCCCGAGTCGGCCAGCCGGTCGCCGGGTCGGCGGACCAGCAGCAGTCGCACGTTCTCGGCGCGCGACCGGCGGGCCAGCTCGGGCGCGACCCCGGCGTCGAACCGGGACTCGATCAGCGCGTCCCGCCCCCACGGCCCCGACTGCTCGATCAGCAGCCAGCGCTGGGCCGGCGAGGCGGTGGCGACGGGGGAGTCCCCGCGGTCGAGCGCCCGGACCGAGCACCGGTCGGGGTCCAGCCGGCCGAGCGGGCGCGGCGAGGAAGGTGCGCTCACGCCCCCCACCGGCGCGGTCCCGCGTCGGGCACGGTCGCGATCGACTCCGTGATCAGCCGCCGGGCGAGCGCCGTCCGGTCGGCCGCGTCCATGCCGGGCAGGTCGCCGACCTTGAGCTCGCCGGTCGAGAGCAGCGCCGCGAGGGCCTCCCGCACGGTGCCCGGGAAGGAGTGCGAGCGCCGGCCGGCCAGGAGGGTGACGCGGCCGTCCGGGGCGTCGCGGAGCGAGCAGCGCAGGCGCCGGCGGAGGCGGAGCACCGTCTCCGGCGTCAGTGCGGCCGCGGCGGCGGACTGGGCGAGCGGGGCGACCGGCTCCGGGCGGACCTGCGCCCAGGTCGAGGCGCGCAGCCGGTCGGCCACCTCCGCCGGGTCGAGCCGGCCCAGCCAGTCCTGCAGGCCGGCGATCACGCCGGCGACGTCGTCCCGCACGCTGTCGGGGTCGCCCAGGTCCAGTCCGAGGGGCAGCGACCCGCGGAGCGTTGGATCGGCGGCGGCCAACGTGCGCACAAGATCCAGTGCGGACTCCGCAGCGCCCCAGCGGGTGACGGAGTGGATGCCGATGGTCAGGTGCGCGCTGATCTCGCCGAGCGCGGTGGCCGCGTGCAGGAACCCGCGCGGCAGGTAGAGCACGTCGCCGGGGCGCAGCACCGCGTCGATGACCGGCTCGCCCTCAGCGGCGGCCGCCACCTGGGTGGCGCGGTCGTTCCACGGCTGGGTGCGCAGCGGGTCGCGGAGCACCGGTTCGTGGATGGTCCAGTGCTTCTCGCCGGCCACCTGCAGCACGAAGACGTCGTGCACGTCGTAGTGCGGGCTGAACCCGCGGGAGGACGGCGGGGTGATGTAGGCGTTGACCTGCGTGGGGTGCCCCAGGTCGGCGGCCAGTTGGTCGGCGAACTCGATCAGCGGCGGCCACAGCCGGTGCAGACCCTGCAGGACGACGGTGCTGCCGTCGGCGAACAGCCGCAGGACGGCGTCGGAGGACACCTGGTCGGCGATCTCGGCGCCGGCGCCGCCGGACGTCGTGAACCGCTTCGGGTCGACGACGGCGCCGTCCTTGGCGATCCGCAGGAACGGGGTGCGCAGCCCGCGCCGTGACAGCAACTCGTCCACGGCGGCCAGGTCGAGCAGGTCGGTGAAGGACCCGCCAGGGGCCGCACTCTCGATGTCCTGAGCGCGGTTCAGCAGCGGGCGGCGGGCCCAGTACTGCTCGGCGAAGACCTGGGGGTCGAGGTTCGTGCACCGCCGCAGGGCCGGGCGGAGCTCACGCTCCGCCCGGCCCTGCGTGGTCGGGTCCTCGGTCAGGCCGAACCGTCCGCGCCGCCGTCCGCGCCGCCATCGGCGCCGCCATCGGCGCCGCCATCGGCTCCACCATCGGCTCCACCATCGGCTCCACCATCGGCTCCACCGTCTGCGCCACCATCGGCACCGCCGTCGGCGCCACCATCGGCTCCACCGTCCGCGGGACCGTGCGCGCCGCTGTCGGCTCCGCCGTCCGCGCCGCCGTCGTGCGTGCCCGGGGTGCCGGCGGCACCGCCGTCGGCCGGACCCTCCGTGCTGGTCATGTCGTCGTCGAGCGCCATGAGTTCTCCGTCCAGGTCGCTGCGGGGGTCGCCGGACGGCGGCCCCCCCGTCACTGCTTACCTCCGTCATCCTCGTCCGACACGTGGGCGAGCCACCAGCCCCGACCTGGGAGAACACCCGCGGTCGCCGGGAGGTCACGGGAGCGACACGGCACGGCGGTGGTGCGCGCGCGCCGCCGCCGGTGCCGTTAGTCTCCGGACAGCGGATCGAACAGGTGTTCGACGTATGAGCGAGGGGGCGGGATTGCGAGCGGCCGGACGTGCGGAGGGATGCACCGTCCTGCACGTCGACATGGACGCGTTCTTCGCCAGCGTCGAGGTGCGGCGCCGTCCCGAGCTGGCCGGCACGCCGGTGATCGTCGGCGGTGCCGGCAACCGGGGCGTGGTCACCTCCGCCACCTACGAGGCCCGCCGCTACGGCGTGCACGCGGCCATGCCCACCGCCCGGGCGCTGCGGCTGTGCCCGACGGCGACGGTGCTGCCGGGGGACATGGCGCTGTACTCCGAGGTCTCCCGCTCGGTCATGGCGCTGTTCCGCTCGATCACCCCGCTGGTGGAGCCGCTGAGCCTGGACGAGGCGTTCCTCGACGTCTCCGGCGCCGGACGGCGGCTCGGCGACGCGGCGGAGATCGGCGAGTACCTCCGCGCCCGGGTCTTCGACGAGCAGGGCATCACCTGCTCGGTGGGGGTGGCGGGCACCAAGTTCGTGGCCAAGCTCGCCTCGACCCGCGCCAAGCCGGACGGGCTGCTCGTCGTCCGCCCGCCCGAGGTCATGGACTTCCTGCACCCGCTGCCGGTGGGCGCGCTGTGGGGGGTGGGCCCGAAGACGGAGGAGATCCTGCTGCGCCTCGGGCTGCGCACCGTCGGCGACCTGGCGCACGTGCCGGCGAAGACCCTGCAGCGCGGGCTGGGCTCGGCGCTGGGTGCACACCTGCACGAGCTGGCGTGGGGGCGTGACCCGCGCCGTGTCGTCCCGGACGAGCAGGAGAAGTCCACCGGGCACGAGGAGACGTTCGGCACCGACATCGACGACCCGGCGGTCATCCACCGTGAGCTGCTCCTGCTGTCCGAGCGGACGGCGGGCCGGCTGCGCGAGGGGGGATGGCTGGCGCGCACCGTGAGCATCAAGGTCCGGTTCGCCGACTTCGCCACGATCACCCGCAGCCGCACCCTCGACGTCCCCACCGACGTCGGGCAGGAGCTGTACGACACGGCCCGTGCCCTGTTCGACGCGCTCGGGCTCGACCGCGCCCGCATCCGGCTGGTCGGGGTGCGGGCCGAGCGACTGGTGGAGGCCGACTCCGCCCCGCAGCAGCTCGAGCTCGGCGCGCGGGAGCACGGCCGCCGCGAGGCGGAGCTGGCGGCCGACCGTGCCGCCCGCCGGTTCGGGGCCGGTGCGGTGCGCCCCGCCACGCTGCTGCACCGCTCCGGCCGC